>JAYVLG010000054.1:0-97785 GCA_043759595.1 Sulfurirhabdus sp. | reverse complement strand
ATTTAAGTAATAAAATTCTTTATCGACCGAGGCCGTATATGCGTAACTCAATCATCGCTATAGCTTTATCCGGTTTTATTGCTATGCAAGCAGCCGCTGACGAACTTCAGCTGCAAGACAATCCACCCGATCGCTACGTCGTTGTAAAGGGTGACACCCTATGGGATATTTCAGGTAAATTCCTGAAACAGCCATGGCGCTGGCCTGAAATCTGGAAGATGAATAAGCAGGAAATAAAAAATCCTAACCTTATTTATCCAGGAGATCTTATCGTACTGGACCGAAGCGGTAAATATCCACAATTACGTCTGTTAAAAAATGGTAAATATGGATCTGGCGGGAAATCCGTTGTCAAACTGAGTCCGCAAACGCGCATCGATACTAAAGCTCTTGCCATTCCTGCTATTCCTACGGCTGACATTGAACCTTTTATCAGCAGACCGCTGGTTATTGAAAAAGATGGCCTTGAGTCAGCAGCCGTCATCGTAGCGACCCAGGAAGACCGTGTCCTGGCCGGTACAGGGAGTGTCGTGTATGCGCAGGGCTTGTCTCAGGAAAAAGCAGATTACTGGCAAATCTATCGCCGCGGAAACGCTCTTATTGATCCCGATAACAAAGAAATACTGGGCTATGAAGCCGTTTATCTGGGCCAGGGTAAAGTCGCAGTAAATGGCGACCCGGCCACGGTTGAGATTGTAAAATCCTCACAGGAAATCAACGTAGGAGATCGTTTGCTCCCGGCCTCTAAAGAAGTTTTCCCGAGCTATGTCCCCCATGCACCGGAAAAAACCATCAACGCCCGCGTGATGTCCACTTACGGAGACAGCCTGGGTGAAACAGGCCGAAATTACATCATCTCATTGAATAAAGGTACCGATGACGGATTGGAAATAGGTCATGTGCTTGCGCTTTATCGACATGGCGCCGACATTACCCCATTTGGCAAGAAAAACGATAAAGACAGCGCCATCAAGTTACCCGATGAGCGATATGGCTTAGCTTTTATTTTCCGAACCTTTAACCGTGTCTCATATGCGCTGGTTATCCAGTCCACACGAACTGTACGCACTCTGGATAATGCACAAAATCCATGATGTTTATTGTTTGACTGAACGGTCTCGGCGTTGTCTATCATGACAACGCCGAATAACACCCAGCACTGGCTTGCATTAAGCCTCATTCCCGGTCTTGGCAATACCTCTTTAAGAAAACTGCTTCAAGCCTTTGGCGAGCCGGAAAGGATTTTTGCCACGGACTATAATTCACTCAAATTGCATGTAAAAGAAGCCGTAGCGCGAGCCATCAGCAATGGTATTGACCTTGCAAGCACTGCACCTACGACTGAGTGGCTGAAAGACCCCAATAATCATGTGATCACGTTTTCAGATGCAGACTATCCCGAATCATTATTGCAGATTACTGATCCTCCACCCTTGTTTTATTTAAAAGGGCAAAGAGCGCTCCTCAACCGGGCCTCACTGGCCGTTGTAGGCAGTCGTAACGCTACCCCTCAAGGCTTAAGGAATGCTGAAGCCTTTGCACAGACGCTTAGTAACAGTGGATATAGCATCATCAGCGGGTTAGCGTTAGGCATTGATACGGCGGCCCATCAGGGTGGCTTGAATGGGGCTTCTGGCAGTCTAGCCGTTGTTGGCACAGGGCTGGATATTGTTTATCCCGCCCGAAACAGAGCACTTGCCCACCTCCTTGCCGCCAATGGTGCTATTCTTTCTGAATACCCGTTAGGCACGCCGGCTATTGCCGGCAACTTTCCGAAGAGAAATCGCCTTATTAGCGGCTTAACTCAGGGTTGCCTGGTAGTGGAAGCCGCCCTTCAAAGCGGCTCCTTGATCACAGCCAAATTAGCCGCAGAGCAGGGCAAAGAAGTCTTTGCTATACCTGGCTCCATTCACTCCCCATTATCTAAAGGATGCCATAGTCTCATCAAACAAGGCGCGAAACTGGTTGAGTCTGCCCAGGATATATTAGAAGAGCTAGGTCAATTACCGCTGAAAGAACCCATTCATCCAAACACGCTGCAAACTGAAACGGATGATCACCCCTTAATGAAAAGCCTTGGCTTTGAATCAGCTGATATTGATACCCTTGCCAACCGCAGTGGCTTGACGACTGATCGTGTTTGCGCCATGCTGTTAGAACTGGAGTTGGAAGGGCGGGTTGCCTCGTTACCTGGTGGGCAATACCAAAGAATCAGTTAAAATACATGTTTCTTCCCCATTCACACCAACTTACAAATATTTCATATGCAAGGTTCATATCTATATTAAAGAAGAAATTTATGTTTGATATCCTGGTCTACTTATTTGAAAATTATTTTGATGCTGAGGATTTTCATTACCCGGACCAAGAGGGTTTAGCCTTAAAGCTCTCGGCTGCTGGTTTTGATAAAAGTGAGATCCATCAAGCTCTGGACTGGTTGAACGGGCTGGAAGACCTGTCCGAAGGATCGTATCCAGACCAACTTGCTGAAAGCACTTCACACCGTATTTATGCACTTCAGGAACTGCGCAAAATGGACGAAGAATGTCGCGGTTTTCTCTGTTTTCTCGAATCTTCCGGTATAGTCAACCCGTTACAAAGAGAGTGGGTCATAGATCGGGTGTTTGCGCTCAGTGATGATGAAGTCACCCTGGAAAAATTAAAATGGACAGTACTTATTGTCTTGTGGAGCCAAGACCAGGCACAGGATTACATGTTTCTGGAAGAGCTTTTATTCGGCGATGTTCCTTATCAGATGCATTGATAATTCACGCACTTACTTGCCTTCAACAAGTTTTATTCTTATCATCTTTCGCTTTGCTCCTTTATATATAGATAGTTCATGTCAACTAATCTTCTGATTGTAGAATCACCATCAAAAGCGAAAACGCTTAAAAAATACTTAGGAAAGGATTTCGAAATCCTAGCCTCCTATGGCCATGTCCGCGATCTGATACCTAAAAAGGGTGCCATTGATACAGAACATGAGTTTGCCATGAAGTATGAGCTTATCGAGCGTAATACGCGTCACGTTGATGCTATTACCAAAGCGGTTAAAGCAGCAGACCACATATTTCTGGCAACGGATCCGGACCGGGAAGGTGAAGCCATTGCCTGGCATATAGCAGAAATTCTTAAATCCAAGAAACTGCTTAAAAGCAAAACCCTGAAACGCGTCGTGTTTCACGAAATTACTGAAACCGCTGTAAAAGCCGCCATCGCAAATCCTCGTGATATTGAAATGCCGCTTGTCAATGCGCAACAAGCACGCCGCGCACTGGATTACCTGGTCGGTTTCAATTTATCCCCGCTATTGTGGAAAAAAATCAGCAAAGGACTTTCCGCTGGTCGTGTACAGAGTCCGGCACTCAGATTGATTGTTGAGCGTGAACTGGAAATCGAAGCGTTTAAATCTGAAGAATACTGGAGCGTTCACTTAGACAGCCATAAAGGAAAACAAAAGTTTTCCGCCAAACTATTTCAGTTGCACGGGGAAAAACTGTCCCAGTTCAGCATTCAAAATGCCGATAAAAACCAGAGTGTGATTGATTTCCTGACGGAAAACGCCAAATCTACCGGCACCGTTGTCAAAGTGGATAAAAAGCGTAAACAGCGCCAGGCAGCTGCACCTTTTACCACCTCCACCCTGCAACAGGAAGCAGTGCGTAAACTTGGCTTTACTACAGAGCGCGCCATGCGTGTGGCCCAGCAACTCTATGAAGGTGTCGATACCGGAAGTGGCGCGACAGGTTTGATTACTTACATGCGTACCGACTCTGTCAGCCTCGCAAATGAAGCCATTGAAGACATTCGGCAATATATCAGCAAAAACTTTGATGCTGACTATCTGCCCAAAGCGCCTGTTGCCTACAAAAATAAATCAAAAAATGCTCAGGAAGCCCACGAAGCAATTCGACCGACTGCCATTTCGCGCAGTCCGCAAAGCATCCGGGAGTTTCTTACACTGGACCAGGCAAAGCTCTATGAAATGATCTGGAAGCGCACTCTGGCATGCCAGATGAGCCCCGCCAAGTTTGATACGGTTAGCCTGGATATCAGTGTTGCTGGCAAAGATAATTTATTTCGTGCAACAGGCCAAACATTGGTTTTCCCCGGATTTATTGCTGTATATCAGGAAGGTGAAGACGAAGTCAGTGAAGACAGTGAAGAAGATGAAAACAAATTGCCCGTACTGGAAGAGGGCGAGCAAATTGGAATTGATAAACTCTACGGCGATCAGCACTTTACTCAGCCACCTCCGCGCTATACAGAAGCCAGCCTGGTCAAAAGCCTGGAAGAATATGGAATAGGCCGTCCATCAACCTACGCCAGCATTATCTCCACACTGCAAGCACGTGAATACGCTATTCTGGACAAAAAACGCTTTACGCCAACTGAAATCGGGCGAATCGTTAATGGTTTTCTGACAGAACACTTTGCACGATACGTCGATTACGATTTCACTGCCAAACTGGAAGACAAACTGGACTTTATTTCCACCGGCAAGGCAGAATGGATTCCGGTTCTGGAAGAATTCTGGACCTCTTTTCACAAACTGATCACTGAAAAGCAGGAAGTAGAGCGTGGTGAAGCGCTGAACGAACCGTGCCCGAAGTGCGGTAAAGGCTTATACAAGTATCCCAGCAAACGCGGCGTTTTCATTGGGTGTAGCGGCTACCCGGAATGTGACTACACCAGACCTGTAGAAAATGGCAGACAGCCAGAAGAGCCAGTTACCCTTGGACCAGATCCTAAAACAGCTCTGGACATATTGCTGCTGAAAGGGCCTTTTGGTTATTACGTCCAGCTGGGCCCAGTTGTTGCAGGCGCAGAAAAGAAACCGCGCCGCGCCGCCTGGCCCAAAAATGTACCCGTAGAAACTGCTGATTTAACGACTGCACTCAAACTATTATCTCTGCCAAGAGAAGTGGGCACGCACCCTGATACCAGAAAATTAATTGAGGCAAGTATTGGTCGGTTTGGACCTTATTTAAAGCACAACAGTGAGTTTAAATCCATTCCTAAAACTGATAATGTTTACGATATTGGCCTGGAACGCGCAGTTGCTTTGCTCGCAGAGCCCAAATCCAATCGCGGCATGCTTCGTGAAGTAGGTATACACCCGGAAGATCAAAAACCTATTGGCGTTTATGAGGGACGCTACGGACCTTATGTAAAACATGGAAAAGACAATGCCACTATTCCAGCACCGTTGACCGTAGAAAGTGTGACGCTGGATCAAGCCGTAGAGCTGCTAGCGGCTAAATCTACCAAAGGTGGGGTCAAGAAAAAAACTAAAACAGCCACAAAATCGACTAAGACCGCCAAAACAGCAAAAACTGTTACCACAGCTAAGACAGCTAAGACAGCTAAGACAGCATCAGTAAAACCTAAATCAAAACCGGAAAATTAATTTTTCAACGTGTTTTCTTTGTCTTACTCAATATTAACCCAGGCATTTTCTGATTTAATCTTTCTGGGTTTATTCCCCCCCGTTGGGGCGAATGCTGGCTAAAAGCCAGCTGTTTTCGACACGTTAATACACCGTTGCTTGCAGCGGCTTGTTTATTATGAAATAACTAAATTTGTTTTATGTTTTAAATTAAATTAAATTAAATTTCATAATTACGTATAAACTCAACATGGCCATTTTTAGATAATAATCGGCAGCCTCTCAAAACCTTAAAATTTGGATTATTTTGCTTTCTGGCATACCTGCATATCAAAAACAGATAAAAACCTATAGATTTACCTGTAGAGCCCGTTTTAAACATGCATTCAATACTAAATCAGTTGTTGCTTATAAAAAACCGAGCCATTAATCCAAAGTTTAATTATTATCCCTCAAATAAAAAAGGCAGCTTATAGCTGCCTTTTCATTTTAATGAAAAACCTTATACATCCAGATTTCGTACACCCAATGCATTACTTTCAATAAATGCACGTCTTGGTTCTACTTGATCTCCCATTAACGTCACAAAGCTTTCATCTGTACTTATGGCATCTTCGATCTGTACGCGTAACAATCTACGTACAGCGGGGTCCATGGTTGTTTCCCATAATTGGGAAGGGTTCATTTCACCCAGCCCTTTATAGCGTTGAATATTTAAGCCATTTCGAACTTCTGCCAGCAACCAGGTTAATGCTTCACTAAATTCAGTAATTGGCATGATACGTTCACCACGTTTTACATACGCACCTGCACCAAGTAAGCCTTGCAATACTTCAGCCGTCTTTTTAATTTGTGCATAATCACCACTTTCCAGAAAGGCGCCATCAATATGACTAATCTGAAGATTACCATGGTGCATTTTTTCAACCAACAAGTGATAACTTTCTTCTTCTTCCTCATATTTAGAACGAATCCGGATACCTTTTCCTGATACCAGTTTTTCCAATTGTTCGGCACTTTGTGCAGCTTGTTCGGCAGTTGACAGATTTAAGTTTACGCCCAGAAGCATCGCATGAAGCACTTCCGGGTCTACAAAATTATTCAAACGATCTATTACCGCTTCAGCCAGCAAGTAATCTTTTGCAAGACTTTCAAGTGCTTCCCTGCTTAGAGGCGCTGCGTCTTGTTGTGTTACAAATTCCGCATTTCGTAAAGCTTCTTGAAGTAGATACTGTTTCAGTTCGTGATCATCTTTTATATAACGCTCATCTTTACCGTGTTTAACTTTGTACAAAGGAGGCTGGGCTATGTAAATATGGCCCCGCTCAACAAGTTCCGGCATTTGGCGATAAAAGAAAGTTAACAATAAGGTACGGATATGAGAGCCGTCCACGTCAGCGTCTGTCATGATAATAATGCGATGGTATCGCAGCTTTTCAATGTTGTACTCGTCCTTACCAATCCCGGTTCCAAGTGCAGTAATGAGAGTGACAATTTCTTGAGAAGAAACGAGTTTATCAAAACGCGCTTTTTCCACATTCAGAATTTTTCCCTTTAGCGGCAAAATTGCCTGGAATTTTCTATCTCTGCCCTGTTTTGCTGAACCACCCGCAGAGTCGCCCTCTACCAGATAAATTTCAGACATGACGGGATCTTTTTCCTGACAATCCGCTAATTTTCCTGGCAATCCCATACCATCCAGCACGCCTTTACGACGGGTCATTTCCCGAGCTTTACGTGCAGCTTCCCGTGCTCGAGCTGCTTCAATTATTTTTCCAATAATAATTTTTGCATCAACCGGATTTTCCAATAAAAACTCTGATAACCCCTGACCTATTACTTCTTCAGCCAGTGGTCTAATTTCAGCAGAAACCAGTTTATCTTTTGTTTGAGATGAAAATTTAGGATCAGGTATTTTGACTGAAAGAATAGCGGTTAGTCCTTCTCGCATATCATCACCACCGGTATCAACCTTGGCTTTTTTTGCTAATTCATTTGTTTCAATATACTGATTCAGCGTTCTTGTCATGGAAGCACGTAATGCGGTTAGATGAGCGCCACCATCACGTTGTGGAATATTATTTGTAAAACATAAAACAGATTCTTGATATGAATCATTCCATTGCATCGCTACTTCAACTGACATACCATCTTTTTCACCCATGGCATGAAAAATATGGGGATGCAAAACAGATTTGTTTTTGTTCATGTACTCAACAAAACTTCTAATTCCACCACTAAAAGCAAAGTTTTCTTCTTTATTGTTTCTTTGGTCTACCAGTTCAATTTTAACGCCATTATTTAAAAAAGAAAGTTCACGTAACCGTTTAGCCAAAATATCATAATGAAATTCAACAAGGCCAAATGTTTCCTTACTTGGCATAAAATGTATTTCCGAACCACGTCTTTCAGTCGTAGCTGTTTCTTTCAGGGGTTCGACAGGGTCACCTAGTCGAAACTCCATCTGATGAACTTTCCCATCACGTCTAACAGTCAGCTTTAACCATTCAGATAACGCGTTAACAACAGACACCCCTACACCATGTAATCCACCAGAAATTTTATAAGAGTTACTATCAAATTTCCCTCCCGCATGTAGCACCGTCATAATAACTTCTGCTGCAGAACGGCCTTCTTCAGGATGAATATCTGTAGGAATACCTCGTCCATTATCAACTACACTAATAGAGTTATCTGGATGAATGACAATTTTAATTTCATCGCAATGACCAGCCAATGCTTCGTCAATGGCATTATCTACCACTTCAAAAACCATATGATGTAAACCGGTACCATCACTGGTATCGCCAATATACATGCCGGGACGTTTGCGAACTGCTTCTAAACCTTTTAGTACTTTAATGCTGCTTGAGTCATAAAGTGGTTCGTCAGACGATGGTAAATTTTCTTTGTCACTCATTAATATTCTCTTGGTTTCACGTGAAACAATTTAATCTTAAATGCGCATTGGCATTACGACATATTTGAAATTTGTATTATCGGGTATTGTAAATAAAGCGCTACTGTTTGCATCGCCAAATCCACACTCAATTTGAGCACAATCCAGATTATTTAATACATCCATCAAATAAGTTACATTAAATCCAATATCCAAAGGATCACCATTGTATTGGATTTCAAGTTCTTCCTGAGCTTCTTCTTGCTCGTTGTTATTACAGAAAATACTAAGAGTATCTTTAGTGAGTACTATACGTACACCACGAAATTTTTCATTGGATAAAATGGAAACTCTTTGCAGTGATTGCAGTAGTTGTAATCTGGGCAGGCTGATTTTTTTCTCAGTAGAAGCAGGAATAACACGATTGTAATCAGGAAATTTCCCGTCAACAATTTTAGATATAAGCACAATATTTGAAAAAGTAAATTTAGCCTGGTTCTGACCAAGTTCTAATGAAAGGTTTTCATCAGCATCAGCCAGTAATTTGCTTAGTTCAATAATTGTTTTTCTTGGCAAAATCACTTCCTGCTTTTCGTGACTTTGTTCGAGAGGCATAGAAGCTAAACTTAAACGATGACCATCTGTGGCAACGACAGTCAGACTATTTCCTTCAACTACAAGTAACAAGCCATTTAAATAATATCTGATATCTTGTTGAGCCATTGCATATTGTACCAAGCTCAATAATTGCTTGAACGTTTTTTGGCCAATATCAATACTGCCTTTGGTATCGATTAAATCTGCAAGTACAGGAAAATCTTCAGAAGGCAATGTTTGTAAACTAAATTTACTTTTTCCTGCTTTGACTTGTATACGGCCATCCAGGCCTTCAAGTTTAACAGGCATATTATCAGGTAAAGCTCGACAAATATCCTGTAATTTTTTTGCAGATACTGTAATAGCAAAATCAACCTGCTCATCTTCACATGGTGTGATAGTACTAATCTGAATTTCCAGATCCGTTGCCATAAACGAAAGGCTGTTTTTAGATCGTTGAATTAGAACATTTGAAAGTATGGGTAAAGTATGTCTTCTTTCAACAATGCCAGTTACGGCTTGAAGTGGTTTAAGAATGAAGTCTCGTTCTGTTTGAATTAATAACATATATATACTCTAAGAATAGTAATTAAAGCAGCTTAATTTTTCAGGATAACCTGATATTCAAGTTTACTTACAAATAGTTAACTTAATTTATAAGTTTTGTATGATTCTTTTATAGACTGTGGATAAATTGTTAGTAAATTTTTGAATTAATTTTTACTTAAGGTTATCCACATTTTATAAACACTTTTTTAACTGGTTAATACTTGCATTAATACAGAGAAATCTTTATTTATATCTTGTTCGGTTTGTCTTAATTCTGCAATTTTACGACATGCATGCAAAACCGTCGTATGATCTCGTCCACCAAAAGCTTCTCCAATATCAGGTAAGCTGTGTTGAGTCAGTTCTTTTGCTAATGCCATCGCAATTTGACGTGGACGAACAACTGTTCTTGTTCGTTTTTTAGAATACATCTCTGCTACTTTCATTTTGTAGTAATCAGCCACAGTTTTTTGTATATTCTCAATCGATATCAATCTGTTTTGAACCGCTAGCAAATCTTTAAGTGCTTCTTTCGCAAGATCCAACGAAATAGCCTGGCCATTAAATCGTGAATAAGCTAATACACGTTTCATTGCACCTTCCAATTCTCTGACATTGGAACGAATTTGTTTTGCTATAAAAAAAGCAACATTTTCGTCCAGCTTAATATTCTCGGCAGCAGCCTTCTTTAACAGAATAGCAACTCGCATTTCTAATTCCGGGGGTTCTATTGCAACAGTTAATCCCCATCCAAAACGAGAAATGAGTCGGTCTTCAACACCTGCAATTTCTTTTGGATAGGAATCGCAAGTGATAATAATCTGCTTTTTAGCTTCTATGAGCGCATTAAACGCATAGAAAAATTCTTCCTGGGTACGATTTTTACCACCAAAAAACTGGATATCATCGATTAATAATAAATCCAGTGAGTGATAATGGCGCTTGAATTCATCAAAAGCTTTATGTTGATAAGCCCGAACTACGTCAGATACATAGCGTTCTGCATGGATATAACTGATTTTTGCATTTTTGTTCTGTTCTTTAACATAATTGCCAATAGCTTGAATCAAATGTGTTTTACCTAAACCTACACCGCCATAGACAAACAACGGATTATAGGCTACACCCACATTTTCTGCTACCTGGAGGGCAGCTGCCCTGGCTAACTGATTGGCTTTACCAGTAACAAAAGTATCGAAAGTAAAGGTAGGATTTAATCTGGAATTATCGGGTTTTGTTTGATGTGTATTTATCAGTTTTGGTGCAGATATATTTTGTTTGGGCGTAGTTTGACTCGCATCAGAACCATTATTGTATAAAACAAGTTCAATAGTGACGGGTTTGGAAAAGTGTGCTTCTGCTATTTCTTTGAATCGTGTTAAAAACTTATCTTTCACCCACTGGGAAACAAAACGATTTGGAGCAAGCAGGCGGATAGAATCCGCACCAGCTTCAAATTTAAGCGGTTTGATCCAGGTGTTGAATTGTTGAGAAGGCAGTTCTTTCTCAAATTGGCTTAGGCAAATAAGCCAGAAATTTTCCATAAAGTCTTTGATTTGAATTAAATTACGTAATCTATTAAGTGCACACTGCAACTTCAAGCATGTGGCTTGTGTTTTGGTCTATTTTACTGGAACTTATCCACAGGGGTAAGATTTATTTAAACTTGACATATAGGGTATATAGAGTGTGTAATTGTAAGTTTTATTGCAGAAAAATCTTGCGAGGATGAAATGAAACGTACTTATCAACCCTCAGTTACCCGTCGTAAACGCACGCATGGGTTTCGTGTCAGAATGAAAACACCTGGTGGCCGCGGCGTTATCAGAGCTCGTAGAGCAAAAGGTCGCGCACGACTAGCCGTGTAGGAAGTTAATAGCTTTGAAAGCTAATTATAGCTTGCCGAGTTGCAAACGATTACATAAAACGGATGAGTTTTCATCCGTTTTTAATTTCAGGTGCTCGGTTGGAAATCATTTTTTTCAAATATTTGCGAAACCAAATCAGCTCACCTATCCCAGATTGGGATTGATTGTAAGTCGAAAAATATCTAAACGAGCTGTGGATCGTAATTATATTAAACGAACTATACGTGAATTTTTTCGTCTGAATCAGCAGCAATTTGGTAGTTTGGATGTGGTCGTGCGGACGAAAAAGCTTTTTGGACAGTCTTCACAGTCGGAAATACATCAGGAACTTTTAAAACTTCTTGGCGGATTGAAAAAATGTCACGTTTCACCATCTATCTGATAAAAGGTTATCAACTTCTTTTAAGTCCTTTTATTGGAAATAGCTGCAGGTATACCCCGACTTGTTCAGAATACGCGTGCCAGGCGCTGAACAAGTATGGTTTTTTAAAAGGGTTGTTTCTAGGAACAAAGCGTATTGCTCGTTGCCACCCTTGGCACCACGGCGGTTATGACCCACTCCCTTGATTAAATAAATATAAATTATGGATACTCAAAGACTTATCCTGTTCATTGCATTTTCATTTTCTATTCTGTTGTTATGGGATGGATGGCAAAAAGAACATCAGCCTAAACCGCAACCTGAAGCTGTTACCAGTCAGGTTAAGCCGGCAGTGGATCAATTACCATCAACAAAGCAAACGTTATCTGCTTTACCCGCTACCCAGCAGGTTGTCAGTGCGGGTGTATTGACTACCGGACAGCGCATAAATGTACATACCAATCTGGTTAATGCTCAGATAGACACAATGGGTGGGGATTTAAGAAGGCTTGATTTTACCAAGCATAGTGAAACACACGACAAATCCAAAAATTTCGTCCTGTTTGATGATAATCCCACTGATATTTATGTCGCACAATCCGGATTATTAAATGCCGGCTTACCTTCACATAAATCAGTATTCAAAACAGACACGACAGATTATAAAATTTTGCCTGGTAAAGATAAGCTAGATGTTCGCTTGACGTGGGAAGATAATGCCGTAAAAGTATCAAAAATCTATACATTTCATAATGATAGTTATCTAATTGATGTTGCTTATGAAATCAATAACACGGGAGTTGGTGCTATCAAACCGGACGCATATTTTCAAATACTGCGCAATGGCAGACCGCCAGCCGACGATCCTAAATTTATTCAAACCTACACGGGCGCCGCAATTTATACCGAAGCAGGCAAATTTCACAAAATTAGTTTTTCTGATATTGCAAAAGGTAAGGAAGAATTGCCAGGTAAAAAGCAGGATGGATGGATTGCCATGTTGCAGCATTATTTTTTGAGTGCCTGGTTGCCTGTGGGGAATGTTCAACGTGAGTTTTATACCAAGGAGTTAAGCCCAGATTTATATTCTGCTGGTGTTATTCTGCCAGTCGGGGAAATTGAATCAGGGCAGACAAAATCCGTAAAGGTTGAACTATATGCAGGTCCCCAAGAGCAAGACAATCTTAAAAAAATCGCGCCAGGACTGAATTTAAGCGTTGATTACGGGTTGTTGACGATTATTGCAGCCCCCCTCTTTTGGGTGTTATCTGCAATTTATAAACTGGTTAATAATTGGGGTATAGCCATTATCTTATTAACCGTTTTGATAAAACTCGCATTTTATCCATTGTCAGCCAAAAGTTATCGTTCAATGGCGCAGATGCGAATACTTGGTCCAAAGCTTGCAAAGCTGAAAGAGCAATTTGGGGATGATCGGCAAAGACTGCATCAGGCCATGATGGATTTATACAAAACAGAAAAAATTAATCCACTTGGAGGTTGTTTACCTGTTGTTGTTCAAATTCCTGTATTTATCTCGCTTTACTGGGTTTTGCTTGCAACCGTAGAAATGCGTCAGGCGCCATTCATATTATGGATTCACGATTTATCTATACCGGATCCTTATTATATTTTGCCAATAATCATGGGGATTACCATGATTATTCAAACCAGACTGAATCCAACCCCGCCGGATCCGATACAAGCAAAGGTTATGATGTTCATGCCGATCGCCTTTAGTATCTTTTTCTTCTTTTTCCCGGCCGGTCTCGTATTGTATTGGGTTGTGAATAACGTGCTTTCTATTGCACAGCAGTGGCAGATCACTCGTGCTATTGAGTCGATGAAAGCGGGGCATGTTAAACGCTGATACAATCGCTGCAGTTGCAACAGCACCCGGGCGTGGTGGTATTGGTGTCGTTCGGGTGTCTGGTAAAGCAGCTTCTTCCATAGCACATCACATTTTGGGAAAAGTACCAGAACCCAGAAGTGCATCGCTTAGTTTTTTCCTTGATGAGTTTGATGAACCGCTTGATCAGGGGATTGCATTATTTTTCCCTGGCCCCAACTCTTTTACTGGTGAAGATGTGCTTGAGTTGCAGGGTCATGGCGGCCCGGCAGTTCTGCAACTCGTTTTGAATCGTTGTTTGAAGCTGGGCGCTCGCCTGGCTGGACCAGGAGAGTTTACGCAGCGCGCTTATCTTAACGACAAAATTGATCTGGCGCAGGCTGAAAGTGTTGTTGATTTGATAGATGCCGCTTCGACAGAAGCGGCACGTAGTGCGATGCGTTCCTTAAAAGGAGAATTCTCAAGGCTTATTTTTGAATTGGTTGAAGCGCTAATTAATTTACGTATGCTGGTTGAAGCGACACTCGATTTCCCTGAAGAAGATATTGATTTTCTGGAAGCGGCGGGGGCTTCGGAAAAACTTGATTCTATCAAAAACAAACTCAGCGAAGTTCTTAAAACAGCTCGTCAGGGCAGTATTCTTAGAGAAGGATTGCAGGCCGTTTTAATTGGGCAGCCAAATGTGGGTAAATCAAGCTTACTCAACCAGCTTGCGGGGGAAGAGGTCGCAATTGTTACATCGATACCAGGTACGACGCGCGATGCAATCCGCCAACTGATTAAAATTGAAGGCATCCCCATTCATATCATCGATACAGCAGGCTTAAGGGAAACGCAAGATCAGGTTGAGCTGATTGGTATCGATCGAACCTGGCAATCTATCAGCCAAGCTAATCTGGCCATTTTAGTCATTGATGCTGCACAAGGTTTGGCTGAATCTGATCAGAAAATTTTGGATACCCTGCCGGCTTTACTACCTGTTGCAAGAGTGTTCAATAAAATTGATTTGCAACAACAAGGCCCTTCAAGAACGACGGTCGACCATAAAACAGATATATTCCTTTCTGCCAAAACAGGGGAGGGGGTTTCCCTTCTACATGAATATTTGTTACAGGTTGCTGGCTGGCAACCTTCTGGTGAAGGCGTGTTTATGGCAAGGGAAAGACATTTGATTGCTTTGCAAACCGCGTTTCGTCACGTTGAGCATGCGGACCAATACTGGCTTCAATTGGAGTTGTTGGCAGAGGAACTTCGTTTGGCTCAGGAGTCGCTAAATTCCATTACCGGGGAGTTTTCTGCTGATGATCTTCTTGGCGAAATATTTTCCCGATTTTGTATTGGCAAATAAATCATTGTAGCTGTTCGTTATAGCAGCATCTTTGCCTGATCAGGCGTATTTCATTCATTTCAGCGCGCACTGTATCCTGGGTCATACTCGTTTGATTCATTTCAAGGTGGCAATAAATCCGTTTTATTGTTTCACGTGAAACAATAAAACGAGACAAATTTCGATTTTACAAAACCGCCGTATATAATAGGCGCCTTCAATCAGTTTAAAATGATCCAGCAAATGCATTACCCAACTACTTTTGATGTCATTGTTATTGGCGGCGGCCATGCCGGAACGGAGGCTGCCCTTGCCAGTGCGCGCATGGGGCAGAAAACGCTGCTGCTCACACACAACATAGAAACCTTGGGGCAAATGTCTTGCAATCCCTCTATAGGAGGCATTGGCAAGGGGCATTTGGTCAAAGAAGTTGATGCTTTAGGCGGTGCGATGGCGATCGCGACAGATGAAGGAGGAATACAATTTCGCATCCTGAATTCCAGCAAAGGCCCCGCTGTCAGGGCAACACGCGCTCAAGCTGATCGAATTTTATATAAACAGGCCATACGTCATCGACTGGAAAACCAGCCTAACCTGTGGTTATTTCAACAGGCAGTAGATGATCTGTTGCTTGCTGGGGATCATGTAGTCGGCGTACAAACGCAACTTGGTTTGAAATTTACTTCCAAAACCGTGGTGTTGACCGCAGGGACTTTTCTCGCGGGACTGATTCATGTCGGGCAAAGTAATTACCAGGCTGGGCGGGCGGGTGATCCTCCTGCAGTCAGTCTGGCGTACCGTCTGCGCGAATTGCAATTACCAGTAGGCAGGTTGAAAACGGGTACGCCGCCGCGGATAGACGGCCGCTCGCTTGACTATTCAGTTATGACAGAGCAGCCGGGGGATGATCCGGAACCCGTTTTTTCCTATATGGGAAATGTGGCACAACATCCGCGCCAATTACCATGCTGGATAACCCATACAAATGTAAGAACGCATGAAATAATACATGGCGGGCTTGATCGCTCACCCTTGTATACGGGGGTGATTGAAGGCGTGGGCCCGCGCTACTGTCCGTCAATTGAAGATAAAGTTGTACGTTTTGCAACGAAAGATTCCCATCAGATTTTTGTAGAGCCTGAAGGGTTGACTACCAATGAAATTTATCCTAACGGGATTTCAACCAGCCTGCCGTTTGATGTGCAATTAGCGCTGGTAAGGTCGATAACCGGATTTGAAAATGCACACATCACGAGACCCGGCTATGCTATCGAGTATGATTATTTTGATCCCAGAGGATTAAAAAGCTCTCTTGAAACCAAGGCAATTCGCGGATTGTTTTTTGCAGGTCAGATTAATGGTACCACTGGCTATGAAGAAGCGGCAGCGCAGGGAATTCTGGCAGGAATAAATGCAGGGCTTTATGCACAGGAACAATCTTCGTGGTGCCCGTCGCGCGACCAGGCTTATCTTGGTGTGCTGGTAGATGATTTGATTACGCGTGGTGTAACCGAACCGTATCGCATGTTTACTAGCCGGGCTGAATATCGATTGATGTTACGCGAAGACAATGCTGATCTTCGATTGACTGATACTGGAAGGCAATTAGGCGTTGTTGATGATGTGCGATGGGCCCTGTTTGATAAAAAACGCGAAGCAATTGCCAGGGAGCTGGAGCGCCTTAAATCCTCCTGGGTTAATCCTAAGATATTGCCAGAAGCAGATGCAATCAGGGTGTTGGGTAAGCCCATTGAACACGAATATTCTTTATATGATTTGCTGCGTCGTCCGCAGGTTAATTATCCGTTGTTGATGACCTTGCCTGGTGCGGGTGTCTCTGTGCATGATGTTTCTGTCGCAGAACAGGTTGAAATTCAGACTAAATATCAGGGATATATTGAAAGGCAACAGGAAGAAATTGACCGGCATAAACATTATGATGCCATGCTGATTCCTGAAGATATTGAATATAAAGAAGTCAGGGGGCTGTCCATTGAGGTCCAGCAAAAACTGAATCTGCACAAACCGGAAACACTTGGTCAAGCGGCCCGCGTTTCTGGTGTAACACCAGCATCAATTTCTGTTCTGCTGGTCCATTTAAAACGAAATCATCCAAACTTCAGCAAAAAGATAAGCGCATGACACTTGAAACAAAACTGGCCGATGGGCTAAGGAAAATGGACATCACGTTAAGTTCAGAAATCCAGATAAAACTGCTTGATTATCTTGGATTATTGTTGAAGTGGAACAAAGTTTATAACCTGACGGCTATCCGTGAAGCTGAGAAGATGGTTTCCCATCATTTACTGGATTCGCTGTCCGTACTTCCGTACATAAAGGGAAAGCGTTTGATAGATGTTGGCAGCGGTGCGGGATTGCCAGGCATTCCTCTAGCGATTGCTCTGCCAGAATTAGAGGTTGTAGTGCTGGATAGTAACCACAAAAAAACAACTTTTGCGCAGCAAGCGGGTATTGAATTAGGGCTTGGCAATGTAAACGTAGTGTGTGAAAGGGTAGAAAACTGGCACCCAACAAACAAGTTCGATATGGTCATTTCGAGAGCATTTTCGGATATGGGCGAATTTTATAAACTTACCCGACATTTGGTGGATACGAAAGGTGTATTTCTGGCAATGAAGGGGCTGTATCCTTTTGAGGAGTTGGCGCAATTACCCCCCGAAGCGAAAGTACAGGAAACGTATCCTCTTTCTGTACCCGGTTTGGATGCACAACGACATTTGGTTGTAATTAAGGCGGATTAAATGACTAAAATATTAGCAATAACCAACCAGAAAGGCGGGGTAGGAAAAACGACGACAACCGTCAATTTGGCAGCAAGTCTTGCCGCAGCCAAGCGAAAGGTGTTGTTGATTGATCTGGATCCGCAGGGTAACGCCACAATGGGTTGTGGGATAAATAAGCATGCACTAAAAAAAACGGTTTATCATTTGTTGTTAGAGCAAGCCGGTGTAGCCGAGATCACCGTGACTTCACCCACCGGAAAATTTGATTTAATTCCGGCCAATCGGGATTTGGCTGGTGCAGAGGTGGAACTCGTCGATCAGCCGCATCGTGAAACACGACTGAAAAGCGCGCTGACACAATTTGCACAGTCCTATGACTATATCTTGATAGATTGTCCGCCAGCGCTTAATTTATTAACGATTAATGGGCTTTGTGCGGCTGATGCAGTCATGATTCCGATGCAGTGTGAATACTATGCACTGGAAGGATTAAGTGATCTGGTGCAGACAATCAAGAAAGTGCGCGCTCACTTAAATCCCGGTTTGGAAATTGAAGGATTATTGCGCACCATGTTTGATCCCAGAAATATGCTCGCGCAACAAGTTTCTGAACAACTCAAGCAGCATTTTGGGGATAAGGTTTATCGCACAGTCATTCCACGTAATATTCGGTTAGCAGAAGCCCCCAGTTATGGCATCCCGGTTTTATATCACGACAAATCATCCAAGGGGGCGCAGGCATATCTGGCGCTTGCAGGGGAGATGTTGCGCCATAAAGTGACAGCGTGATTGTATAAAATGGCATACGAAAATAAATAGGTAAAAAATGGCTAAGTTAAAAGGTTTAGGGCGCGGGCTAGATGCTCTGTTAGGTAATAATGAAGACGCAGAAGAAAAGGATGCGTTAAAAACGCTAAGTTTGTCTCAGCTACAACCCGGCAAATATCAGCCACGCACCCATATGGATCAGGAATCCCTTGCGCAGCTATCTGAATCCATTAAAGCGCAAGGCATTATGCAGCCCATACTGGTCAGGCGCCTGGAACAGGGCAATTACGAAATCATTGCAGGTGAACGGCGATGGCGGGCGGCCAAGCTGGCCGGACTAACGGAAGTAACTGTGCTAGTTCGGGAAGTGGCGGACGAAGCCGCGCTAGCCATGTCATTAATAGAAAACATACAACGGGAAAATCTAAACCCGCTTGAAGAGGCAGCGGGGATTCAGCGCCTGATTGATGAATTTCAAATGACCCATCAGGCGGCATCAGAAGCAGTAGGCCGGTCGCGCAGTGCAGTCACCAACTTGCTGCGGCTACTGAATTTGTCCAGTCCTGCACAGGATTTGTTAATGAAAAACCAGATTGACATGGGGCATGGAAGGGCGTTGCTGGCGCTGTCACACGCAAAACAATCAGAAATCGCACATGAAGTTGTAACAAAACAGTTGTCAGTAAGAGAAACCGAACGATTAGTACAGCGCCTTCAGAACCCGAAAGAAAAGATACAGGCAATACCAGATAGGGATGTGATGAGATTACAGGAAGATTTGTCCGATAAATTGGGCACAAAAGTTGTATTCAAGTCTGGAAAAAAAGGGGCGGGCAAAATGATCATTGAATACAGCAACTTTGATCAGCTGGATAGTATTATCAACCGCTTCTAAAATATACCGCAATCAAGTCAGGAAGCCCCATCAATTGCCTTCATCAAAATAATTAATTGGATTATTAATTATTTGATATAATATTAAGGCTTAACGTAAAACACACGTAGTTATTGACACTCGTAAAAATTATATATTATAATTTAATGATTTGCTGTGCTCGGCGTAATGCCATTCATTACTAATTGGCTGGTAAGAGCCCAAATTGTTGTTACGGTAATCCTGTTTATGGTTGGCTATGTAACCTGGGATCGGACGACGGCAATAGCCATTCTGTTCGGATCGTTGGTGGCGATGGCGAATGTAGTGATTCTTGTTTGGCGCATGAATCAAGCCGAAAAAAGAAATCTGCTAGAAGTGCAAAAAAATTTGCACCTGTTTTACCGCTCCAGTTTGGAGCGATTTATTTTTGTAGCCCTGCTACTTGCGTCAGGGATGGGGTCATTGGGTTTGAACCCTATAGCGGTTTTGGTCGGGTTTGCCTTGGGGCAATTAACCTTGATCGTTTCTCAAATAATGCATGGAATAAAGAGTAATTAAAAATGTCGAGCGAAGCACTCACCTCAGCTGAATATATCAAGCATCATTTACAGAATTTAACCTATGGCAAATTGCCTGATGGTTCTTTGGGAATTGCACACACAGCAGAACAAGCTAAAGAAATGGGATTCTGGGCAATCAATTTGGATACGCTCGGCATGTCGCTGTTGCTTGGCATTGTATTTTTATACCTGTTCAATAAAGTCGCACAACGTGCTGCTGCTGGTGTGCCTTTTGGCTTGCAGAATTTTGTTGAATGGATTGTAGAATTTATTGATACCAGTGTTCGTGGTTCGTTTAATGGCGGGAAAAATGATCTGGTAGCGCCGCTGGCATTAACCATATTCATCTGGATATTTCTGATGAACTTGATGGATTTGCTGCCAATCGACTTTATTCCGCTAATTGCCCACGAGGCAGGGTTGCCATTCTTCAAGGTGGTTCCAAGTACAGACCCAAATGCCACATTTGGTATGTCCATAGCCGTGTTTTTACTGGTGATTTTTTACAGTGTGAAAATCAAAGGGGCTGGTGGTTTCATTGGTGAGCTGACGCTGCAGCCATTTGGTAAATGGGGTCTGCCGGCAAACATATTTCTAGAAGGCGTAAATCTGATTGCCAAGCCGGTTTCCCTGGCACTGCGTTTGTTTGGCAATATGTATGCTGGCGAAATGATCTTTATTTTGATCGCGTTGCTGCCCTTCTGGGTTCAGTGGTCACTGTCGTTGCCATGGGCCATTTTTCATATTCTGATTATCACTTTGCAAGCCTTTATCTTTATGACACTGACTATTGTGTATCTGGATATGGCTCATCAGGAACATCATTAATTTTTAATTTAACTATCGTAACTTAAACAGGAGAAACAAATGGAAACATCGTTACTTTATATCGCTGGCGCGATCATGATGGGTTTGGGTGCTTTGGGCGCTGCTATCGGTATTGGTATTTTGGGTGGTCGTTTTCTGGAAGGTGCTTCACGCCAGCCTGAATTGATCCCTATGCTACGTACCCAGTTCTTCGTTGTAATGGGTCTGGTTGATGCGGTGCCAATGATTGCTGTTGGTATCTCCATGTACATTCTGTTCGCAGTGGTTGGCAAGTAATTCAACCAATGGAATTTAACTCAGGAAAGGTTCGCGCATGAATATAAATGCAACCCTTCTCGGGCAAGCGATCATGTTTATCATGTTCGTCTGGTTCTGCATGAAGTTTGTATGGCCACCCATTATGCTCGCGCTGGAAACTCGTAAAAAGCAAATAGCAGATGGTCTGGCAGCAGGCGAACGCGGCAAGCATGAACTAGAGCTCGCAGCTAGGCATTCAACTCAAGTTATACATGAAGCTAAGCAAAGCGCTTCCGAAATTATTGCGCAAGCTGAAAAGCGTTCAACACAGATCATCGAAGAAGCAAAAAACACTGCAAAACAAGAGGGTGACCGATTGTTAGTGGGTGCAAAAGCTGAGATTGATCAAGAAGTTTTCCGTGCCAAGGAAGTGTTGAGGCAGCAAGTGGCCGATCTGGCAATTGCAGGTGCAGAAAAAATTCTGCGTCGGGAAGTTGATGCAAAGGCGCATGCTGAATTGCTAACCTCCTTAAAGAGCGAATTATAGGCCCGCCATGGCAGAAAACGTCACAATAGCAAGACCTTATGCCGAGGCAGTTTATCGCTTGGCAAAACAGGAAAATGCACTTGAAAAGTGGTCAGGCATGCTGCAGTTTGTATCAATGATTGCTGCCGATACACAAATGCAAGTACTGATAGGCAATCCGAAAATAACGAGTCAACAACTGGAAGCCTTGTTCACATCCCTTTGTGAAAAACAATTGGACGAGCAAGGTTTGAATCTGGTGAAGTTGCTGGTGCAAAACGGCCGCCTGTCGCTACTGCAAGAAATAGCGAATGCTTACGAAACGCTAAAGTCAGAACAAGAGGGTGTCGTTGAAGCAAAGATTACCAGTGCATTTGCAATGGATAGTGCACAGCTCAGCGAATTAGTGAAAGTTCTGGAAGTCCGTTTCGGACGCAAGATTGAAGCAAGCGTTATCGTTGAACCCGAGTTAATCGGTGGTGTAAAAGTAGAAGTAGGAGACGAAGTCTTCGATACCTCGATTCGCGGTAGATTACAAACGATGGCGTACACGCTCAAACGTTAGGAGAAATCATGCAGTTAAACCCATCAGAAATCAGTGAACTGATTAAAAGCAAAATTGAAAACCTTGCCACCGCAGCAGAAGTGCGGACGCAAGGAACCGTAGTTTCGGTAACAGACGGTATTGTGCGTGTCCATGGTTTGAGCGATGTTATGCAAGGTGAGATGCTGGAGTTTCCAGGCAATACCTTCGGCTTGGCTCTGAATTTGGAACGTGACTCAGTCGGTTCCGTTGTGCTTGGTGAATATGAACACATCACGGAAGGTGACACAGTAAAGTGTACCGGCAGAATTTTGGAAGTGCCTGTTGGTCCAGAGCTGATTGGCCGCGTAGTAAATTCACTTGGTCAACCCATTGACGGAAAAGGGCCGGTTAATGCGAAGGTCACTTCGCCCATCGAAAAAATTGCACCGGGCGTTATTGAGCGTCAGTCAGTGACACAACCGATGCAGACCGGTTTGAAATCTGTTGATGCGATGGTGCCTATTGGTCGCGGACAGCGCGAATTGATTATTGGTGACCGCCAAACGGGTAAAACCGCTGTGGCCATTGATACCATCATCAATCAAAAAGGTACTGGCGTAATCTGTATTTATGTTGCGATTGGCCAGAAGGCTTCATCCATCGCCAACGTCGTGCGGAAGCTTGAAGAGCACGGTGCTTTAGGGCATACCATCATTGTTGCGGCTAGCGCTTCTGATTCAGCTGCAATGCAATATATTGCACCGTACTCTGGTTGCGCAATGGGCGAATATTTCCGTGATCGCGGAGAAGACGCCTTAATTGTTTATGATGACTTGACCAAGCAAGCATGGGCATATCGTCAAATTTCCCTGTTGCTACGTCGTCCACCTGGTCGCGAAGCCTATCCTGGAGACGTGTTCTATTTGCATTCACGTTTGCTGGAAAGAGCCGCACGAGTGAATGCCGATTACGTAGAAAAAGCTACAAAAGGTGAAGTTAAAGGTAAAACAGGTTCTTTGACAGCGTTACCCATTATTGAAACCCAGGCTGGCGACGTTTCTGCATTCGTTCCAACCAACGTGATTTCGATTACGGACGGTCAGATCTTCCTGGAAACGGACTTGTTCAATTCAGGTATTCGCCCAGCGATTAACGCCGGTCTATCCGTGTCCCGAGTAGGCGGCGCTGCACAAACCAAAGTGATTAAAAAGCTGGGTGGCGGTATACGTCTGGCTTTGGCGCAATATCGTGAACTGGCTGCATTTGCCCAGTTTGCTTCTGACCTTGACGAGGCAACACGCAAGCAACTTGAACGCGGAAAGCTGGTTACTGAATTGATGAAGCAGGCTCAGTATTCACCAATGAATATCTCTGAAATGGCTGTTACGTTATTTGCTGTAAGCAAAGGCTATATGGATGATGTTAATGTGAGCAAGGTTCTAGCATTTGAATCGGCACTTCAATCGTTCATGAAAGGCAAGCATAGCGCGCTGATGGAAAAAATCGAGTCCAGCAATGAACTCGATGGTGATTCCGAGAAGGTTCTTGGTGCAGCTATTGAAGAGTTCAAAGCGACTGCAGTTTATTAATTAAGGACGCTGAAGAGGGTGGGTTGGTGTAGTTCTGATCTACCCCCTTATTGAGGGAACATTACGATGGCTGGCGGTAAGGAAATTCGGACGAAAATAAAAAGCGTCCAAAATACCCAAAAAATTACACGCGCAATGGAAATGGTTGCTGCGTCTAAAATGCGTAAAGCGCAAGAACGGATGCGTGCAGCTAGACCCTATGCTGAAAAGATTCGCAATGTTGCTGCCCATATGAGCCAAGGACATCCAGAATATAAACATCCTTTTCTGGTTGAACGCAAAGAGCTTAAACGTGCAGGTGTGATTGTTATCACCTCTGACAAAGGATTGTGCGGCGGACTAAACACGAACGTACTTCGCAATGTACTTTCCAAAATGAAAGATTGGGATAGCAACAATGTAGGAGTGGATGTTTGCGCGATTGGTAACAAAGGCGTTGGTTTTATGCAGCGACTAGGAGCCACAGTGTCATCTCAATTGACTGGACTGGGCGATACGCCGCACATGGAAAAATTGATAGGCCCGGTTAAAGTGATGCTCGATGCCTATGTAGAAGGCAAAATCGATTCGCTTCACATTTGCTATACCCGTTTTATCAATACCATGAAACAGGAGCCGGTTTTTGAGCAAATTCTGCCATTAACGGGTGAAAAAATGGGCGCGGCGGAAGGGCACTGGGATTATATCTACGAGCCTGATGCTAAAAGTGTTGTCGATTCAGTTTTGATCCGTTACGTTGAAGCGCTGATATTCCAGGCTGTTTCTGAAAATATGGCTTCAGAACAAAGCGCACGTATGGTAGCAATGAAAGCAGCTTCAGATAATGCTGGAAATGTGATCGACGAGTTGAAGTTGATTTACAACAAGACTCGCCAAGCAGCAATTACCAAAGAGTTGTCTGAGATCGTAGCCGGTGCAGCTGCTGTTTAAGCGCTGATTAGCAGAATTCTAAAATTGTATTAAGGATTAATGATGAGCCAAGGAAAAATCGTACAGATTATTGGGCCGGTGGTTGACGTGCAGTTCCCACGCGAAGGTATGCCGAAGGTCTATGATGCATTGAAAATGAATGACCAGAATTTGACCCTTGAAGTACAGCAGCAACTGGGTGATGGTGTGATTCGTTCTATCGCTATGGGTACAACAGACGGCTTGCGCCGTGGAATGCTGGTAGATGGTACTGGTGCACCCATCTCAGTTCCTGTTGGACCTAAAACACTGGGTCGTATTATGGATGTGCTAGGTAATCCAATTGACGAACAAGGTGAAATTGGTCACGAAGAAAGCTGGGCTATCCATCGTAAGGCACCTGCTTTTGATGAGCTATCTGCCTCCAATGAATTACTTGAAACCGGAATTAAGGTGATTGATCTGGTTTGCCCGTTTGCAAAGGGTGGTAAGGTCGGATTGTTCGGTGGTGCGGGTGTAGGTAAAACCGTTAACATGATGGAATTGATCCGTAATATTGCGGCTGAGCACAGTGGTTACTCTGTGTTTGCTGGTGTGGGCGAACGGACTCGTGAAGGTAACGATTTCTACCACGAGATGAAGGAAGGTGGCGTTCTTGATAAAGTTGCTCTTGTATACGGGCAAATGAATGAGCCTCCTGGCAACCGTTTACGCGTTGCGTTGACAGGTTTGACCATGGCTGAGTTTTTCCGTGATGAAGGCCGTGATGTGTTGTTGTTTATTGATAACATTTACCGTTATACCCTGGCAGGAACGGAAGTATCTGCGCTGTTAGGCCGTATGCCATCTGCTGTGGGTTACCAGCCAACGCTTGCTGAAGAAATGGGCCGCTTGCAAGAACGTATTACTTCTACCAAGAAGGGTTCGATTACTTCTATTCAAGCTGTTTATGTGCCTGCGGATGACTTGACCGATCCATCACCTGCAACCACTTTTGCTCACTTGGACGCGACTGTTGTGCTTTCACGTCAGGTTGCTGAGTTGGGTATTTACCCTGCTGTTGATCCACTTGATTCTACTTCACGTCAGTTAGATCCTTTAGTGGTGGGTGAAGAGCATTACTCAGTTGCGCGTGCGGTTCAGTCGACACTACAGCGTTATAAAGAATTGCGCGATATTATTGCTATTTTGGGTATGGATGAATTGGCACCTGAAGACAAGCTAGCTGTTGCACGTGCCCGTAAAATTCAGCGTTTTCTTTCCCAGCCTTTCTTCGTTGCGGAAGTATTTACTGGAAGCCCGGGTAAGTACGTGTCTCTGAAAGATACTATTGCAGGATTCAAGGGTATCGTAAATGGTGAGTATGACCATCTGCCAGAGCAGGCTTTCTACATGGTTGGTTCTATCGAAGAAGCTGTAGAAAAAGCCAAAACCATTCAATAAGTGAGTAAGGTTCAACTATGGCGATGACAATTCACGTAGATGTAGTAAGTGCTGAAGAATCCATTTTTTCCGGTGTTGCTGAATATGTTTCGATTCCGGCGGAAATGGGTGAAGTGGGTGTTTATCCACGGCATGCTCCAATGCTTTCTCGCGTAAAGCCGGGATCTGTTCGTATCAAGCTTCCGGATGAAGCTGAAGAAATTCTGTTTTATGTTTCTGGTGGCATCGTAGAGGTACAGCCAAATGTCGTGACCATTCTTTCCGATACAGCAATTCGTGGAAAGGATTTGGACGAGTCTAAGGCGCTAGAAGCAAAAAGGACGGCTGAAGAAGCAATGAAAAATCGTTCAGCAGAAATGGATTATGCAAAAGCGCAATCCGAGTTGGCAGAAGCTGTGGCTCAACTCCGCGCTATAGAGCAGATTCGTAAAAGAGGTCATTAATTTACAGGAATCGCTTGTAAGTTGATATGCATTAAAAAAGGCAGCCTTAGGCTGCCTTTTTTGTTTTCTGAAGATGAAAAGAATAAGCAAAATATGATACGCTGACGCAAAGGGTGATGCCGAGATAAAATAAGCCTCTGCATCAAAATAATAAATAGTCCATACCATCAAAGAAAATTTTAAATGAGTTTACCATTAAACGTTGTCATATTAGGGGCAGGCAAGGGTACCAGAATGTACTCTGAACAACCGAAAGTGTTACATAGGCTGGCGGGGAAGCCACTTTTGCAACACACTCTGGATAGTTCCGGCTTGCTTCATCCCCATAAAACTATTGTGGTGTATGGTTATGGTGGAAATGCCGTACCTGATGCAATCAATAACACCGATTATATTTGGGTGCAACAATCAGAACAATTGGGTACTGGTCATGCACTGATGCAGACAGTTTCAGTATTGGATTCAGAGGGTATTACGCTCGTGCTTTACGGTGATGTACCTTTAACCCAGTTAAATACACTGAAAACACTTGTTGCCATAGCGGGAGAAAACAGGCTTGGGTTGTTGACCATTGAGTTGGCTAATGCGGATGGTTATGGCCGGATTGTGCGTGGTGCGAACGGTGGTGTAGTGAGAATCGTTGAACATAAAGATGCGAATGAGCAAGAGCGATCTATATGCGAAATCAACACCGGGATTATGGCAATTCCGACGAAGCATTTATTAAGGTGGTTAAAAAACCTGAATAACAATAATGTGCAAAAAGAATACTATCTGACTGACATTATAGAGATGGCAGTAAATGATAATGTGGAAGTCGTAACCAGCCATCCTGAACATGAGTGGGAAATACTGGGGATTAATAGCAAAGTTCAGCTGGCGCAGGTAGAAAGGCTTTATCAAACGCAAATTGCCCACAAATTGCTTGAACAAGGTGTAACCCTGCTGGATCCGGCCCGTATAGATGTAAGGGGAGAGTTGCTTTGTGGTAAAGAAGTCATTATTGATATTAACTGTATTTTTGAAGGTCAAGTTCAATTAGGCGATAGTGTGGTAGTGGGCGCTCACTGTGTCATACGTAATTCATCGGTTGCGGTGGGTACACGTTTAGAGCCATTCACTATTCTGGACCAATGCGAGACGGGTTTAAATAATAAAATTGGACCTTTTTCGCGTATTCGTCCCGGTACACATCTTAAGGAAGATGTGCATGTTGGAAACTTTGTCGAAATAAAAAATAGTCAGGTGGATTCAGGAAGCAAAATAAATCATTTAAGTTACGTTGGTGATAGCTCAGTTGGTAAAAGAGTCAATGTCGGAGCGGGCACGATCACCTGTAATTATGATGGTGCAAATAAACACAGAACCATTATTGAAGATGATGTATTTATTGGTTCCGATACACAATTGGTTGCGCCAGTAACGATTTCAAAAGGTGCGACTATTGGTGCAGGTTCAACAATAACAAGAGATACACCGGAGGGGGAACTGA
Organism: Sulfurirhabdus sp.; assembly: GCA_043759595.1. Classification (GTDB taxonomy): domain Bacteria; phylum Pseudomonadota; class Gammaproteobacteria; order Burkholderiales; family SMCO01; genus Sulfurirhabdus. Next base: position 70,001 of record JAYVLG010000054.1, on the reverse strand, counting down.
GCTTGTCAAGATCAAAACAGGTGACAGTAACCGGGTGGAAACGACCAGTTAAAAAGGTGAAACAGTAATGTGTGGAATTGTCGGTGCGGTAGCACAACGAAATGTAGTCCCTATTTTACTTGAAGGGTTAAGGCGGCTTGAATACAGGGGTTATGACTCAGCCGGTCTGTCGGTGGTTAATAATGGGCTGCAACGGGCGCGGAGCACAGGACGTGTAGTCGAGCTCGAACGCGAAGTGAAGCGACAGAACACGCATGGTCATTTGGGTATTGCGCATACCCGTTGGGCAACACACGGCGCACCGACAGTTAACAATGCGCACCCGCATGTGAGCAGAGATTCATTGGCTGTGGTGCATAACGGAATCATTGAAAATCATGAAGAGCTTCGTAAGCGATTGCAAGGCTTGGGCTATGAGTTTACCTCTGAAACAGATACCGAAGTGATTGTTCACTTAATCCATTTTCATTTCCAGCATAACGATAAGGATTTGCTCGCAGCCACGCAAAAGGCAGTTCTGGAATTGAAGGGCGCCTATGCGATAGGCGTGATCAGTGAAGACACACCTAATCGGATGATCTGTGCAAGAAAAGGGAGCCCACTTCTTTTGGGCTTGGGCATTGAGGAAAACTTTATTGCTTCAGATGCTTCGGCATTACTGCCGGTTACTCAAAAGATGATATATCTGGAAGAAGGGGATGTGGCAGACATTGGTCTGATTTCGATTCGTATTTTTAATAGTCAGGGGCAACAAGTAGAACGGCCGGTGCATATCAGCGAGTTGTCCGCTGAGATGGCTGAGCTGGGTAATTATCGCCATTTCATGCAAAAAGAAATTCATGAACAGCCAAGAGCTTTAGCAGATACCCTGGAAAATGTCCTGGCCCAGGAAAGTTTGCAGGCAAACATTTTTGGTGTGCAAGCTGAAAGCATTCTTTCAGGCATTGAGAGCGTGTACATCATAGCCTGTGGTACTAGCTTTCATGCTGCCATGGTAGCGCGGTACTGGATTGAAAGTATTGCCGGGATTCCATGCAGCGCAGAAGTAGCCAGTGAGTATCGATACAGAGATAGTGTGCCGAATCCCAAAGCTCTGATAGTGACCATTTCCCAGTCGGGAGAAACTGCTGATACGCTGGCTGCTTTAGAGCATGCTAAAACACTGGGGCATGCCCATAGTTTAACGATCTGCAACGTGCCGGAAAGTGCATTGATTCGTCAATCTGAATTAAGCTTCTTAACACGCGCCGGTCCAGAAATTGGCGTGGCATCAACCAAGGCTTTTACAACACAACTGGTTGCGTTGTTTTTACTCGCAATCACTTTGGGCAAATTGCGTAACAAGGTCAGCCGTGAGCAAGAGTTGTTGCATATGCAGGCCCTAAGGGAGTTGCCTAATAAAATTCAACAAATTCTGACACTCGAGCCGGAAGTTATAAAGTGGGCGGAATCATTTGCGAATAAGCAGCATGCTTTATTTCTGGGGCGTGGGCAGCATTATCCAATCGCAATGGAAGGTGCTCTGAAATTAAAGGAAATATCTTATATTCATGCAGAAGCTTATCCAGCCGGTGAACTCAAGCACGGCCCCCTGGCTTTAGTGGATAAAGAGATGCCGGTGATTGCCATCGCACCAAATGACACGCTGCTTGAAAAACTGAAATCCAATTTGCAGGAAGTTCGGGCCCGGGGTGGAGAGTTATATGTATTTGCGGATCAGGATACCCACATGAGTAGCGAACCGGGTGTGCAAGTCATACGGATACCTGGTCATGGGGGATACTTGAGCCCGATCCTGCACACCATTCCGTTGCAATTGCTGTCATATCATGCAGCGTTACAAAAGGGCACGGATGTTGATAAACCGCGAAATCTGGCGAAGTCCGTCACGGTGGAATAATCCATGGCGGTAATTGCAGTATTCAATCAAAAAGGCGGGGTTGGTAAAACGACTACCTGCCTGAATATCTCGGCCTCGTTGGCGATGCTGGGAAGAAATCCGCTGGCAATAGATTTGGATCCGCAGGCGCACCTTTCAATTGGTTGCGGCTTTAATGTTGTGGCTTCTTCAGACAGTATCTCTGCGTTTTACCGGGATGAAAAGGCCTTAGATGCGTTAATTCGTCACTTACCGTCTGGTTTGCGGTTGATTCCGTCTCATCCGGACTTGTCCAAGGTGGATGCATTACTGGGTAAAAGCACAAGTGTAGCGGGTAAATTAAAGAAAGGGCTGGAAGTTAAGCTGGCCTGGGAAGAAGCCCCCGTGCTGATCGATTGTTGCCCGACGCTGGGCGTATTGTCGCTGAATGCGCTGTTTGCGGCTGACCGAGTTTTAATTCCTGTTTCAGCAGATTATTTGTCCATGCAAGGGGTCCATAGACTGGAAGCCGCGCTGAATGTGCTAGAAGGTCCCTTAAAGCGTAAAATTGAACGCAGTGTTGTTGTGACACGATTTGATTCACGTCGAAAGTTGGCACACGAAGTTTATGATCAGTTAAAAGAGCGTTACGGTAATAATCTATGTGATACGCGTATTTCAGAAAATGTGTCTCTAGCCGAAAGTCCCGCCCGAGGACAGGATATTTTCAGCTATGCGCCCAATAGTCAGGGGAGCCAGGATTACGGTGCGCTGACAATGGAATTACTGACAAAAGGATTTTTTGAGTAAGATTTCAGACCTAAATCGGGCATATCATTTCGCCCAGACGGGCGGTTAATTTCATATTTTCCCGATAATCAACCGGGCAATCAATAATACTGACAGTGTTGTCGTTGAGTGCTTTCTGTAACGTTGGCAAAAGTTCATCAGCTGAATTAATGCGATAGCCTTTGGCCCCGAAAGCTTCAGCGTATTTAACAAAATCCGGATTGTTAAATTTGACGTGTGATTCTCTCCCGAAATAGATGTGCTGTTTCCATTCTATCAAGCCATAGCTTGCATCGCTCCATATAAGAATGACGTGGGGAGCATGGGCTCTTAAAGCAGTCTCAATTTCCTGAGAATTCATCAAAAATCCGGCATCGCCTGTGACAGCAACAACGCGTTTATCGGGAAAACAGAGCTTGGCAGCGACAGCTCCGGGCACGGCAATGCCCATACTGGCAAATCCGTTAGAAATGATGCAGGTATTGGGTTTTTCGCAGGGGAACATGCGGGCCATCCACATTTTATGTGCACCTACGTCGCAGATAACAATGTCTTTAGGGTCAAGTGCTTTCCGAAGATCGGCGATGATACGCTGGGGTTTAACCGGAAAACCATTGTCGTCATCATTCGCATGCAGCTCCTGAAGAATCGCTGTACGCAAATTTTCATAGGAGCGCTCGAAGCGGGGGCTTGCAAGCTTCGACAGGGATTCCAGTGTGATTCTAAAGTCACCGATTACGCCTGTTGCGACTATATAATGAGAATCAACTTCTGCTGGCCGGGTGTCGATATGAATGATTTTTCTGTCGTTTGTTTTGTGCCACAAGTTAGGAGGATATTCTACTAAATCGTAGCCAATGCAAATGATCACGTCGGCTCGTTCGAACCCGCAGGAGATATAATCGTGGGCCTGGAGTCCAACGGTGCCTAATGAAAGAGGGTGGGAATTGGGAATCGCTCCTTTTGCCATAAAGGTTGTTGCCACAGGAATGTTCAGCTTTTCTGCACAATCAACCAGTGCTTCACAAGCATTTGTCCGTATCAAACCATTTCCAGCAAGAATCATGGGATATTTGGCTTCACTGATTATCTGCGCGGCTTGTTCCAGTTTATATTGAGGAGGGTATGACATGCTCGCCGATTGTGCAAGTAAAGGAGCACCCTCAATATCAATAGCGGCAAGATTTTCGGGGAACTCGATAAACGATGCACCGGGCTTTTCACTTTCAGCGACTTTAAACGCTTTACGAACCACTTCAGGAATGATTTCCGGATTAAGAATTTGAGAGGCGTATTTGGTAATGGGTTGGAAAAGATTAACCAGATCCAGTACCTGATGCGATTCCTTATGCAGTCTATTGGTAGGTGCCTGTCCCGATATGGCGACTAACGGCGCGTGATCCATGTTTGCATCAGCGACGCCTGTGACAAGATTGGTCGCACCAGGGCCGAGTGTGGATAAACAAACGCCGGCTTTGCCAGTCAATCGCCCTTCTACATCCGCCATGAATGCTGCGCCTTGTTCGTGCCGGGTAGTGATAAAACGGATGGAGGAACTGAGCAGTGCGTCCATGATATCCAGGTTTTCTTCTCCTGGAATACCATAAATGAATTTCACTCCCTCATTTTCCAGGCACTTTATAAAAAGTTCGGCAGCTTTCATGGCTTGGTCCTTTTAGGCGGCAGGCGTAAATTGACATCATTGTTAGGATTTCTTGCGCAGCAGGAGCAAGAGGACAGTTCTATGATAGTACCATTCGATTCGTCTGGAAAAGAAGGTTGTTTATTTCAGGCAAAAAAAAGCCCCGGAAACCCGGGGCAAATATTGAACAGAAACAAGCATCACACTTGCAACTGAATTCTAGCACATTAAAAATAAATAATGGTACATTTTTACTATTGTGTATAGTCTAAACGTCCTGATTCGGGGTTCCCTTTCGTTTAACAATCCCATGTTCCAGGGCGAGCGTCGCTACTTGAACCCGGTTGGCAAGGTTCAGTTTCTCTAAAATACTGCGCAGATGGTTTCGTACCGTGTTTTCTGAAAGGCCAAGTGAGTCACCTATAGCCCGGTTGCTCAAGCCGCGCGCTACATACGTAACAATTTCCAATTCTCTTTGAGATAACTTGTCAAAAATACCGTGAAGCAACTCGCCTTTAGCCATTTTTTGCATTACATGGCTAGGGAACATACTGCTACCCTGGTGAACACCTGTAATGACTTGCAGGATTTGTTCCGGTTCACTGGTTTTAAGCAGATAGCCATCAACTCCAGCTTCGATGGCATCGCGAATTTCATAATCCGCATCCGCAATGGTCAGCATGATAATTTTAATGTTGTGCTGCTTTAAGAGGGGCACAAGATCCAGTCCATCTTCTTCTCGCAGTGTACGGTCAAGCAGCGCAACATCTGCTTTGCCGCCTTGAGAGATCCATTCACGGGTAGTTGTGATATCAGGAAACTCGCCAATGACTTTTACGGCCGGGCTGTCTACCAATAAATGCATGAGCCCTTTACGAAACATAGGATGGTCGTCGACGAGAATAACTTCAATGGTCATATTATTCCTACCTGATTGTTAAATGTGAAGGTTTCGTGGTTTGTGTGGGGCTTTCGCAAAAAGAATATCATATACCCAATCTGGCATATTTTTTAAGAAAAAGCCAGTAATAGCCATTTGCCAAGGTATGGTAATAACATGTTGTTTGCGATGGATGGCACGAATGATTTTATCGGCTGCTTTGTCTGCAGAGAGGATAAAAGGCATGGGATACGGGTTAATCGCTGTCATGGGGGTTTTAATATAGCCTGGGCAAACTGTCATGATGTGGACGCCACTGTTACGCATTTCTACGCGAAGGCTTTCCATATATGAGATAACTGCTGCCTTTGAAGCGGAGTAGGCGCTAGCTCCTGGGAGTCCCCGGAACCCTGCTACGGATGCAATACCCACTATGGATCCCTGTTTTGCTTCTCTCATCGCTTGTACAAAAGGCTGAAAAGTTTTTACCGTGCCGTTTACGTTAATATCCAGCAAATTTTGGAAAACGGCAATATCTTCCGCATACTCTGTCAGATTGCCGCAGCTTGCTCCAGCACAAGCTATAACGATATCGGGTACGCCAAACCGAGTTATAAAATCTTGTGCGGCAGTTTGCATGGCACTAAAGTTTCGTACATCCACAGGGTAACAGATGGATTTGGTTTTTATTTCTGAGGCCAAATTGTTTAATTTATCGCCGTTACGCGAAACCAGACCTAATATTGCGCCCTGTTTTGCGTAGCGTATTGCGATAGCCTTGCCAAGTCCGCTAGAAGCCCCCGTTATAAATACCGTTAGCGGTTCAGGCACTATTTTTTGCCAGCGTGTTCTGTACGAGCGCGGGAAATGAGGCTGTCTATCACAGGGAATAACCCTTGGTGACCACCGGTCATGGAGGGGGCGGTCATGTATTTTCCATCCACAATTATGGCAGGAACACCGTCGATGCCATATTCACGGGTAAGTTGCTTGGCCCGCAAAACTTTGCTTTGAACTGAAAAAGAACTATAGGCGTCTGCAAATTTTTTGCGATCAACGCCATGCTTGGCCATCCAGTCAAACAGGGTATTTTCATTTTTCAGGTCAACCCCTTCAACGTGAACTGCATTGAAAACGTCAGCATTGAGCTTGTCTACAACTCCTAGCGCATCCATGGCATAAAATGTTTTTGCTGAAAGCGCCCAGTCATCACGGAAGATTGCAGGCATCCGGCGAAAGGTTACATCTTTTGGCAATTTTTTTACCCAGGCGCTAAGGGAGGGTTCCAGATCAAAACAGTGAGGGCAGCCGTACCAGAAAATTTCCAGGACTTCGATATTTTTACCGGTTTCCGTTGCTTGCGGGGGATTGACCAGTTTGAATTCTTTTCCCTGAGTGGGGGCCGCCTCTGCTAACAGGCCCTGTAGTCCTATAAACAGTGCAATTGAAAAGATAGCCAGTTTTTTGATCAAGTGCATTTTGAATCTCCTTTTTGGTGTCTCAATAGGGGTATTTTATGTGCTAATTGCGAATTGAATCGGGTTGCGTGTCATGTACTTTAATCAGGCTTGCCTGCATACCATTTTGAGTAAGCGTGGTACGTGCGCGGTTCAATTCCGGCAAGGTGGAATAAGGACCGACTCGAACTCGGTGCCAGATGCCTTTATCCGGGATGGTTGCGGTCTGGATCGATGTTTCTACACCTAACAAGGCGAGTTTTGCTTTGAGGTTGTCGGCGTCAGCCTCGTTCTGGAATGACCCAATTTGCAGGTAATAGCTGTCTTTCTGGTTTTCAGCTGCATTGGGTTGCTGAGAAGCCTGTTTGATTTGCTGTTCAGTAACGGCCTCTTCTTTTCCTGGAAGAATGGTGTAAAAATCAAAGCGGGGTTTGTCGGCCGTTTTAGTGTCCTTATTGTCTGCTGGATTTGCTGTATTGTGGGAAGCGGGCTTCGGTGCTTCTTCAGGCAGAGGAGCGGGGATTGAGGTCGGTTTGTTTGGCTTTACGAAAGGGTTGGGCATGCTATTGATAACTATGGCAACGGCCAGTGCAATAGCCAGGCCGACAAAAAGGCCTATCAATATACCGGTGACCATGGATTTGCCACCTTTATTGCTGTTAGAAGAACGGGCAGCAGGTTTTTTATAATCTCGACTCATTAAGTTCTCTTACATTTTTTCTGGACTGCTGACGCCTAATAGCGTGAGCGCATTAAATAATACTTGTCGAGCTGCCATGATCAGGGCCAACCGGGCAAAGCGGATACGTTCGTCTGGAACCAGGAATTGTTCGGCGTTGTAGTAACTATGGAAATCTCCTGCCAGATCTTTCAGGTAATAGGCAATGATATGGGGCGAGAGTTCCCTGGCAGCTGCTTCAAGAGTTTCCGGGTACTCGCTTAAGCGTTGCAGCAAAGTCAGTTCATGGGGGCCATTAAGTAAACTGGTGTCGGCTTCCCCCAGCGCGGAGGTATCTCCGCCCCATTGTTCCAATACACTGCATATGCGAGCGTGGGCGTACTGGATATAGTAAACAGGATTTTCGTTGCTCTTGGATTTGGCCAAATCCAGATCAAAATCCAGATGCTGGTCACTTTTGCGCTGTACATAGAAGAATCGCGCTGCATCGTTGCCAACTTCATGGCGCAATTCGCGCAGTGTGACAAACTCGCCGCTACGGGTAGACATGGAAACCTTCATGCCTTCCCGGTACAGCACAGCAAATTGAACCAATACGACGGTGAGTTTTTCCTTATCCAGATCCAGCGCTTGCAAAGCCCCATTTACGCGAGCGATATAACCGTGGTGGTCAGCGCCCCACACGTCAATAATGCGGTCAAAGCCACGTTCAAGTTTATTAAGGTGGTAGGCAATATCCGAGGCAAAATAGGTGTAGATGCCGTTTTCACGCAATACCACACGGTCTTTTTCATCGCCGAATTTAGTGGAACGGAACCACTTCGCACCATCTTGTGTGTAGAGGTGGCCATTTTTTTCCAGCAAATTGATCGTCCGTTCAACCATGCCATTGTCAAAAAGGGATTGTTCGGAAAACCAGGAATCAAAGGTAACGCCGAACTCCAGGAGGTCATTGCGGCAATCTCCCAACTGTTCGGTTAATACCAGATCATGTATGTAGCCGTAATCCTGGCCAAGTAAACGCTTTGCGTTGGCAATCAGGCCATCTAAATGCGCGTCTGGTTCCTCTTCCACATTAGGGACGCCTTCCAGAACGGTCCAGGGCTGATGGACATAACGGGAAGCATGGGCGTCAAAAATCTGCTGAGCCATGCTGCGTACGTATTCCCCTTGGTAAGCGTTTGGCGGGAATGGCACATTGATACCATCTAACTCCAGATAGCGGAGCCAGGTTGATATGGCAAGAATATCCATCTGCCGACCCGCATCATTAACATAATATTCTCGAGATACAGCATAGCCCGCTGCATCCAGTACATTGGCCAGACTGGCACCCAAAGCAGCTCCCCGCCCATGTCCTACATGTAAAGGGCCGGTGGGGTTCGCGGAAACAAATTCCACTTGAACTTTTTTACCTAATCCCAGCTTGCCTCGGCCAAAACCAATGTCTTCCTGGAAAATCCGTTTAACGATTTGCTGTTTCACTGACGGATGGAAAAAGAAATTAATAAATCCAGCGCCGGCAATTTCAGTTTTTGCGATGTAAGGTGAAGAGGGTAGCGATTCCAGCAACGCAGCAGCAATATCACGCGGATTACGGCGTAATGGTTTGGCCAGTTGCATGGCAAGATTACATGCAAAGTCACCATGCTGGGATTGTTTGGGACGTTCCAAATCAATGGTAGCCGTGGATTCAGGCGCCACAATGCTCAACGCATCGGTCAGTAACTGGATAAGGTGTTCTTTTAAGTCAGGATATGGGGTCGTGTTCATTTTTACAGCTTATTGAAGTAATGGCATATTATAGTCGCAGTCATGGCTTTGATGCCATCAAAACTCCAGCGGATCTACATCCAGTGACCATCGAACTTTACCTTTGGCTACTTTTGGGATGGCTTCATTCCATATTTTAAGGAAAGATTGCATGGCACCGCGGGACTGTGATTGAACCAGCAAATGTGCGCGCTCTTTTCCGGCGAGACGCGCCATTGGCGCAGGAACGGGGTCATAGACAGTGACTGGATGTGGTAAGTCTGCAGCGAGACTGGCTGTTTGTGCAAGAAAATTAAGGGCCGTTTCAAGTTGCGGAGCCTCGGCCCTTAACAGGGCTTGAAACATAAAGGGAGGAAATCCTGCCTGTTCCCTTTCTGTTAGTAGGGTATGTGCAAATGCCGTATAGTCGTGTTTGCGTAACCCTTCAAACAGAGGGTGATCGGGAAATTGTGTTTGAATTAACACCTCACCGGGAATGGCCGCACGGCCTGCACGGCCCGCAACCTGAATGAGTTGGGCAAAAAGCCGTTCAGATGCACGAAAATCAGCACTGTACAGTGCACTGTCTACATTGAGCGCGCCGACCAGGGTCAATTTTGGGAAATCATGGCCCTTCGCCAGCATTTGGGTGCCAACCAGTATATCCACTTCTTCATCGCGTACTTGTTGCAACATTTCCTTCCAGGCATGTTTGCGGCGGGTACTGTCACGATCAATGCGCAAGACACGCGCTTCTGGAAATTGCGCTGCTAATGCGGATTCCACTCTTTGTGTGCCTTGTCCGAGGGGCTTTAAATCCGGGTTGCCGCAAGTGGGGCAGGCCAGCGGCGTTTTTTCTTCATGACCACAATGATGGCAACGCAGTCTGCGTTCAGCCAAATGTAATACCAGTGTGCTGGAGCAGCGGTTACATGCTGAGTGCCAAGCGCATTCCGGACAGTAAATTGCTGGGGAGTAGCCCCTGCGGTTTAAAAAAATCAGGCTTTGTTCTTTTCGTGCCAGTCTGCTTCGGATAGCCTGGATCAGCGGGTCGGAGAGGCCCTCTTGTAGTTTCTGCCGGCGCGTATCAATACATCTAATTTCAGGTAAAACCGCATTCATTGATGCGCGCGTGGAGAGGGTTAGTAGTTGATAGCGGCCCGTTTGGGCATTATAAAAGCTTTCCAGGGATGGCGTGGCAGAACCTAAAACAATGGGTATGTTGTTTTGTTTCGCTCTGATCACGGCGACATCTCTGGCAGAATAGCGTAACCCTTCCTGCTGTTTGAAAGAGGAGTCGTGTTCCTCATCGACAATAATTATTTTGAGCGCTGGTAGTGGTGTGAATATAGCCAGCCGGGTCCCCAATATGATTTTTGCCTCGCCTTTTTGCGCCAAGAGCCAATTTTGCAATCGTTCTGTTTCGTTCAATCCGCTGTGTAAACTGACAAGACAAACATTTGAAAAGCGGGCACGGAATACAGACTCCAATTGTGGTGTCAGATTAATTTCCGGAACCATAACCAGCGCTTGTCCTCCATCTTTGATGATTTTTTCAATAGCGTGCAGATAAACTTCTGTTTTACCGCTGCCAGTTATGCCATGTAGCAAAATGACCTGAAAGCCTTGCTGAGCCGGCTCACTGATTGCAGTGACAGCCAGTTGTTGCGCCTCATTGAGTAATGGGCGCCTGGATGCAGTGACAGCGGTATTGGGTGGGGTAAACACGCTGGAGGTTTCTAGTTCGCTTGCCCAACCGTGTACGACAAATTCGCGCATTGTTTTTAGAGCAGCAGGGGAGAGCGTTGTCACCTCTCCCTGATCAAGCGCATGGTTTTCCTGTAATGTCTGCAAAACCCGCCGCTTGACAATAGCCCTGCCCGGTAGTGATGACAGATTGACTTGCAGACCCGCTTGCGTGATACAAAACCTGGAGGATTTCTTGACCGGGATGGGGGGGGGGCGACGCATGCGAGTGGGAAGTGCATTCATAACGACTTCCCCGAATGGGTGGCAATAGTAGTCGCTACAAAACTGCAGCAAGTTGAGGCTTTCTGCTGATAGCGGCGGGATTTCCCTGTAAATATGTAAAACGGATTTAAGCCGTTCTATAGCTAAGGCGGTTTCGGTATTTACCGCTATGACAATCCCGACCAATCGTCGGTTTCCGAAAGGTACCAGCACCCTGGCGCCGATATCATTTTGTGTTATACCCGCGCCCAAGTAGTCAAACAGGCGGTTCAAGGGGATATCTAACGCTACCTGTACAACATTCATCACTGGCTTTTCGCAGGTTATAGGGATAGGTGTCGGTTCTGTGATGTTAGCAGAATAGTGAAAATCGTGAGGTGCTATACAACAGTTCTGTGGATAACTTTGTGGATTGTTCTAATGAGTCTGTTGTTCAGACTGGTATTTTAAAATAATTTACAGTTATATTAACAAATTATTATTGACTATTCATACAGTTATCAGTGCTTCAATTTCCGGTAAAGGTCAAATTATTATACGGCTTGTCATTATCAGGGTGTGTATAAGGCAATTCTAATGTATATAACAGCATGAATAACCAGATTATTCAGTATGATATTGCTTACTTAACTGGTGAACTGCATCTACCATTGCGACAACATTTTCTGGTGCAGTGAATTGAGATATGCCATGACCCAGATTAAACACATGGCCATTGCCGTGGCCAAAACTCTTTAATACCGCGCCTACTTCATTGCGGATGGTATCCGGTGTGGCAAATAAAACGGAAGGATCCAGATTGCCTTGCAGGGCTACTTTATCGCCAATACGTTTGCGAGCAGTCCCGATATCAATAGCCCAATCCAGACCTACTGCATCGCAACCTGTGGAGGCAATGCTTTCCAGCCAGTTTCCGCCGCCTTTAGTAAAGACGATATTAGGGATTTTTACACCGTTATGTTCGCGTTTCAATCCACTGATAATTTGCTGGATGTAGTGCAGAGAAAATTCATGGTAGGCAGCATGGGATAATGCGCCACCCCAAGTGTCAAAAATCATGATGGCCTGGGCGCCGCTCTCTATTTGTGCGTTGAGGTACGCGATAACGGTTTTGGCGTTGATATCGAGAATGTGGTGCAACAGTTCCGGTCTTTGATACAGCATTGCCTTGACCGTGGCAAAATCACTGCTGGAACCGCCTTCAATCATATAGCAAGCCAAGGTAAAGGGGCTGCCGGAAAAGCCGATAAGGGGGACGGAATTATCCAGCGCTTTACGGATTTGGGATACAGCATCCATGACGTAACGCAGATGGACGTCAGGATCTGGTACTGTCAAGCCGCGTATTTCCCACTCTTCACGTAGTGGACGTTCAAATTTCGGGCCTTCACCTTGCGAGAAGTATAACCCCAGTCCCATGGCGTCCGGAATGGTCAGAATGTCGGAAAAGAGTATAGCCGCATCCAGTGGAAAGCGTGCCAGAGGCTGCAAGGTAACTTCTGTTGCCAGGTCTGGATTTTTACACAATGAAAGGAAGTCACCCGCGCGAGACCGGGTTTGATTATATTCTGGCAGGTAGCGGCCTGCCTGACGCATAAGCCAAACCGGTGTGTATTCAGTGGGCTGGCGCAATAAGGCGCGTATGAATGTGTCGTTTTTTAGTGTAGTCATTAATTCCAAACCGTAGATGCGCAGAGGATAGAGGTAATATTAATCATTGCCCTACGCCTCCACGGTAAATTACCAAACGCCCAAGTATCCCAGAATGCCTTCTGCAGCCTGCCGGCCTTCATAAACAGCCGTTACCACGAGATCTGAACCGCGTACCATATCACCACCAGCAAAGACCTTGGGGTTGCTGGTCTGGAAAGCATGCTTGTTTCCCTTGGCGATTACTCTGCCACCCGTGTCGATACTGATGTTGTAGTCAGCGAACCAGGGTTGTGGGCTGGGGCGGAATCCAAAGGCAACGATTACGTTGTCAGCAGGAATAATTTCTTCGCTGCCCGGGATCACTTCCGGTATTCTTCGGCCGCGTGCATCTGGCTCACCCAATTGGGTGGTAACCAGTTTGACGCCTTCAACTTTGCCATTGCCGATTATTTCAACTGGCTGGCGGTTCCAGAGGAATTGCACGCCTTCTTCTTTAGCGTTTGCAACTTCACGTTTGGAACCAGGCATATTTTCTTCATCACGACGATACGCGCAGGTGACTGAAGTGGCTTCCTGGCGGATGGATGTGCGGTTACAGTCCATAGCCGTATCACCACCGCCCAGAACCACTACACGCTTGCCGGCCATGGAAATAAATGGCGTGTCTGCCTTGATCAGATCAAGATTGTTACGCACATTGGATATCAGGAACGGCAGTGCTTCTAGTACGCCAGGCAGATCTTCGCCTGGAAATCCCCCTTTCATATAGGTATAAGTACCCATACCCATGAACACTGCGTCGTAATCATTCAACAATTGTTCCAGAGTGATATCTTTACCCACTTCAGTATTCAGCTTGAACTGTACGCCCATTCCTTCAAAAATTTCCTGGCGGCGAGTCATGACCGATTTTTCCATCTTGAATTCAGGAATGCCGAAAGTGAGTAACCCGCCAATTTCTTCGTAACGATCAAAAACGGTAGGAGTCACTCCGTTGCGTACCAGAATATCAGCACAGCCCAAACCTGCCGGGCCAGCGCCAATAATGGCTACGCGTTTGCCACTGGGCACAACATTACTCATGTCCGGACGCCAGCCTTGCTTGAAGGCTTCTTCGGAAATGTATTTTTCAATCGAACCTATAGTCACTGCGCCAAATCCGGTGTTGAGCGTGCATGCACCTTCACAGAGTCGGTCCTGCGGGCAGACGCGGCCACATACTTCCGGCAGTGAATTGGTCTTGTGGGACATTTCTGCAGCTTCCAGCAGTTTGCCTTCTTCGACCAGTTTCAGCCAATTGGGAATATAGTTATGAACCGGGCACTTCCATTCGCAATAAGGGTTCCCGCATTCCAGGCAACGCCCGGATTGTTCGCCTGCCTGAGTAGCATCCATCGGCGCATAAATTTCTTTGAATTCATGCTTGCGGGTTTCTGCCGGAACTTTATTGCCATCCCGGCGTTCGATGTTTATAAATTGAAAAACGTCTGACATTTAAGCTTCCATTCGCTTGGGGTAGGCCAACATTAGTCTTTTAGAAGGCTGTCCAGTTTTGTTGCCTTCGGCTTAACCAGCCAGAATTTACCAATAACATCACTGAAGTTATTAAGTAATTCCTGACCACGTGCGCTACCAGTATTGGCCACATAGTGCTCAATATTTTCGCGCAGAAAATGACGGTACTGCCCCGTGGATTCGTTGCTGATTCGGTGCATATCAATGAGTTCGTTGTTGTAACGATTAACAAACTGATCATGCTCATCATAAACGATGGCAAAACCACCGGTCATACCCGCACCAAAGTTCAATCCGGTTTCGCCCAGAACAATTATACAGCCGCCCGTCATGTATTCACAGCCATGATCGCCTACACCTTCAACGACGGAAAGCGCACCCGAGTTGCGAACAGCAAACCGCTCCCCTGCAACACCTGCAGCAAACAAAGTGCCACCTGTTGCACCATACAGACAAGTATTGCCAATAATAATGGCTTCATGGGATTTGTAACCAGCATTGCGCGGTGGGTATATGACGAGTTTTCCGCCCGCCATCCCTTTACCGACGTAATCATTAGCATCACCTTCCAAAACCAGCTGAAGGCCTTTTGCATTCCAGACGCCAAAGCTTTGACCCGCAGACCCGGAAAGGCGTATGGTCAGGCAATTGTCTGGCAGACCTTCTGCACCGTGGTGGCGGGCAATTTCTCCGGAAAGTCTGGCACCAATGGAGCGGTTGGTATTATGCACTGAATAAGTCAGTTCCAGAGGTGTCTTCTGTTTAATGGATTCAATCGCATCCACAACCATTTTTTCCGCCAGCTCACCTTTATCAAATGAAGGATTCGAAGCTTCTATACAGAAACGTGGCTCACTGTCAGGGATGGTGCCCTGGCTAAGCAGTACACCAAGATTCAGGTTTTGTTGACGGTGCGTATCCCCGGCCAGCAGTTCAAGCAAATCCATGCGTCCAATGAGTTCTTCCATTGAGCGCACGCCCAGCTGGGCCATAAGTTCGCGTGTTTCCTGAGCGATAAAGGTGAAATAATTCATTACCATTTCAGGCAGGCCGATATAGTGCTTGCTGCGTAACTTGGCATCTTGCGTAGCAATACCTGTCGCGCAATTGTTCAGGTGGCAGATACGCAAGTATTTACAACCCAGCGCAATCATTGGCGCGGTGCCGAAACCAAAACTTTCTGCACCCAGAATCGCGGCTTTAATTACGTCCAGGCCGGTTTTCAAGCCGCCGTCTGTTTGAACACGAACGCGGCCGCGCAGGCCATTGGCACGTAAAACCTGCTGGGCCTCAGTGAGGCCTAATTCCCAAGGCGTACCTGCATACTTGACTGACGTAAGAGGGGACGCGCCTGTTCCACCATCATATCCAGAAATGGTGATCAGGTCGGCATAAGCCTTGGCAACACCCGCAGCAATGGTACCTACACCAGGCTCTGCAACCAGTTTGACTGAGACCAATGCGTGTGGATTAACCTGTTTCAGGTCATAAATTAACTGCGCCAGATCTTCGATAGAATAGATATCGTGATGTGGCGGTGGTGAAATCAGGCTGATTCCGGGCTTGGAGCAACGCAGTGTAGCAATCATTTCAGACACTTTGTGTCCAGGTAACTGACCGCCTTCGCCTGGTTTTGCACCTTGGGCGATTTTAATCTGCAATACTTCTGCATTAACCAGATAATGCGGTGTCACGCCAAAACGGCCGGAAGCAACCTGCTTGATTTTGGACATCTTAACGGTGCCGTAACGTTTTGGATCCTCACCACCTTCACCCGAATTGGAACGGCCACCCAGGCGGTTCATCGCTTCTGCCAGGGATTCATGGGCTTCAGGGGACAGCGCGCCAAGACTCATACCTGCGGAGTCAAAGCGTTTCAGAATCTTTTCTATTGGCTCAACTTCTTCCAGCGGAATAGCGACCGCATCTTCTTTCAGGTGCATAAGGTCGCGCAACATGGCTACTGGGCGGCTGTTTACCAATTGTGCGTAAGCCTGATATTCCTTGTAATCACCATTTTGAACAGCTTTTTGAAGCTGGACGACCACATCCGGGTTGTAAGCATGAAACTCTTCGCCAAAAATGAACTTTAGCAAACCCCCCTGGCCTATGGAGCGCATAGGGTTAAATGCAATTTTTGCGAGTTTTTGCTGGTCTTCTTCAAAGTCCACAAAAGAGGCGCCGGAAATACGGCTTACTGTGCCTGTCAGGCATAGATCAACAACATTTTCGTGGATACCAACGGCTTCGAATAACTGTGCGCCACGATAACTGGCGATGGTGGAAATGCCCATTTTCGATAAAACTTTCAGTAACCCTTTGTTGATACCTTTGCGGTAGTTGCATAAGGCATCTTCCAGCTTAACCTTGATTTCGCCTTGCTGAACCAGTTCCTGAATGACCTGGTAGACAAGGTAAGGATAAACAGCTGTCGCGCCATAACCGATCAGACAGGCTACCTGATGCGGATCACGTGTAGAGCCGGTTTCTACGACAATATTACAATCGCAACGCAGGCCGGCTTTGATCAACGCATGGTGAACGCACCCTGTAGCAAAAAGTGCGTGAATTAACAAATTGCCGGGCTTAATGCCGCGATCTGACAAGGTTAAAATCACACTGCCATTGCGCACTGCCTGCACCGCATTTTCTGCAAGCGCGTGCAAGGCTTTTTCCAGATCCGCTTTGGCTGGATCATAGTTAAGATCCAGGGTAGTGCATTTATAACCGCTTTTCTCGGTCGTTGTCAGCCAGTTAAATTTATCGTGACTCAAGACCGGTGATTTGATTTCCAGCCGCTGTGCATGCTCGGGAGATTCTTCGAATAGATTGCGCTCGGGTCCGAAGCATGTATTTAAAGACATGACAATGGCTTCGCGAATCGGGTCGATCGGCGGGTTGGTTACTTGGGCAAATTGCTGGCGAAGAAAGTCAAATGGCGAACGAACTTTTTGGGACAGAACGGCCATTGGCGTATCGTCACCCATTGAGCCGGTTGCCTCTTGTCCGTCTTCCGCCAATACACGTACTACCTGATCACGTTCTTCAAACGTTACCTGGAAAAGCTTCTGATAAGTAAGCAGCGTTGCGGCGTCCATCGCAGCAACGTTTGCATCTTCATCCATGCCAAATTCCAGGTGACGGGAATTGTTTTTTAGCCAATCACGGTAGGGATGAGCTGACTTTAACTCAGCATCAATGTCTTCCGGCAGGAGCAATTTCCCGTTTTCCATGTCGACAGCGATCATCTGGCCAGGTTTGACACGGCCTTTTTGTACAACGTCTTCAGGTGCGTAGTTCCAGACCCCAATCTCTGAGGCAATCGTGAAATGACGATCTTTGGTAACAACATAGCGTGCAGGTCTTAATCCATTGCGATCCAGCATACAAGCACCATAGCGCCCATCTGTCAGCACGATACCTGCCGGGCCATCCCATGGTTCCATGTGCATGGAATTATATTCATAGAATGCACGAAGATCAGGGTCCATGCCGCTTACATTTTGCCAGGCAGGTGGGATCATCAGTCGCAGGGCGCGGAATAAACTCACGCCACCCATGAGCAATCCTTCCAGCATATTATCCATGCTGTAGGAGTCGGACCCGGTCATGGAAACGATCGGACGAACTGCATTCATATCCGGAATGTGCTTGGATTCGAATTTCTGTTCGCGGGCACGTGACCAGTTGCGGTTGCCTTTCAGCGTGTTAATTTCACCGTTATGGGCGAGGTAACGGAAAGGCTGTGCTAATTTCCACTCAGGCCATGTGTTGGTGGAAAAGCGCTGATGATATACCGCAAGAGAAGAGGCAAAGCGCTCATCTCTCAGGTCGGGATAAAATACAGGCAGGTTGTCGGGCATAACCAGGCCCTTATACGATACAACGCGTGCAGATAAGGTGGGTATGTAAAAGGCTGTATCGTTTGGGCTTAACGCTTTTTCTGCACCTCGGCGAGCAATGTACAGTTTGCGCTCAAAGGTATCGGCATCAATTTCATCAGGACAATTGACGAATATCTGCTCGATGACTGGCATGTTGGCCAGTGCGTATTCACCACAGGCGGATGAGTCCGTAGGCACTTTGCGGAAGCCGGCGATTTGTAATTCTTGGGCGGTCAGTTCTTGATCCAGACAGGTGCGAGCATGTTGCGCGGTTGCTTTATCCTGATTCAGGAACACGAGAGCAGCAGCATACCGATCATTCAGTTTAAACCCGTTTTCGGCAGCAACAGTGCGCAGAAAACTATCGGGTTTTTTAAACAACAAGCCACATCCATCGCCAGATTTACCATCTGCGGCGACTGCACCACGGTGAGTCAGGCAAGCCAAAGAGCTGATTGCCGTCTGTACAAGCCAATGACTCGGTTTATCGTCCATTTGTGCCATCAGACCAAAACCGCAGCTATCCTGTTCAAAGTCTGGACGGTAAAGGGTGCCGTCCAACCAACGCTGTCTGTCCATTACCAAAGCCTAAAAATCAAGTGAAAAGCATTAGATTTTACCTGTTTGAGGAAAATCCAGCAATGGGGGAGTGTTATTTGAGTTTCTCAGCCTGGATAGCAGCAAGTGCTTCTTGTTCGGATTCAAAGATATGCTCCAGGTTTGCAGGTGCTGGAATGCTTTCGCTTGTCTGTGGCAATACAGTTTCACTGATTTTAAGGCCAGGTATCTTTTGCGAAGAGGGTAAGGTAATTTCTTGTCGTGTTGCTGATGGAACAGCGATATGTTTACTTTGACTGGAAGGGAGGGCGGTCCAGAAATAGATACCGATCATCGATATGGGAATAAGCAAAGCCATGCGCCATTGGTTGAAATGGGACGTGCTGGTTTTGTTGGATTCAGATAAATGAAACTGGGCAGAAATGTGCTGTTGTAAAGATCGGAGGTCGCGGTTTTTCAGTTTTTTAAGCAGCTGCTTGCCACCACTTAATACAAGAGAGAATTCCTTGGAATTTGATGCATTGAGATTGTTCAGTCTGCTGAGGCAATCAAAGGTAAGTAAGTCGTATGATTCTGCATCGTGACACAAGAGCACAATTTTATTTTGTTTTCCCAACAATAATTGCTTTTCTACCTTAACCACGATTTCCGGTTGGGAATATCGGGAAATGTCCAATTCAAGTTGCGCTGCAAGGATTTGATAACAATTCTGGTTCAGGTCACTACCGAGTATTAACACGAGGTGTGTATGTTTCAATAAAGCGTCTAATTTGTTTAGAAGCACACTTACATTATTGGATGAGTCGCCTGTCAGGAGGATGACAGATTGCGCTTGTTGTAGCCTGCCGGCGATATCATTCAATATCTCTTCAGAAGCCATGCCGTCAGTTTTCCAGGGTTGGATTGATCAATCGTTCAATTAATCTAGTTTTCTTCGACCGCAAATAAGCGACGGTGTTCAAGAATGGCGTAACGGTCCGTCATTCCCGCAATATAGTCAGCAATGGTACGGGGTTTGTCCTGTTTGGCCTTGAGCTGATACTGCGGGGGAAGCAAGCGTGGGGTCTCCAGGAATGCATGAAATAATTCATTGAGAATACGTTTTGCTTTGACTGTCGTGCGTGTCACGCGGTAATGCTGGTAAAGATGAATACGTAAAAATTGCTTGAGCTCTTGTTGTTCCTGCTGGATGGCAGGGCTGAATCCAATTAACATGGGCGCCACATGGATATCATCTAGGCAGGTAGGAGCGACTTCAGCAATATTGGCTTTGCTTTGGGCAATTAAATCGGAAACCAGCGTGCCAATCATTCTGCGAACGGTTTCATGGATCAGCCTGCGTTCTGCCAGGTTTGGGTAAAGCGATTTAACGAGATTCATATGGCGACCAAAAACAGAGATCTCGCGTAATTGGTCTAATGTGATCAGCCCGGAGCGTAACCCATCATCCACATCATGATTATTATAAGCGACTTCGTCTGCCAGATTGGCCACTTGCGCTTCCAAAGAAGGGCGCTGGTTATTCAGAAAACGTTCACCCACATCGCCCAAGAGCTTGGCGTGGGGGAGAGAGCAATGTTTTAAAATACCTTCGCGTGTTTCAAAGCAGAGATTTAGCCCATCAAATTCTGCATATCGCTCTTCCAGAACATCGACTACGCGTAGTGATTGCAAGTTATGTTCGAAGCCCCCATATTCTTTCATGCAGGCATTCAAGGCATCCTGACCGGCATGGCCAAAAGGGGTATGACCAAGATCATGTGCCAGGGTAATGGCCTCTACCAGTTCCTCGTTCAGGTTCAGATTTCGCGCAAGGGCGCGACCAATTTGTGCGACTTCCAGGCTATGGGTCAATCGAGTGCGAAACAGATCGCCTTCATGATTGACGAAAACCTGGGTTTTATACTCCAGCCTTCTGAACGCAGTTGAGTGGATGATGCGATCACGGTCACGTTCAAATTCCGAGCGCCCTGCAGGCGTTGGCTCGTTAACAGTGCGTCCGCGAGAACTGCGATCTGAGACCGCGTATGCTGCGAGCTCAGGCACGAGCAACCGTCTCTGAAAGGGTGGCTCTAAGGGTTTGTTCTGAAATGTCAGCGGTAATCAGTGCCTCGCCAATATGCTTCAGTAAAATAAATCGAATACGTCCCCCTTCCACTTTTTTATCCAGTCCCATCAAGTCCAGATATTTGTCAGCCCCTAAATCAGGTGCGTCGACAGGCAAACCGGCGTTTATGAAAAGTGACCGAATGCGTGTGACGGCTTTGTCATCGAGCCAACCCATGCGCCTGGAGACATCAGCCGCCATCATGGTGCCTGCTGCAACTGCTTCCCCATGAAGCCAATTGCCGTAGCCCATACCAGATTCAATTGCATGTCCGAATGTATGACCGAGGTTAAGCAGTGCGCGCTGGCCGGATTCATGTTCGTCTGCAGCAACTACTTCTGCTTTGCTTTCGCAGGAGCGCTTAACCGCGTAGCTCAGCGCTACGGTATCGCGGGCCATGAGTTTTTCCATGTTCTGTTCTAGCCACTCAAAAAATGGCAAGTCCCGAATCAATCCATATTTGATGACCTCAGCTAAACCTGCAGATAATTCGCGATCTGGCAAGGTGCTGAGCGCGGAGATATCTGCAAGCACCAATTTAGGCTGATAAAATGCGCCAATCATGTTTTTACCTAGCGGGTGATTGATCCCTGTTTTGCCCCCTACAGAAGAGTCGACTTGTGCGAGTAATGTAGTCGGAATCTGAATGAAAGGCACACCACGCAGATAAGTCGCGGCAGCAAATCCGGTTAAATCCCCAATGACGCCACCCCCCAGGGCAATCAGGGTGGTTTTGCGCTCACATCGGTTTGAAAGAAGCGCATCAAAAATGAGATTCAGTGTTTCTGAACTTTTGTAAGCCTCGCCATCAGGCAAAATAATTGGAATGACTTTAACGTCATTCAGCGCAAGGCCAGCAACGAGCGTATCAAGATAGAGGGGGGCAACGGTTGTATTGGTGATGATGGCGACCTGCTTCTGTGCCAGATGCGGCAAGATCAGCCCGGGTTGATGCAGCAGATTTTCCCCGATAAGAATAGGATAGCTGCGTTCATTTAAATTAACTGTGAGGGTTTGCATAATCATCGCTGTTTCTGAACGGTCAGGCGATACATTACCATTACACGTTTCAATCTCAAAGTTGCGCGAGTTTTTCTTCCAATTGATGCACAAGGTTCTGAACACTTTGCTTGCTGGTATCGATGATGATGTCCGCTATTTCACGATATAAGGGATCACGCAGAGCAAAAAGTTCTTTGAGTTTTTCTTGTGGGTCCTGGGTTTGAAGAAGCGGTCGATTTTTATCGTGACGGGTGCGCTGCCATAAATCATCAACTGTTGCACGTAAATAAATTACTGTACCACGCTGGCTCAGCACTTCACGGTTTGGCGCGTTGAGTATGGCGCCTCCGCCGGTAGCCAGAACAATATTATCCATGTTGGCGAGATCGGCAATTACACCCGATTCGCGTGATCTGAATCCAGGTTCCCCTTCAATTTCAAAAATCAGCGGTATGTTGACGCCAGTACGGCGCTCAATTTCCTGATCGGAATCAAAAAAGGTTTTGGAGAGATGCTTCGCAAGCAGTTTACCAACTGTAGTCTTGCCAGCACCCATTAGCCCGACGAGAAAAATGTTGCTTGTCATTGGTGGAATTTACAGCGAATAAAAAGAAACTACCGCGTTAGTTTTAACGCGGCAGGGAAGTTACTTAACGAATATTGAGGGTTTCTTTCAATATTTTGGGTGTGACAAAAATCAGCAATTCTGCTTTGTCATCCTGGTCCCGCTTAGTCTTGAACAAATGCCCTAATACAGGAATATCACCCAACAAAGGTACTTTGGTAATAGACTCAGACTGATTTTGTGTGTAAATACCACCAATCACCACCGTACCACCGTTTTCAACCAATACCGAAGTGGTAATCTGTTTGGTTAATAAAGGCGGAACACCCGCAGTGATATGGTCATAGTCAGGCGTATCCTTATTGACTTGTAAGTCCATAAGCACATTATCGTCAGGAGTAATCTGCGGTTTAACTTTCAGGCTCAGAACCGCCTTCTTGAAAGCGACTGTTGTAGCGCCGCTGCTGGATGCCTGCTGATAAGGAATTTCCGTACCAGATTCAATGAGGGCCTCAGTTTGATCCGCTGTGATAACTCTTGGGCTGGAAATGATTTTACCCCGGCCATCTTTTTGTAGAGCGGAAATCTCAAGGTTAAGTATGCTATTTGCACCAGCATTTAGCAGTGTAAGTGCGAATGTTCCCGCCGCGCCAGTAACAGGCAAGCTTACATTTAAATTATCCCCACCCGGTATTTGCGGTGTACCTAATGCCAGATTAGCTGCTGCAGGAACATTACCAGAGAAGCCTGTCGTTGTGTTGCCACCAACGCGTCCTCTATCTTGTATACCTAAGCGGGCGCCCAACTCCTTGGTAAAGCTATCAGAGGCCTCTATAATTCGTGACTCAATCATGACTTGTCTGACTGGCACATCAATCTGATTAATCAGTTTGCGAATTTCATCTAATTTGTTAGCTGTATCCTGGATGAACAAGGTATTGGTGCGCTCATCTACGACTACGCTGCCCCGCTTGGACAACAGTTTTTGTTTGTCATCAGACAGAATGGTTTTGATTGCAGCGCCTTTCTGGTATTTCAATTGATAACTTTCTGTCTGGGTAGCCTCAAGCTCAGAAATTTGCTGGCGTGCTTCCAAGTCCAGCTTTTCCTTGGTGGCCAGTTCTTCACTTGGTGCAATAAGGATTACGTTTCCATTTTTACGCATGGAAAGCCCTTTACTTTGCAAAATAATATCCAGAGCTTGATCCCACGGAACATCTTTCAAACGCAACGTGAGATTGCCGGATACGGTATCACTGGTAATAATATTGAGTCCGGTGAAATCCGCTATGACTTGCAGTACTGATCGAATTTCAACATTCTGGAAATTCAGGGAGAGTTTTTCGCCACTGTATTTGGATTTTGATCCTTGAGCCAGCTTTGTTGGATCCTCAACAACGGGTTTAACCTCAATAATGAATTGTCGGTCTGCTTGATAGGCAGAATGTTCCCATTGGCCTTTTGGCTCAATCACAATCCTTACATTTTCGCCACGATTTGACGCGTCTACAGACTGTACTGGCGTGCCAAAATCAATAACGTCAAGTCTGCGCTCAAGGTTGCTTGGGAGGGATGTGTTAACTAAATCTACAACCAAGGTTTTCCCTTGTTTGTGAATATCAATCCCGGTTGTGGTATCAGAGAGATCAACCACGATCCTGCCTTCACCAGTTTTGCCCCTCCGGAAATCAATGTCGCGGATGCTGTGTTTCTGTGGGCCGGTTTTTCCTTGAGCAAATTGCGTTGTGATGTTGCTGGTTGCGCTGGCAATTTCACTTCCCTGAAGCGTAACCAGAAGGGCGCCATTGTCGATACGGGTGTCATAACTGGCTGGCTTAGCGAGGTTCATGACAAGCCGGGTTCTTTTCCCTGACTGCACAATATTCAGGTTGCGTAAAACGCCTTCGTCTACATTAACGGTGTTTTTGCCAACCGAGTTTGTAGTATTTATAAAGTCCAGCGCAATCCTTGGCGGGTTATTAATTGCAAAACCAGCAGGGATGGATTGTATTGGATTTTTCAGGGAAATTTTTAAAACAATTTTTCCACCAGCCTGGACTGAGTAATCAATGTTTTGAATGCTGTTTTCAATGGATTGCTCAATACCTGCAGATTCAGCCGCATAAACTGATACGGGTGTCATCGCCGCCAAACCAAGTGTCATGATAAACGGCAAAGTAATGCCAATTAATTTTGCTGGAGTTGTTACCTTCATTTCTTCTGCTCCTGTTCCTGTAGTTGGAGACTGCTTTCGCGTTCGGTCCAGTCGCCTGTGCTATCCTGAACAATTTCTTTAAGGTTGACTTCTGATTCAGTGACTTTGGTAATTAAACCAAAGTTCTGGCCAATGTAGTTACCCACTATCACCCTATAAAGGGTATTGTCCGGCGTTTTGATGATGGCATAAGTGTGCTTGTCTTTTTGCAGCATACCCACCATGCTGAGATTCTCTAGCGGATAGCTTTCTAACGGCCCTTTCGGACGATTTAAATCAGGCTGCAATCCTCCCCCACCCTTGGATGGCAGTAATTTGCGCGGCTTGAATGGGTCCTGTAATTCAAAGGCATCGTATGTGAATGGTTCGTAGGGTTTGATCTCGGGTAAAGGTTCCACTTTGCCACGTAAATCTTTTCCTGAATCATTAACGAATTGTTTCAGATCTTCATTCTGATCAGAACTACAGGAAGCTAATCCGAGAATTAACAATATTGGAGCAATCCTCTTCATTTTTTGCCCTCTTTTTTATTTGCTTTCTTGCTTGAGGCAATTTCGTCTTCATCCAGATAGCGGAATGTACTAGCAATAACATCCATGGAAAGCGTATTGTTTTTACCAGGGTTAATAGCCAGATTATTCAAGGTAACAATGCGTGAAAGCTGTGAAACGTCACTGGTAAAGGCGCCAATATCATGATAGCTGCCGGTTACACGGATAGTGACAGGCAACTCCGCATAAAACTCTGTTTTAGTTTCTTGTGGCGCTGGTTTGAATAATTCAAACTCCAAACCCCGTCCTAACCCTGCCTGGTTAATGTCCGTTATCAAAGCCGGCATTTCTGATTTGTTGGGTAATTGTCGTAAAAGTGCGCCAAAGGAGACCTCGATATCCTTTAGTTGCTGCTTGTAGGTATCCAGATTTATTGCGAGTTTTTTCTTGGTGATGAAAGCTTCTCGCAATGTTGACTCTTTTTGTTGCGCACTTTCAAGTACAATATTCTGATCGCTCCAGTCAAACCAGTAACCGGCAAATAAAATGACCCCGAACAACAATCCCAACAGAACAACTTTGGGTATTATCGGCCAGTTGCCTATGTCCTTAAAATCTAGGTTGTTTATATCATCCAAAGTCATGCTTTTTTATCCTTGGCCTTGGGTTCAGTGTTGTCAGTCGGTTTTGGGGCCGTCAATTTGACGTCAAGCGAAAATTCATTGGTTCGCACGTTATTCACTGTTGCGACTTTGATTTCGATGAGCACTGGCGACTCCAGCCATGGCGATGCATCCAGATTGCGCATAAGCGTTGATACACGAGCATTAGATTGCGCATATCCTTGCAAATTGACCATATCGCTTGTTTGTTTGATGGCTTTAAGGTAGATACCTTCTGGTAACTGACGAACTAACTGATCCAAGAGATGAACCGCTTGTCCGCGATTACTTTGCAGGGTTTCAACCACTTGTTTTCGGGCTAGCAGGGATTGGGTTTCTTCCTTGAGCTTTTTGATCTCTTCAATTTGTTTATCAAGCTTTGTCGTTTCTGTTTCAAGGAAATGATTGCGATTATTCTGTGTTTCAATTTTTCCACTATTAATGGTGTGGACCAATAAAACGGTTACCGCTCCGAGTGCGACTGCCCCCAGCGCCATAAAATTGAAATTACGTTGGCGCGCAGCACGTTTTTCTTCCCGATGAGGGAGTAAGTTAATACGGATCATTGATCAAACCTCCGCATTGCGAGTCCACAGGCAATGAGCAAAGCCGGTGCATCTGCGGTTAATTGGCGCGGCTTGATACGTGGAGATAACGCCATGTTGGTAAATGGGTTGGCAATCATTGTGCTGACCTGCGTACGGCTTGAAACGGCTTCATCCAGCCCCGGAATCATCGCGCAGCCTCCCGCTAGCAAGATATGGTCAACACGATTAAATTGCGTTGATGAGAAGAAGAATTGCAGCGCACGTGTTACTTCCAGTGCCAAGGTGTCCATGAAAGGTTGCAGTACTTCGGATTCATAATTTTCTGGCAATCCGCCGTTGCGTTTAGCCAGTTCTGCTTCTTCTGCTGAAAGGCTGTAGCGACGTTGTGTTTCCTGAGTGAGCTGGTTGCCACCAAAGCTTTGCTCGCGCAAGTAAACGGATTGATTGTTGTGTAATACATTAATGTGCATCATTGAAGCACCAATATCCACTATGGCAATAGTCTGGTCACGGCCATTGCCAGGCAGTTGAGGTGCAATCAATTCAAAGGCAGTCTGTGTAGCATAGGATTCGACATCCATTATGACGGCTTTTAATCCTGCTGCCTGTGCTGCCGCAACGCGGTCTTCAACTTTTTCTTTGCGAGAGGCAGCGATAAGCACTTCAACTTCTTCTGGACTGTTTGGCGCGGGACCCAGTACCTGAAAGTCTAAATTCACCTCATCTAAAGCAAAGGGAATATATTGGTTGGCTTCCGATTCGACTTGAAGTGCAAGTTCTTCTTCGCGCTGACCGCCAGGAACAATAATTTTTTTTGTAATGACAGAAGCAGCGGGAAGCGCTAAGGAAACATTCTTTACGCGAGTGCCCATGCGTTTCCATGCTTGCTTAAGGGCTTCACTCACATTTTCAAGGTTCATGATGTTGCCATCTGCAACCGAGTCTTTTGGGAGTGGTTCAATGGCATAACGCTCGACGCGGTAAAGATTTTTACCCGCTTCCGCGATTTCTACCATTTTGACCGCCGAAGAACTGATGTCGACGCCAATTAAGGCTGGTGATTTTGCTTTTAGAAAATCAAATTGCAAAGGAAATTTCCTTTCAATATTGGTTGGTTACGTATGCTAACTATAATTTACGTTAAATGCTAGCAGCAACTACATGCTATGTAAATTATTTTTTATTAATAAATGTTTTTTGTTTTCTATTGATTAGCTATAACGCCTATAATTGCCCAAACTTTAGAACTAAATTTATTGAGAAGCAATTATTATGTTTAAGCGCTGGTGGGTCTTTCCCACCTTAATCTTGTTTTCTATTGGACTGTTTGCTGCATTTTTGATTTTTTTGGCTGCAATCCTGATCTACCCAAATTTACCTTCCCTTGAAGCCCTTACTGACTATCGGCCTAAAATTCCTTTGCGAATATATACCGAAGATGAATTTCTGATTGGTGAGTTTGGGGAAGAGCGGCGCGTATTTGCCAAGATTGATAAAGTACCTGAAATCATGAAGCAGGCTATTCTCGCTGCCGAAGATGATCGATTTTATCAGCATGGCGGTGTGGATTATCAAGGTGTGGCCCGTGCTGCGCTTTCTAATCTGACATCAGGTGGCGCACGTGAAGGGGCAAGCACGATCACCATGCAGGTAGCCAGAAACTTTTTCTTGTCCAGTGAAAAAACACTGTCGCGCAAATTTAGTGAAGTCATGCTGGCGCTGAAAATTGAGCATAATTTATCTAAAGACCAGATTCTGGAGTTGTATATCAACCAAATCTATTTGGGACAGCGTGCCTATGGATTTGCTACTGCAGCCCAGGCTTATTTTGGTAAACCCCTGGAAAAATTGAACGTTGCCGAAACGGCAATGCTCGCAGGTCTGCCCAAAGCCCCTTCACGCTACAATCCAGTGGTCAATCCAAAAAGGGCAAAATTGCGGCAACATTATGTGCTGCGTCGCATGCATGATTTGCACTATATTGATGACAAGCAATATGAGGAAGCAATGGCGTTTGTATTAGCGGTACGCAAAGAAATGCCTGCTAATGAAATCAATGCTGATTATGTCTCTGAAATGGTCCGTCAGATGATGTATGAGAAATACAAGGAGGCTGCGTACACAAGTGGTTTTAAAGTGTATACGACATTACGCAAACTAGATCAGGATGCCGCACAGCATGCTGTGATCAAGGGGGTGCTGGATTACGATCGCCGTCACGGTTATCGTGGGCCAGAGGCGTTCATACAGTTACAGAAAGATGCAAATGGATTGGAAGAGTTTTTAGAAGAAGCTTTGCAGGATTTGGCCGGTAGTAATGGGATAATGCCCGCAGTAGTACTCACCTCAAGCGCAAAGCTAG
Source organism: Sulfurirhabdus sp. (assembly GCA_043759595.1). Lineage (GTDB taxonomy): Bacteria > Pseudomonadota > Gammaproteobacteria > Burkholderiales > SMCO01 > Sulfurirhabdus. The sequence continues at coordinate 41,411 of JAYVLG010000054.1, read as the reverse complement.
TCAAGGCGTACGTTAAAGGGGGTGAAATTGTCGAAATTTCTGGCGACAGACTCGCTTTTGCACAACGTTTCCTGGACTCAAAATCGCAGCAGAAAAATAAAATCCAACGAGGATCTCTGGTTCGTCTGGTTAAAGATAGTAAAGGATTTTGGCAAATTACTCAGTTGCCTCAGGTTGAGGCGGCTTTTGTTTCAATTAATCCGCAAGATGGCGCTATTCGCTCATTGGTAGGTGGATTTGATTTCGAACGCAATAAGTACAATCATGTTATTCAGGCCATGCGCCAGCCTGGATCAAGCTTTAAGCCGTTCATCTATTCGGCGGCACTTGAGAAAGGTTTTACTGCCGCGACTATTATTAATGATGCCCCAATTGTTATTGATCCTGCCGATACGGGTGGAAAGCTTTGGGAGCCCAAGAATTATGAGGGGGATTATTCTGGGCCATTGCGGTTGCGTACCGCCTTAACCAAATCCAAGAATCTTGTATCTATTCGGATATTGCAGGCTATTGGCATTCCTTACACACTGGATTACATTACCCGCTTTGGCCTGGATGCTTCAAAACAGCCGCCTTATTTAACCATGGCGTTGGGGGCTGGTTCAGTGACTCCCTTTCAGATGGCTTCAGCGTACGCTGTTTTTGCGAATGGCGGTTATCGAGTCACCCCGTATTATGTAACCCGAATCATGGATGCGCGAGGTAATGTATTGTCGTTGGCCAAACCCATTCGTGCAGGCCAGGATGCGCAACAGGCAATTGATCCTCGAAATGCATTTATTATGACTACCATCATGCAGGATGTTGTAAAACGGGGTACGGCGGCCCGCGCAATGCAGCTTGGCCGGCAGGATCTGGCTGGTAAGACGGGCACAACGAATGATCAGGTAGACGCATGGTTCACAGGCTATCAACCAGGTAATTTAGTAGCAATTGCATGGGTTGGTTTTGATCAGCCGCGATCATTAGGTGGCCGAGAAACCGGGGCGCAAGCTGCTTTGCCTATGTGGATCGATTATATGGGTAAAGTGCTCAAGGGTGTGCCTGAAAGTGTCATGAATGTTCCGGAGGGGGTTATTGTCGCAAAAATTAATCCTCAGACAGGATTGAGAGAGATGGATGGGGGCGATGGAATAGCGGAATATTTCTACCAGGAAAATTTACCGGGTGAGTCTGGAGGCGGAATGGGAGATATGCAGGGCGGCGCAAAACCTTCTGATGAGGTGCGGGATCAGTTATTTTAGAAACGCAAGTTTGCGCGTTCTGTTTTTTTGCCATATTCGGGTCATGACGCGCTAAAAGAGCTATGCCTAAGGAAATACTGTCAAAAAACCACCAGCAAATACGAGAGCGAATTGCTCAGTTAGCGGCGCGCATGATAGCTCAGGATGGCATACAGGATTATGCCCTTGCGAAGCGGAAAGCAGCTCGTCAACTAGGGGTGAATGAAATGCATAGCTTGCCGGGAAACCTGGAAATTGACCAGGCAATTAGAGCTTATCAGGCTATGTATCAGAAAAATGAACATCTGAGACAGTTGCAATTGCTCAGAAAAGCAGCGTATTCCTATATGCAACTACTTGAAAAATTTAATCCTTATCTGGTTGGCCCTGTTCTGAATGGTACTGCATCGTGGAATTCTGACGTAAATTTACAGTTAGTTGCTGATAATATAAAAGAAGTCGAGCTGTTTTTATTGGCCCGGAAAATTCCCTATCAGTCGTCAATTAAACGCATTAGAGTGGGTATTGAACAACGTGAAATCCCTGTGTATAAGATGCTTGAAGATGGTGTGGTTATAGAGCTTGCGGTGGTTTCGTCTTCATATATGCATGCCATGCCCAAAACTACTGCTACAGGGGAAGCGTTGGAGCGAGCCAAAGTTAAAGAGGTAGCATTATTGCTAGGACAGGTTGAATAGCTTCTCATGTTGCCTTATTGGCAAATCAATCGCCTGTTGTTGATAATCTTGAACAGGAAAAAAGCTTAAACTGTGCATCAAAACTTTCCTTGGTAACAGCTAACTTTACGATTAGACTGCTTTTGCCAGAGGTGATCATTACAAATTTAGCGTTATAGCCAGCGCTCACAGTTCTCGTGGTGACAATTATTATGGTTAACTGTATGCTTTGACAACAATATTTCTGAAAGCCATTTGGCGAATGTTGTAAAAATCATGACTGTTGTCATAACAATTTATCCCTGTTTATGACATTCAATCTCTAACTCGCTCTATAATGAACTAAGTGATAGGCGACACTAGGGGTAGTGGATTCTGTTCAGATTAATATAAGTAAAAGATTTTGAGGTGCTGGAACACGTGGTAATAGCGTATCCATCATGCAGTTATATAACAATGGGGATTTATAAGGGGAACTCTAGGTAATGATTCGGTTTTTTCGTCATTACATTCCAGTAAGTATTTTATTGCTTATTGTCATTGAAGCGTTATTGCTGGTATTTTCGATTTATGCAGGTGTGTCATTTCGGTTTTTTGACACAGGCGCGCCTATTCCTGAATCACTAGGTCCTCTCATGCCAAGGGCCATTGTTTTTGCAATCGTCATGATTTTGAGCATGACGATTTTCGGTTTGTACGAATACTGGGAATGGGAAGGTGGCGTAAAAGGCATGCTGTTACGCCTTGGCGCGAGCTTCATGGTGGGATTTATTGCCATGAGCGTTATTTTTTATCTTATGCCTGACTTGCTCCTGGGCAGGGGAGCGTTTACTTTTGCATTTATTTCTGCCATGACGGGCATCACTCTGGCTCGTTTGATTATATTTAAATGGGCTGATTTGAAGGCATGGAAACGCCGTGTTCTAGTATTGGGTACTGGCAGCAGGGCAGCAAAAATTGATGCGCTGATGAAAGAAGCATCGACTGGGCCCAGGTTGAATATTGTAGGATATCTGCCGTTGCAAGGTACGCACCATTACGTTGACCATTCAAAAATTTTAACAGAGCAAGGTTCTCTTACTTCCATTGTAGAAAAGTTTAACATTGAGGAAATTATTATCGCGGTGCGTGACAGGCGTGGGGGTGGTTTGCCTATGGATGAACTGCTTGAATGTAAATTAAAAGGGATTAAGGTAGTTGAATTATCTACTTTTTTTGAAAGAGAAACAGGCCAGTTACAATTAGAATCTCTCAGTGCGAGCTGGATGGTGTTGTCAGAAGGTTTTCAAAATGGATTGGCTCGTGATCTTATCAAACGGGCATTTGATTTAATTGTGAGTAGCGTTATATTAACTTTGTCACTTCCCGTAATGCTGATTACAGCAATGTTAATATTAATTGAAAACGGTTCCCCAATCCTTTATAGGCAAGAGCGAGTTGGGCAAGATGGTTTAATCTTCACTGTGCTTAAATTTCGAAGTATGAGGGTCGACGCCGAAAAAGATGGAAAGCCTAAATGGGCTGTACAAAATGATAACCGGACGACAAGGGTCGGTCGGATTATTCGTAAAGTTAGGATTGATGAATTGCCCCAGATATTTAATGTATTTAAAGGGGATATGAGTTTCGTTGGCCCTCGCCCAGAAAGACCGTTTTTTGTAGAAAAACTGGTAAAAGAAATTCCCTATTATTCCAGCCGACATAGTGTAAAACCGGGTATTACCGGATGGGCACAAGTCAGGGCCAGCTATGGTGCATCGGTTGAGGATTCATTGGAAAAATTGCAATTCGATTTATATTACATTAAAAACCATGGCCTTTTTCTCGATTTGATGATCCTTTTCCAAACGGCGCAAGTCGTTATATGGGGAAAAGGGGCAAGGTGATCTCAATTGACGGGCAATTTACTTAATGGATCTGAATATTGGCGTACTTAGCTATATCACGGGTGCGCTGGCTTTTCTATTTCTCACGTTTTCATTATTGACGGGCTGGCAAGGCCGCTTCCAAGGAGTCTTGCTTGCTTCTGCATCGATGGTATCGGCGATATGGGCGGGAGTTACCGCCTATGCGCTTTCTACCGGAAAATTTATACCTGCCTGGATTAATGCATTAGAAATATTGCGGAATATTGCGTGGATTACCTTCTTCGCAGGGATGTTTGGCATCTCAAAAAATGCATTGATCAGGTCCAGTCGAAAGTTTCAATTTATCTTGCTTGGTTTGCTGGGTTTTTGTTTTGCCGTACTGGTAGTGAGTATTTTTATTCACTCGGGAAACCAGGAACTGCCAAGGCAAATCTATTTTCTGACAGATATTGCCAGCAGGGTAGTGATGGCGGTAGCTGGAATGGTTTTGGTTGAACAAGTTTTTCGTAATACGCCTGTTGAGCAACGCTGGGGGGTGAAATTTCTCTGTCTTGGAGTTGGCGCAATTTTTGCCTATGATTTTTTTCTGTATGCCGATGCCATGTTGTTCTGGCATATCGATGCCAACTTGTGGGCAGCAAGGGGCGTAAGCAATGCGTTAATGGTGCCGTTAATTTTTGTATCAGCTGCGCGCAATCCGCAATGGTCCTTTGATGTGCATGTTTCCAGGCGGGTAGTATTTCATAGCGCAGCTTTATTAGGCGCAGGAGTTTTCCTGCTGGTGATGGCAGCCGCAGGTTATTACATACGCGTGTTTGGTGGTAATTGGGGTTCGGTGTTGCAAACAGCATTTTTGTTTGGGGCGCTGGTATTACTTTTACTGATGTTTTTTTCTGGTGCAGCACGGGCCCGGCTGAAAGTTTTTTTGAGTAAGCATTTTTTCAGCTATAAATATGATTATCGAGAAGAATGGCTGAGGTTTACACAGGCCCTGTCAGTGGGAGAAGCGGGAGCGAGGATTTGTGAAAGCGCACTTAAAGCAATTGCCGGGTTGGTAGAAAGCCCTGCGGGTGCCTTATGGATGAGAAAGGATGCGGGGAATTATGTGCGATATGCGCACTGGAATCTACCCGTAGCCGAAGGAGTTGAAGCGGAAAACAGTTCCCTTTGCGCGTTCCTCGAAAAGCAGCAGTGGGTAATCAATCTTGAAGAATATAAAAATACGCCGGATATGTATGATGATTTAACCATTCCGGATTGGCTGCTGGCCATACCCAGGAGCTGGTTGATTGTTCCGTTGATTTTGCACGAACGTTTGCTGGGCTTTGTACTGTTAACGCACTCTCGCAGTCAAGTTGGCTTTAATTGGGAAGTAAGCGATTTGCTAAAAACCGCGGGTCGACAAGCGGCGAGTAACCTTGCGCAGATGCAGGCAGCCGAGGCACTGGTTGTGGCACGACAATTTGAATCATTTAATCGCATGTCAGCGTTTGTAGTGCATGACTTGAAAAATTTGATCGCACAATTATCCTTAATGGTTGCCAATGCTGAAAAGCACTGGAATAACCCAGAGTTTAAAGATGACATGCTGAGTACCGTAGATAACTCGGTAGAAAAAATGAATAAATTGCTTGCGCAATTGCGTAGCGGAAAAACAGAGGTAACCGGAAGAATACAGCTGGATTTGGCAAAGTTGCTGGAAAAGGTAGTGCAAGAGAAAGCAATGTTTAAACCGTTGCCTGTGATTGAGCAAACAGAACCGGGACTTTTTGTTCTGGCCGATAGAGAGCGCTTACTTCGTGTAATTGGCCATATAGTACAAAATGCAAGCGAAGCGACACGATATGACGGTTGGGTCAAAATCAGGTTGGCGCAGCAGGGCGGATGTGCGATGATTGCTGTTCAGGATAATGGTAAGGGAATGGACGAACAGTTTCTTCGCGAGCGCTTATTCCGACCGTTTGACACAACCAAAGGATCTGGAATGGGGATAGGCGCACATGAATGTCAGGAATATATCCGGGAGTTAGGTGGTCGTATCGAAGTGAGTAGCATCGTGGAACAAGGCACCTTGTTCCAGATCATATTACCGTTAAATATAAAATCAGAGAGTGATATAGCTTCATCACAAGGGGGAGGGGTGTGAATCCAACGAAAAAAACGTTGCTGCTTGTTGAAGATGACATCGGTTTACAAAAGCAGGTAAGGTGGAGTCTCGAAGGGTATGAACTTCTGGTTGCTGGGGACAAGGAAAGCGCATTGAATCAAATTCGACGCTTTGAACCGCCAGTTGCTATATTGGACTTGGGGTTGCCACCCGACCCAGATGGCGCCAGCGAAGGGTTGGCAACATTAGAGCAAATGCTTGCTCTGGCTCCTGGCACTAAAGTAATCGTGGTGACTGGAAATCAGGATCGTGAAAATGCTGTTCGTGCAATTGGACTTGGTGCTTACGATTTTTATCAGAAACCATTTGAACCTGAAATGCTTTCCCTGATTATAGGGCGTGCTTTTCGATTGCATGATCTTGAGCAGGAAAATCGCAGATTATTGGCAAACCATCAAGAATCCCCAATGCAAGGTATCATCAGCGTTGACCCGCAAATGCTCAAAGTATGTCGAACCGTCGAAAAAGTTGCGCCTTCCGATGCCACAGTTTTACTTTTAGGTGAGAGCGGGACGGGTAAAGAGTTGCTGGCAAGATCTCTCCATGATTTGAGTACCCGACTAAACCAGAAATTTGTTGCAATCAATTGTGCCGCTATCCCAGAAAATTTGTTGGAAAGTGAGTTGTTTGGATACGAGAAGGGTGCCTTTACAGGAGCGACGAAGCAAACTATCGGCAAGATTGAATATGCCAATAGCGGTACATTGTTCCTTGATGAAATTGGTGATTTGCCCATGTCTTTACAGGCTAAATTGTTACGTTTTTTACAGGAGCGTGTTATTGAAAGGCTGGGCGGGAGAGGTGAAGTCCCGGTAGACGTGCGAGTAGTGTGTGCAACACATCAAAAATTGCATGAACAAATAAAAGACGGTCGTTTTCGTGAAGATCTTTTTTACCGCATTAGCGAAATTACGGTCAATATCCCGCCCCTTCGTGATCGCGAGGGGGACCCAACATTATTAGCCCATGCGTTTCTGGACAAATTCAGTCAGCAGCAAGGCAGGGCTTTAAGAGGGTTTTCCCAGGATGCGCTGACTGTGATTGAAAGCCATAACTGGCCAGGAAATGTCAGGGAAATGGAAAATGTCATTAAGCGCGCTGTCATTATGGCTGAAGGCTCACAGATAAGTGATGCAGATCTTGGATTGACACATTTTGAAGGTGAAAGCGAGCCTATTAATTTAAGACAAGTCAGGGATGAGGCCGAGCGAAAGGCGGTGGTCAGGGCAATGGGCCGGGCTAACGGCAATGTGGCTCAAGCAGCAGAATTATTAGGCGTAAGCAGACCAACGCTTTACGATTTGGTTAGTCGTTATGGGTTGAAATAGAAAAGGCCCTTTCATACTGAGTACGAAGTATCAAATATAACAAGGCAAAAAAATGCTATCACCACAAAAAATCAATATACCAGTACCCTCCCTTTTAGCGGCGCTTGTTTTTTCTGCGCTTATAGGGATTACGGGGTGTAATAAAGGTGAAACGAGTACGAAATACCTCCAGGAAGCTCAAAGCTTGTATAAGAGAGGAGATAGCAAAGCAGCCATTATTCAGTTAAAAAATGCTTTGCAGAAAAATGCAGAAAATGGGGATGCCAGATATTTATTAGGAAAAATATACAACGAAACGGGGGATCTTCCGGCTGCACAAAAGGAGCTGCGCAAAGCCCGTCAGCTAGGTATAGATCCAAATAATGTGCAGCTGCTACTTGCGGAGATTTTACTCAAGCAGGGCGAGTTTAAGCAGTTACTCGATGATACGTCTACTTCAGATCGAAAAGGAGAAGCAGGCGCAAAAATTTTAACGTTACGAGCAAATGCGCATCTGGCTTTGGGAAAGCAGGATGAAGCAAAGGCCGAGTTAGAGGAGGCGCTTAAGCAGCAACCTGATTATGCCGAGGCTTATCTCGGGAAGGCGCGATTAGCTGTTGCAGCAAAAGACATAGCCGAAGCAATGAAGCAAATCGACAGCGCATTGGGAAAATCTCCCAAAAACATAGAAGGCTGGCTGATGAAGGGCGATCTGCTGAGAATACAATCAAAATTAGCAGACGCCACGGCTGCTTATCAGCAAGTAGTAAAAATCGACGCAAATAATGTTACAGCACATATTGCCCTTGCTTCCATGTACCTGGCGGCTAATAAGCTGGAAGATGCAGGTAAAGAAATTCAGGTGTCGCGCAAAGTTGAACCGAATAACTTGCTGGCAAAATACATGGCGGCATTACTGGATTTCAGACAGGCAAAATATACGGAAGCGCGAGATGAACTTCAGCAAGTGTTGAAGATTGCTCCCAATCACATGCCGAGCATATTGCTTTCAGGGGCAATCAGCTTTGCACTTGGTACTTACGAACAAGCCGAATCCGACTTGGGCAAATTTATTAATCAGTTTCCCGATAATATCTACGCTCGTAAATTGCTTGCCGCTACTTTGCTAAAAACCAAACAGGCTGAACGGGCATTGAATACCCTTAAGCCAGCATTAAACGGCGAGATAAAAGACCCTCAATTGCTAGCCCTTGCAGGCGAAATTTATATGGCAATGAACGATTATGGCCACGCAACAGAATATTTCGAAAAGTCAGTAACAATTGATCCCAAGAACACAGCCTTGCGCACCGAGTTGGGTGTCAGCCGGCTTGCCAAGGGTGATACGGAACATGCGGTAGCGGAACTTGAGTCGGCTGCTGAAAATGATCCCAATCAGCATTCGGCAGATATCATGCTCGCGCTGACCTACCTTGGTAAGAGAGATTTTGATGGATCATTAAAAGCGATTGCAGCCCTAGAAAAAAAACAACCTGACAACCCAATTACCTTTAATCTTAAAGGTGCGGCCTATTTGGGAAAAAACGATACGGCAAATGCGCGCAAGAGTTTTGAACACGCATTAAGCTTGAAGCCCAATTATGTACCCGCCGCTATGAATTTGGCACAACTGGATTTAAAGGACAAAAAACCGGAATTAGCACGCAAACGCTTTGAAGCAATATTGGCAAAAGACAAAGATAATCAGCAAATTATGCTTGCGTTAGCGGTGCTTGCAGCAGGGAGTGGACAGGAAAAGGAATATGTAACTTGGCTTGAGAAAGCAATAAAAGCCAACCCAGAGGTTCTTAAGCCGCGCGTGCTCTTGGCAAATTACTATATACAGAAAAAAGATCCGCAAAAAGCATTAATGCAAGCCAGGGAAGCACAAACTTCAAACCCCAAAAATCCAGAGGCTCTAGATTTGCTTGGTTCTATGCAATTTGCCGCAGGCGAAAAAGACAATGCTTTGGCAACTTACAAAGGGCTGGTTGGACAGTTGCCCAAATCTCCACTGGCTCTATACAAACTTGGTTCAGTCCAATTTGGTATGAACGAAGCAGCCGCAGCTGAAGCTTCTTATATTAAAGCGCTTGATATCAAGCCTGATTATATTGAGCCAAAGGTTGCATTAATAGCACTCTATGTGAAAGGGGCAAAATACTCAGAAGCAATGAAGTACGCCCAGCAAGTGCAAAAACAGCTACCAAAAGCCGCGCTCGGGTTTAGTCTCGAAGGTGGGGTGTTCATGGCGCAGAAAGAATACGGCCCGGCAGCAAGCGCTTATGATAAAGCCTTTAAGTTGGAAAAGAGTAGCGAATTAGCAATTAACACTCATCGATCAAAAGTACTTGCCGGAAATGTGAAGGGTGCCGAGAGCCAGATTCAACAATGGTTGGTTGAACATCCAAACGATCTGCCAACGCGTGCTTACCTGGCTGAAAACTATATGCAGCATTCGCAAAACAAACCGGCAATTACGCAATATCAGTTTATCCTGCAGAAAGAACCGAATAATTTGCTTGCTCTAAATAATCTAGCCTGGCTTTACCAGCAAGAAAAAGATCCGCGTGCCGTTGAAATGGCAGAAAAGGCTTACAAGCTACAGCCGGATAATGTGGCGATTACAGATACACTTGGCTGGATTTTAGTTGGACAAGGACAAGCTGACCGCGGGGTCAAGCTATTACAGCAAGCTTTATCGAATAAACCAGATGCAGGAGAGATACATTGGCATCTGGCGTATGGATATTTTCAGGCAGGTAATAAGGAACAAGCTAAAAAAGAACTTAAACGGTTGTTTGACAATCATCTAAGCTTTTCAGAAGAAGGAAAGGCACGTGAATTATTCAAACAGTTGGGAGGATAGATATTGATGCCGTCCAATTTAAAGAGTGAAGTTTGAAGAAATATAAAAAACTACAAAATATTATGGGGTGACCATGCAATTTCTTAGTCGATTGAATTTTATAGTATCAGTTGCAATATTTGGATTGTTGTCTCTTAGTGGTTGTGGCAGCAATCAAACATCTGTTGAGCACGTGGCAAATGCTAAAAACTATTTGGATAAAGGGGAATATCGCCCAGCACTCATCGAATTAACCAATGCGGTGCAAAAGGATCCTAAGTCAGTCGAAGGGCGTTGGCTACTGGGGAAGGTTGCTTTAAATATTGGGGAAAATGAGCGAGCAGAAAAAGAAATCAGAAAGGCAATGGAACTTGGGTTGTCCCGCTCTGCGGCGCTGCCAATATTGGTAAAAGCCATTTTGCTTCAAGGTGATATGGATCGGGTGCTGAAGGAGTCATCCGATTTACCAACAGATATGCCCCAAGCTGAAAAAGCGGCAACCTTAGCCCTTCGTGGGCAAGCATTAGTATTAAAAGGTCAATTAGAGCAGGCCAGAAAAGTGCTTGATGAAGCGCTTGCAATCAAGAGTGACTCCAGCCCCGTACATCTTGGAATCGCTATACTCAATGCATTTAATAGAAACTATGATGCCGCACGCAGTGAACTTGATTTAGCGATTAAAGCTGACCCAACTGCTCCGGAATCCTGGAGTGTCCTTGGTGATCTGGAGTTGGTGCAAGGACATGCTGCCGAAGCGGAGAAAGCATACACTGAGTCTATCAAAGTTCGAAAAGTGACCAGTCTAGAAGTGGCGAGACGTGCGCTGGTGCGCATACAACTTAAAAAATACAAAGAGGCCGCTGCTGATATTGAAACGCTCAAAAAAGATGGGTGGAAAGATCATCCCTATGTGAGCTACGTGAGTGGATTATCTTATTTTGCGCAGAAAAAATATCCTGAAGCGTTGTCCGCATTTGAGTTAAGTTACAAAAATGACCCAACATTTATACCTAATCAGATGTACCTGGCAACTACACACTTTCGCCTTGGTCACATGGAACAAGCCCTTGGCTTAACACAAAAATTGATTGCGCAGATGCCTGGCTCCTCTGGAGCTAAGCGATTACTTGGCGCAATACAGATGAGCCAGGCAGAATATGGCGCTGCGCGTGAATTACTGGTTGGCACATTGAAAAATAAGCCGGATGACATTGCCACACTTAACATGTTAGCTAATTTGTATCTTCTGGAAGGCAATGCGAATCAAGCCTTGGAGTATGCCCTGAAAGCTGTATCAATTGATCCGAAATCCAAACAGTCACAAGATCTGGTAATGACTGCCAAGTTATTGGCGGGTCAAAAGCTGGATGAGAGCGTGGGGCCTACCGATGATGCCTATTCGCGTAATTTGCTGCTTGCTATAGCAAGTTTTAAGCAAGGCAATCATGCAGAAACCCTCACCCGTGCAGCCAAATTGCATGAGAGCAATCCAGATAAAGTGGACCCACTGAATTTGATGGCTGCATCCCATCTTGCAGTGAATCAATGGGAAAAAGCTAAAGTCGAGCTTGAGCAAGTGCTGAAACTTAGTCCGAGTGATGTTTCTGCTACTCAGAATATTGCCAGGATCGAAGTCAAGATCGGCGATCCAAAAAAGGCGGTGCTTTTACTTGATCCGTTAGTGAAAGCGCATCCAAAGGATGTGGTGTCTGCCTTGATTCTTGCAGACGCAAAGGCACGTGCAGAAGGTGCCGCAGCCAGTGTCCAGATACTGGAGCAAGCAGCCAAAAATATTCCTGGAGATCAGGCTATCCGTATTCAGCTTGCTAAAACATATTTGCAGACAGGTCAGGCCAATAAAACCTTGGAGATTACAAGTAGTGTAAGCGATACACAGTTTCAGCAACAGCCAGCATTATTGGAATTACATGGCAAAGCACTCATGTTAAATGGTGATGCTGCTGGAGCGCGAGCTGTGTTTGAAAAGATGGCAAAAAGATATCCTAATTCCGCGGCAGCACATTTTTATTTAAGTGACAGCATGGCATCAAGTGGCAATGCGGTTGGTGCACGAAAAGAATTGGAACGCGCTTTGCAACTGGACCCAAAGTATTTGCCAGCGCGTGTGGGTGAAATCAAAATGCTTGTTCAACTTGGGCAAACAAAACAGGCAAAAGAGTCCATATCCAAATTGCACAAGGACTTTGGCGAGCGCACAGAAGTATTGGGAATTGATGGTTGGTTCTCGCTTGGGATCGGTGATTATGCGGCTGCTGAGAAAATTTTCACAGTAGCCCTGAAACAAAAACCAGATCAGGAATTGTTGATTTTGCTAACCCGGAGTTTGTGGTTGCAGAAAAAAACGGATCAAGCGTTTGCAGTGATGAAGGACTGGCTAAAAGATCATCCGGATGATTCAGAAGTGCTTCTCTCAATAGGCGAGGCATACCTGAGCCTTGGAAAGGAAGCTGACGCGATAGCGACCTATACGCAGATGATCAAACTCTATCCTAATTACGTTCAGGCATTGAATAACCTTGCGTGGCTTCTGCGTGACAAATCCCCAAAACAGGCGTACGAGTATGCGCAGCGAGCTTATCAATTAGCACCAAAAACGCCGGTTGTATTGGACACATTAGGGATGTTAACGCTTAAAAATGGGGATATTAGCGGCGCAGCCAGCCTGTTACGAGACGCAGCAACACGGGCACCCGGTGATGCACAGATTCAGCTACATTTGGCACAAGCTTTGGTTCAGCAGAAACGATCAGATGAGGCTAGACGAGTTCTCACTGCTGTAGTTAAAAAGGAACCTAAAACACAATCTGGCAAGGAAGCTCAAGCTTTGCTAGATAGCATAAGCACTTCCAAGAAATAAATAATAGAACCAGCATAAACGCTGTGTTGTTCTAACAGTGGAGAAGTTTCCTGCTTTCGTGATATTACGGGGGTGTTCTTGAAGTGATTCTTCGATTTAATTCAAACACATATACGTATGTTGTAAATTTTTCCGACAGTCAGTATATGTTAATGTTTTGTAATGAATTTAAGTGAACCACCCCTGTATTTCAATAGATTCATCCAGTCGGTCTTGACTGTTTTATATTTGGTATATTATATCGACTCAAATATATTCACACACAATTCTAGCGTGCTATAAATTAAATCATTTTGTTGGAAAGGAAGACTCAGTAACTGATTAGCTATCCGTTGGTTTTTAACGGAATTGTTAGGATGTGGGAGATGAAATGATCAAACGTAAAGTATAAGCATGTCTGATTATACACCTTTGAGTGGGTATTTCTATTTGGGTACGCACTATAGAAAAAGGCGCAGCCGAAGCTGCGCCTTTTCATGAACAATGCTTAATTACGCATTGTTTTTGCGGCGATAAGCCAAACCCATTCCAAGCAGTCCAATGCCTAACAGAGACATTATGCCTGGCTCAGGCACTCTGGAAAGAGTCGTGCTTTTCTTCTCAGATAAAGTAAAGGTATAGTTACCTGATCCCGTTAGTCCGAAGAATGTTAGGAAAGAACCAGAATTAACTAATGCACTGGAAGTGCCATCGGTACTGGTAGCAACACTTGTATTTAGAGAGAATGGGTCAAGTTGTTCTGAGCAAGTAAAGCTCGTGCCAACTGTAACGCAACCTGTCGCAGTACTACCATCTGGATTGTAAAGAACGAAATCGGCCGGATTGGCGTCGTTAGAAATTTTCAACTCAGTGTTCATCGTGCCAGTGGCTTGATGAGCAGTAGCTGAAGGGTCATTAATAGCAGCCAGCATATTTTGAATGGCATCAAATGCAATCATCAGTGTACCAGCAGCTGTTGTGCTGAATTTGAAGGTAAACTTGGTGATGGAATCAATCACTGATGCAGAAGCCGCCGCAGTACCAGATTGCAATTCAGATTCAGCAATATTGGTGGTATGAGTGGATGCATCACCTGCAACAGAAGCCGTGAAAAGCTTGCCGTCGGCATTGGCGTATTGACCAGCACCTGGACCATTAAAAGTAAATGTATTTTCACCTTGAATTATTGAGCTACCAGCTGCATTAGCAACTAATGGGTCAAGTCTGTTGCCAGTAGCACCACAAGATGTAGAGCCGCCAAATACGCCGGAACAAACCTTTGTGTCGGCTGCTGTTGGACCATTATTCAGTGAAGCTGTGTTTTGACCTGAAAAAGTATAATTGCCTACTGTAACACCAGCTGTATTAGGTACGGGTGATCCACCAGGGCCAGTGAAGGTAACTGGCAAGATTACCAGTTTGCTGATATCAAGATAGGAGCGAGCATAAACGCTCGCTGCAGCTTGACTAGCAGCGCCAATTGTAAGTGCAGTTAAAACAGCTGCTGCAATGGTTGTTTGTCTCATGTTCATGGTTTTGACCTCCAATTAAAGTTAATTCAGTTTGATGTTTTTTTTACATCATTAATAATTTAGCGGCAGTTACTGAGCCTCTTGCAATAAACAATAAGCAAAAAGCAGGCCAGAAAAAAATACTATAATAAAATCAAATAGTTGTAAATTTTGTACAATTTCAAAGCAGTCAAAGTGTAAAAATTTTCGACAATTTCCAGGGTCTATAATTTTGTTTTTTGGTATTTATGATTTAATTCCTACTCCGTAAACAAAGTCACCGCCGTATTTTTCAGTTTTCTTGATACCAACCTGGATACCGAGACGCTCTAGCTCATTGATAAATTCAGTTCCGCTAAATCGATTTTCATCTGGATGTACCATAAATGTTTGATATGACCATTTTTCAAGCGCGTGGCTGGTGACTTCCTGGAAAAAAAAACGCCCACCGGGTTTGAGTACGCGATGAATTTCCTTGAGTGCATCCTGCCATACTGGAACATGGTGAATAATGGCAAAATCAAAAACCGCATCGAAAGACTGATCTTCTGCCTGGATGGCCGTTACGTCGCCTACCGTGAGAGATAAGCGGTCTGCAGGGTATTTCATTAAACGTTTTCTAGCCAGGCGCACCATATCCGGATCCAGATCCATGGCCAAAACTGAACTTGCGCCAAAGCGGTTTAGTATTTGTTCCGTGCCTACACCGCGTCCGCATCCTACTTCCAGCACTCTCATGCCTTCAGTGCGGCCACCTAGGCGCTCAAGAAGGGGTACCTCATACCAAATTTGAAATGCAGCGCGGATGGGGTTATTCATCAACATTTTTTCAACCCAATTCATTTTCATGGTGCTCTTCCTTTAATAACAAAGCGGATGGGTTTGGTTATTGAACTGAATTAACTGGTTTGCGTAGTAATACAGCGGGCTCATAGGCTGATGGAAAAAAATAACCAAAAAGCCCATAAAACAGAAGCATAGGCTTGCGTGGAACGATGCTGGCTGATTTTGGGTCGAGGGCGAAATCCAGGGTGTGGCCCAGTTCCCTGTTGAATTCATCCAGGAACCGGTAATTTGAGAATGGCATAAGGGTATCCATATAAGAGCGACGATATGCATTAACGAGTTCCATCCCTGTTTCTTTGGCAAGCTGGTGCAAACTTTCCTGAGTGATAATGATGCGATGGAATGGTTGATGCAAACGCATTATGTGTGGCTCAAGGTTGCTCATATTGACTGGCTCAGAGTCTGCTGTTCCGATATAAAGTAAGCCTCCAGGTTTTACAAACGATGCACACTCTTTGATAGTGGCACGTGGATCCGGTACATGTTCAATGACATCATTTGCTACAACACAATCAAATAGGGTATTTGGAAAATCTTTGTATTCATTGACAAAAGGGTCATAACCAGCAATATTATGATAGCCAATTTCTTTCAGAAACTGCAGGAATACGCCGTTCCCGCACCCATAATCTAGGATCGATGCTGATTTTCCACTAAGGCCTGCACTTTGAAGACGTTTTAACAAGTTTTTTAATGTCCCCCGGGCATAAATATCGAGTTTGCGCTTGTTTAGTGGGTAATCATGATAGATATCTGCAAAATCAACTGGATCCACATTATGTATGCTATGACATTTTGGACACTTCCAAAGGTGGAACATCTGGTCACGAAAGCGCACTGTGTTGCCACGGCATGATCCTAATTCATCGGAGCCCGGGTTTTCAGTGTGGTGGCTACATATTGCACAAACATAGCTGTTCATGGATAAACCTTGTGTTAAATTTTGGGGTTAAATAATATGTTCATACTAGCACAGTGATTGTATAACTCGCGCTACCCTCAGAGCATTCGCTGCAAT
This sequence comes from Sulfurirhabdus sp., assembly GCA_043759595.1. GTDB lineage: Bacteria > Pseudomonadota > Gammaproteobacteria > Burkholderiales > SMCO01 > Sulfurirhabdus. The sequence continues at coordinate 25,089 of JAYVLG010000054.1, read as the reverse complement.
AGTGAGTCCTGGATTAATACCGCCACTTGAGGGGAAAAATGATGCGTCTATGATGTAAAGATTGTCTACACCATGCGCTTTGTTATCTTTGTTCAGGACACTTTTGGAAGGGTCATCACCGAATCGGCAGGTTCCGCAGACATGAGCCAGGCGCTCATTGTTTTCTGCTTGCTTAATCAGCATGGGTTTGAAGGGCTTAAATAAATGATGCATCTTATTTCGCATTTGTTTGATGCGCTTCAATTCGTCTGGATGAATGCTATAAAACAACTGCAACTGGCCAGTAATTTTATCTATTTCCACCCGATTGTCTGTATAAGGGAGATCCTCGACCACGGAAGCTAAAATTAAGCGGCGAGGCAATATGTGAGCCAGAAATTTTTGCATTATAGGTTGAAATAGCTTGTAAAAAATTCCGACAAATGGTATCTGGCCTTGCTGTATATCGTGTCCGAGAGATTCCGCTAGCAATTTTGCGGGTGGAAGCGCGCCGAAAGATTGTACTGAACCCAGTTTTTCGCTTGTTGAAAAATAAAAATCGTTGAAGGCCAGTTCCTTGAAGTTGTTGTCGGAAAAATCGCGAGTTTTGAGCTTGAGCAGATGCAAATCGACATAATGGCGCATTAGATTTTTGCCAACCATACCAGAGTTGTTGGCAATCCCTTGTGGCCAGAGTGTTGAAGTGGAATTCAAGAGAATGCCCGGGGTGTAAAGCGCACCTGCGGCTAAAACGACAATATTGGCACGCAGGGTAAATGTCTGGTCATGCCGCTTGCAGATCACACCTGTTATTTTTGTGGTTGTAGCTTCCAGCCTTATGACCTGGCATTCATCAAGGAGTTGAGCGTCAAATTTTTCCAGAGCAGGTGCAAGACAAACGCGGTTGCTATCGTTTTTACATTGCAGAGGGCAAATGAAGCCTTGGCAACATTTGCATCCTTCTTTAAATTCACAAGCAAGGGGCAAGCGATAAGGATGATACCCTTTCGCTTTCAGAAACTTGAAAAGCTCATGGCTTCCTTTTGTCATTGGAGGCGGCTTCTGATACACCGGGTTGAAATGAAGGTCACGCAGGGGGTCGACATCCCCTCGAATTCTGAATAGTGCTTCAGCTTCATCATAATATGGGGCAAGCTCATCATAGGTGATGGGCCAGGATTCTGGCAGGCTACTGTCCGTTGCTAGCGGATGATTGGCGCGAGGGGTGAAGTCTTGAGGGAAAAAACGTTCCAGCGCCATACCGTATAAAGCAGTGGAGCCTCCTGTGCCAGAACCAATAAACGGAACATAGTTTTTGGGTTTAGCCATGCTCTTGTCAGTCATTATTTCCCAGTTACGGCCCGCATCTGCTAATAGTGATTGATGCATGGGTTGCGGCACAGAGGGTGGATTGAACAACTCTTCAGGGTAGAGACCTTTAAGTGTTGTGGAAGCACCCTGAAATTTGCCTTTTTCACAAAAAAGCACGCGCTTCCCCGCTTTTGCCAGAGCATGACCGAGTGTGGCCCCGCCCATGCCTGTACCGACGATGATGACATCCCAGTGCTGATTTGTATATTCTTCTAACATGAATTTTGATGTTATATCATTTCTACTGATAATAGTGTTCGAGTAGATCAAAGCCTCCTAATATGTTCGAAAAATACACATAGGAAAGCAATGTCACTGGGCAAACATTATGTTGTATGATGCGTTAAATGCAAAAATAGTGTGTGTTATAAGATTTGGTGCCTATCCTAAAATAGATCAAATTTTTTACCCTGCAATCTTTTAATAGCTTATTCAGATAATGAGTTTGAAATCTGGCGTGTATCTAAAAATATGTAATGGTAAGCCATGATTAATTTGTTGATTGCTGCGCGTAATCTCACTCGAAATCGACGCCGAGCGATGGCTGCCTTGCTTACAGTTGCCATCGGTGTTACTTCGCTGGTTCTTGCGGATGGCTTTATTCAATGGATTTTCTGGGCAATGCGCGAAGGTACCATCCAGTCGCAACTAGGTCATATTCAGGTTGTGCGCCCAGGCTACCTCAATGCGGGCGTTGCCAATCCTTATAGTTTTATTTTGCCGGAGAATATGCCGCAGCGTAGTGAAATTGAATCTATGCCGGGCGTTGTTCTGGTCGCTCCTCGCTTGTCAGTGACGGGGCTTATTAGTCATGGCGAAACAACATTCGCTTTTGTAGCTGACGGTGTTGACCCGAAAAAAGAGGTGAAGCTAAGCAAGGCGCTTCATATTGTAGATGGCCATGATTTAACCAGTTTGACGGCCAAAGAAGTTTTGCTGGGACGCGGCTTGTCGCGAAGTCTGAATGTGAAGCCAGGTGATTCGGTTGCTTTGCTGGCAACGGCTTCCGGCGGTGGTATGAACGCAGTAGAAGCAAAGGTAACGGGGATTTTCACCAGCACTAACAAAGCCTATGATGACGCAGCTTTACGATTGCCTATCGGGCTTGCGAATTCACTCTTGCGTGTTAGCGGGGCACATGCATGGTTGGTTCTGCTGAATGAAACTGATCGTACGGATGCGTTTCTAGCACAGTTCCGAACACGCTTTCTTTTAGCAGATAACAAGCTGGAATTTGTGCCATGGTATCAACAGGCGGATTTCTACAATAAAACGGTAGCCTTGTTCTCAAAGCAGATGAATGTATTGCGGCTGATCATAGGTTTTATTATTGTGCTCAGTATTTCAAATATGCTGGTAATGAACGTACTTGAACGTACGGGCGAGATTGGCACTTTGCTGGCGATTGGTTTCAAACGAAAAAAAATTCTCCAGCTGTTTGCCATTGAAGGAATTTTGCTGGGGTTTATTGGGGCTACTCTGGGATTGGTAATTGGTTACGGATTGGCTGAGTTGATCTCAGCAATTGGTATACCCATGCCCCCGCCGCCTGGTATGGAGAGAGGATTCACGGCTGAAATCCGGGTGACATTAAGTGTAGTAATGAATGCATTTCTGATTGCGTTTATTACTACCGCTCTGGCTGGTTTGTATCCAGCTTGGAAGGCGTCCCGCCTTCAAATCATTAACGCTTTGCGACATAATATCTGAGGACTGCAAAAGCCCTATGTTAAAGCTCGCCTTCCGCAATATCTTCCGTAATCGCTTGCGCACTTCGTTGACGCTGGCGGCAATTATCACAGGTGTGATTGCCATTATTATCAGTGGCGGATTCGTTGAAGATGTTTTTGTACAGTTACGTGAGTCAACTATTCATTCACGGATTGGGCATATACAGATTTTTCGGAATGGATTTGCGGATTCTGCGCAAGGTGATCCGTTGAAGCACGTAATTACGCAGCCCAAAGTAGTGCAGGACATTGTCCAGTCTATTCCTCATGTGAAGGCTGTGATGAGTCGGGTCAGTTTTTCAGGGTTGGCCAACAATGGCCGTGCTGATTTACCCATTATCGGTGAAGGCGTGGAGCCAGGTAAGGAGGCGCGCTTGGGAACCTCAACAACGATCGTTGCAGGGCGCTCTTTGCAAGAAAAAGATACATTCGGCATGGTAATTGGTGAAGGTGTTGCTGCGGCTTTGAAGTTGAAGCCCGGTAGTTTTGTCACCTTGATGGTGAATACGCGGGAAGGTGCGCTGAATACGCTAGAATATGAGGTTGTTGGAGTTTTCAGAACATTTTCAAAGGATTATGATGACAGGGCTGTAAGGATATCGTTGCCAGCGGCTCAGGAATTATTGTTTACTCAGTCGATACATAGTGTGGTTGTACTGCTGGACGATACCAGTAAAACAGACGCTGTTGCAGCTGTTGTTAGAGCCAAGTTGACCCCGCTTGGATATACAGTGAAACCCTGGTACGAACTGGCCGATTTTTATCAAAAGACCGAAGCTCTTTATAGACGCCAGTTTGGTGCATTACAATCGATTATACTTGTCATGCTGGTTTTGAGTGTAGCCAGTACCATTAATATGGTGGTATATGAACGTACAGGTGAGTTTGGTACCTTGCTCGCAGTTGGGCTACGCCGAACCCAGATTTTTAAGTTGGTTTTGCTAGAGAATGCTTTGCTTGGCCTGGTTGGGAGTTTTCTCGGCGTGGTCATTGGCGTCGGGCTTGCTGTAATGATATCGGGTTTTGGCCTCCCCATGCCACCTCCCCCCGGTTCAAATATTGGTTACATTGCTACCATTCGACTGGTGCCGTGGGTAGTGGCAATGGCGATGCTTATTGGGGCTCTGGCAGCCATCGTGGCTGCAGTATTGCCTGCACGTCGGGCTTCTCGCTTATTGGTTGTGGACGCGTTGCGCCACAATATTTAACTAGAGAAGCGTGGCAGATTGAACTGAATACTGGTGTTACAGGGCTTCAAGCAATATTGATTGCACTTAACGACTTAATTTTTTTAAATAATCTTTGGTAAATATTTTATCAGGCAGATCTCTGATTACCATGTTGTTATATTCAAGCACCGAGCGCCGGCCACGCCGTAAAGAATCTTCTATTATGAGTTTGGTTGGTCTTGTTTCACCCCCCAGTGGGAGAAATTCCTGGTAGTAACCTGTTTTAAGGAGACGGCCAGAAAGTGCGTAAAACTCTGCTTTATAGGGTCGATTGTTTTTTGCATTTACCCAGAAGAGTACTTTCCGATAAGTGACGCTATTATCAATAGCATCCAGTTGTAGCACTTGAAAGGATTCGTTATCGATTTTTTCTGAACGGAGGATTTTTGGGTTGTAATCTCCTGCAAAATTAGCACGTGCCAAATCACCGTTTGCGACCTGCCCCGTTAACTTTTGCGAAAGCGGCAAGCGAATGGGCTGTGATAAGTTAGGCAGAAAAGCCCACAAGTCGCGATCGCGCATCAGCAATATTTGCCCACGATCAATTGCTGGCGCGGTCGTTTGCACCAAAGTATAGCTATTGCCTTTAGAGAGTATCCGGTAAGTACGCACATCTTCAGCCGTATCTGGTTCTGTTGTTGTGATCGTTACATCTACTTGAAATCCTTCATCTGGGAAGCGGATGCGATCTGCCCGTGTTAACGTTTCACGAGCGATACTGTCTTCACCGGTATTTTCTGTAGCTTGCGCAGGTTTGTATAAATACAAAAGCAGTATGGCAACGAAAACCGCCAATAATGGATTTAGTCCAAAGTGCATGGCATGGTGAATGGTTCCAGCTCGCCGTGTGGTGAAATGGTTAAAGCGGCTGGCTGAATGAAAATCAGATGGAGTCATGACCATATATTGTGTCCTGTTAACCCAAAACGTATAACTCAAGATTATCGGGTATTATATGACATATGTTGAGTGGGGTCATGTTTATGCGTCGCATAAATCAAATTCTGGTGTTTTATCTGCGCCAGTTATCGAATGTGATAGCGGGAGGGTTAACGCATGCCTAGCGTTTTGATAAAGTTTAATCAGCAGCTTTTAAAGCGCCTTCGCCTGTATAAGGCAGATTTTAAAATTGGAAGGTCTTCGGAATGCCAGATTCAGTTGCTGGATAAAGGTGTTAGCCGTAGACATGCCCGCATTATTTGGGAAGATGGCCTGTTTTATTTGGAGGATCTGGAAAGCAGAAGTGGTGTGTTGCTTAACGGGGAAAAAATCAAGCGGAAGCAATTAAACATTGGCGATCATTTTGCTATTCACTTTTTTCAGCTTGAATTTGTTGATGACGATGAAAGTGTGGCAGAGCCCACAGAAGCAATCATTGATATTCAAGCCATCAGTAAGGAGTATGCGCTAGGGAAGCAGACTGTTACTGCACTGCGTGATATTTCCCTTACAATTAATAAAGGCGAGTTTTTAGCACTGGCAGGGCCATCAGGAAGTGGAAAATCGACATTGCTGAACATGATTGGCTGTATTGATACGCCAACTTCAGGAAAAATCCTGCTTGACGGACAAGATATCAGTGGTAAATCACCTGATGCACTGGCAGATTTGCGGCTTAATAAACTGGGTTTTGTTTTTCAGACTTTCAATTTGTTACCGGTACTATCTGCTTGGGAGAACGTTGAATATCCTTTATTGCAGCAGCGTGAGGTGACTAAAACACAGCGGCAAGAACGGGTGGCGCACTATTTGAAAGTTGTCGGGCTTGAACGTTACGTGCGTCATCGTCCGAATGAATTAAGTGGAGGGCAGCGGCAGCGCGTGGCCATTGCACGTGCGCTTGCTACTCGGCCAGGCATTGTTTTAGCGGATGAACCAACAGCAAACCTGGACCATAAAACAGGTGAAGGGATTCTTCGGCTGATGAAAGAATTAAACCAGGAAGAAGGTACGACTTTCGTCTTTTCTACTCACGATGCACGGGTGATGGAGATGGCTGACAGGGTAATTGAACTGGCCGATGGCCAAATAATGGACTAAGGGGAGCTCCGTGGAAAAAAAGGGTGGTTTTAATGATCGACTATTAAATCAGTCTTCTTGGCTGGTTGGAACATTAATATTAGGTTTGTTGGTTACAACAGCCACGGCAACTGCGGCAGAAAATGGAAAAGGTAAAGTCGAAGCCCAATCCATGGACGATCTCTTCGGAGACCCTGCACCTGAAGCCAAACAGCCCGCAAAGAAAACGGAATCGATTGTTCCAACTGGCAATATGCAGGACAAGTCAACGGTAGCCGCACCAGCAGCTGTTGTGCCTGAGGTTCCTGCACTCGGTCAGGCAAATGCAAACTTGAAACAGTCAGCCACAGCACCACAACAATTTACCGGGTTTTACCAAAATGATCTTGCTTACACTTACGCAGACAAAAAGCATTGGTCTCGATTCAATAACACTCTGGACCTTTCGACCAAAGGTCGTACTGCAGGTGGTGTAGCCTGGACGTTGGGTGGTCGTGTAAATTATGATCCTATTTACGACCTCACCGACTACTACCCGTCAGAGGTGCGTAAAGATCAGCGTTTCGAAGCCATGATTCGCGAAGCCTATGCAGATTTTTCAGCAGGAGATCTGGATTTTCGCGTAGGTCGGCAGCATATAGTATGGGGTGAAATGGTCGGATTGTTTTTCGCCGATGTGGTGTCCGCCAAGGATATGCGACAGTTTATACTGCCGGATTTTGACATGATACGCATACCACAATGGGCTGCTCGAGCGGAATATTTCAAAGAAGATTTTCATGCTGAAGCGGTGTGGATACCTTACATGAGCTACGATAATATCGGTAAGCCAGGAAGTGAGTTTTATCCCCTCAATCCCCCCGCGGTAGCTGGCTTTCAAACGGTGATTGCTTCCGAAAAACAACCCACGGGACTGAATGATGGTGCCTATGGTGCGCGTTTGTCTTATATCAAAGGGGGTTGGGATGTTTCCGGATTTTACTATACAGCTAATGACCCTTCTGCTGCTTTTGCACGTCAAGTAGTCTTGATGCCAACGCAGACAATTACCTATGAGCCTATCCATAAACGGATTCACCAGATTGGTGGCACATTGGGTAAAGATTTGGGGCCAATGCTGCTCAAGGCGGAAGTCATTTATACTAAAGACAAATTATTTAGCACAACGAACACAGCTTATGCTGATGGCTTGGTGAAGCAGGATATGCTGGATTATGTAGTCGGATTGGAATGGAGTTTTCCAAAAGAAACTCGATTCAATATGCAACTCTTTCAACGTTGGTTTCCAGATCACGATGCTGGCATCGTGCCTCATACAACCGAAAGTGGCGTATCGATTCTTTTAAGCACTCAGGCGTTGCATCCCAAGTTGGAGCCAGAACTGCTATTGGTCAGGAGTTTGAACCGTAAAGACTGGTCAGCCCAATTGAAAGTGACCTGGAAAGTGGATGGAAACTGGCGCTTGGCAGCAGGTGCAGATATATTTGAGGGGCCACCAACTGGGTTGTTTGGACAGTATAACAGCAAGGATCGTGTCTATACGGAAGCGCGTTATAGTTTCTAAAAGGCTGTCAGGGTTGTAGAAATTTTCTTTAAGCTGGTTTCTGGTGGGGAGCGCCCCTACCGACGGGTAGGTACTTGAGAGTGAGTTATATCAAGCTCACTTGATGGGAAAGGGCTGGTTAATGGCCCTTTGCAGCAAAGCCTCAAATTTTTCTTCCGGATGGCATTGGGCAATGATATGCATTAAATTTTGTGCATTTTTTGCCATTTCGCTATCTGACAGGACTTCTTCAGCTACTTTTCTGATGCCTGAAATAGAAGTTTGGTCAGCGCGAAGTAACTTTCCTGCGCCAGCATTTTGTACCATGGACATATTCAGATACTGATCCAGATTATTGGCAATTCCGATCACGGGCTTGCCTTCACTGAGTGCCTGGTACGTTGTCGGGCTCCCCCCATTGCAGATTACCAGTGCAGCTGCAGCGGCAACTTTTTTACCAGGAACGTGGTCAGCTATATATATGTTATCAGCGTGCTGCGGAATATTCGTGCGGCCTGCTGTTGCGGCAACGATCGATACCGGGAGGTCTTGTAAAGCGCGAATAATGAGGCCAAGCTGATCGCTTTTTCCTGAACTTCCAAATGTCACATAGATGATAGGTCGGTCTTTGGGAATCGTTTCCCACCATGAAGGCATGGCAATGCCGGGGGACCATTCAAGTGGACCAATGTAGATGTGATGAGACGGCAAATTAAAGGTAGGTGAAATCTCTGGTATATCTGCGTAAGCTGTGTAATCGCCATCTGTATAGATGCGTTGCAGGTTGAAGCCGAGGGAGGGGAGTCCGTACTCTTTTCTTATTATATTCAGTGGGATGCTATGAAAAGCAAAAGCAATAGGGCGGGCGATATTAAATAAAATTTGCCCTAATTTGACCCCAAAAATTTGAGTGACAGGCAATTCCGGCACTGGAAAACCATGTTTTCCATAGGGGCTCCAGTAAGCATTGGTGAGCGCAATATAGGGTTTATTTAATACGCGGGCACTGATGGACAAAGACAATCGAAAGTCACCCACAATGACATCCGGATTGAATTTTTCAATCAAATCAATATCTTCTTTTACATAATTACGAAGCGTCTTTGTATTGTATACAGGGCTGCCCTTTGAAAGTGCGGTGAGAAACTGCTCACTTGGAATGGAGTTAATGTCCTTCCATACAAATGGAATTTTCCCCATTAATGATTTATAACGAGGGTGGCAGGCAAAACATATTTCATATTTTTCGGGGTCAAGTGCTGTAGCAAGCAGATATGGTCTGGCTACATGAGCAAGAGTTACTGCCTCGGCAAAAAATAATACGCGTTTACGTGGCATGTTATTAGTAATTCCCCGAGCAAGAGTCGATCAAACTTTTCTCAAGTGATTTAGTGCGAGTCTGAGTGAGCGTGCCTTGGGGGCATTGCCAGCACCGATCCTGCCCATGAATACGGCGCGGCGGTGAGCGTTCTCGCCTAAGAGCAATTTTAATCTTTCCGCAAGATTGATAGCGGTTTCCATCACACCCGCCATATGTGAAAATTGAATCTGCTGGCGGGTGTAAGATGCAAAAATAAGGGGGGTCATTTCTGGTTGTAACTGCAAACCTAACTGGGTAGCCGTCAGCCAGAAACGTTGGAGTGCCCTGCCTGCATTAATATAGTCATCAATACTGGATGGTTCTTGACGGGCCAGCAGTGCAAAGTGGGCTGCGCAAGCGACACCAGGTATAAGGTCTAGTTGAAGCCTGGGTGCTAAAGTACCAGCTAAATATCGATTAAAAAAAACGACGCGTTGCCAGCTTCCCATTACCCATCTCATTAGGCGAAGGGTAAGCGGATCCAGTCCAACTGCTTGATCCGGCACTTTATCGTCGCTGAAGCGAGCGTGCCATTGAATAACACTACGGTGCACTTCATAAGCTTCAGGAATGGTCAGACGCAGTTTGGCGTTAGCAAACATGAGCCGCGCTGTTCTCAGTTTGTTGGAAAATCCCTCCAGCCAGAGAATCTGGAAAGATTCACTCGTAGCCATTTCCAGGATACTTTTTTCAGTTTGAGATAGGGGGCGAAAGCGCATTGGGCGGCGTTGAACACTGCGCTGCGTAATAAACGGGATAAGCGGGCTTGGTTTGAGCTGAGGCTCTTGCTCAAACTGTACATCAAAAGTCGGTGTGGTATCCGGTAAGTTTGGTCGGCGTTGAAAAGCGGCTTTTAAACCTTGACCACTGGCGGCAAGGTTGATGGTTTCAAGTAAGGCTCCGATAGCGATTTGGCTCGGGTGGCCATCCAGGTCATAGACACAGTGATCACGAGTGTCAGAACCATGCACGACCAAATGGGTATCTGACACTATTTCAAATCGCCATGGTTGCGTATTGTCGCCGCTGGGTGCCCAGCGCGCCAATTCAAGAATGGCTTCTAATTTGCCAGAATTGGGTGTCATATGCATTATTTGGCCAGCAATTTTTTGAAGCGTATTCTGGCGAGAGATAGGGCAAGGCGCTGGAGTGGGTGATTGTTTCCTCCGGGGCGCCAAGTATGTGCTAGTTTATTTCGATAAGCGTCGAAATGGGCACCAAAGGGCGCGGCCTTGACGTTACCTCGGTTTAATAGAATCTTGAGTGCTTCTGTTGCAGCAACGCCAGCACATAATTGACACCCCATAATGGTTGAGGGTCCAATATGTTCAGCGAAGTTGACACGGGTGGGGTCGACCAAATAACCTAATTGAAGTCTTGCCGGTGCGAGCCCAAGCATGAAGCGTAGCGCTTTTTCTTCATCCGAATGGTTTCCCATGCGAAAATACGATTCAAAAGTCATTTGGCCAGGCAGAAAATTTAGCCAAGCCGTGCCCATTCCCAAGGGGGCAGCGGTTATGGCAGGAATTTCCATGTCTGCACAAGCTTTAAAGGCAGCCTGGCGCGCAGAAAAGGCAAAAAAATCAAGGCCATCTATATAAAGATCAACCCCGGTTAAAAATTTAGTTAAATTGGTGCTGTCTACTTTTTCAGTAAATATAGTGATGTCGGCTTCGGGATTAATATCTCGGACAAGATTAGCCATGACCTGGACTTTAGGTTGGCCCAGCGTTGACATGGAAGCACCCGCCTGGCGGTTAAAGTTAACCTGATCAAATTCATCAAAATCAGCAAGGTGAAATGCGCCAATCCCCAGCCTTGCTAAAGTAAGGAGGTGAATACCGCCAACTCCCCCCATCCCTGCGATAGCTATTCGCTTATGGCGTAAAATGGACTGTTCCTGCTCTGTTACCCAGCCGATATTACGAGAAAAAGCTTCTGAATAGTTGAATGTATGGGGCATAAGGAAATTGAAATTATCTGGAAGTGGTCATATGCGTATATGTAGTTAGGTTACTATACTGCCGAACTATCCGGATTGCACTGCATTTTACGGTAGATAGAGGCTGTTCCTGAAACCAGCCAATTTAATTTTCGAAGAGTTATATCATCGTTTTATAAGTTAACTGGTTAGAGTTAAGAGAAACGTCATTCCTCCGCCAATTGGCATAATCTTTCATGGAATCTCCCGGCGAAGCCGTAGCGTAATCCCAAGTTCATCTTCGGGTGTAAAGAAATAAGGGTAATAAGATTTTTCACCTTTTGCCAAGTTCTTTTTTCCACCGAGTTCCGCAATTTTACGCGTAGCATGGTCAAGATCCAGTCTGAGCAGAATAGCTGGGGCATTGACACGCGGGCATGTTTTTTCTTCACCAAAATCTTCGAAACCCAGCATTTTTTTATAGAATAGAGCATGTCTTGGGTTAACTTCAATGACAAAATCTGTGCCGTTATGAATATTTTTGCCATATATATAGGCAATATGAAAAAGTGAAGCCAGCACATCTTTGGAGCGAACATTCTGATCAACGGCCAATTTGGTCAATTCACAAACAACGCGTCCAGCGTTGCGAAGGCTGTCAACTTCTGCTTTGTACATGTCATCGACCATTAGCCCCATTGGAGAATCGTAGCCCAAGGTTAACGTAGCCAGAATATGTTCATTGGCAGAAGCCACAAGCGTAACCCGGTTGGGTTCCTCATTACTTGTCGCACCGGTTGCATAGCCGCGCCAGGAATACATTTTTTCAATTAACAGGCTTGCTGAATCCCGGCGGTCTTCATTGGTGGCCAGCCTGATTTTAAATTTCTGCTGCTGAACCGCAACCTCATGCGTATTGGGTTGGTCAGGTTCAGAAATGCATAAATCTCTCAATCGATGCTCGGGCTCGAATGAAACGATGGTGTTTTGCCAATTATCTGCGTCGCGTTGATCTATAACCATTTTGTAACAATTAACCTCATTCTCTAATGAAGATTTATGTGTATTATAGACACAAAGCACATGAATTAGATCTATGCGCTTTTCGGTGAATTTATAAATATAGCATTAATATTTTTTTGGCGATTAATTCCTCGAAAATTCAGAGGGTTTAATATCGCTATAAAACGAAATACTGATTAAATTGCTGTAAAATTCATTGTAACCCATTATAGCAACTCATTTTTATTTAATAAATAAATAGTTATGCAAAGAAATATTCAAAGCCAGGCAGTGGATGCTGTAGATGTGACCCCGGAATTAAGTCGGTTTCAAGTGCATTCGAAGACAGAGGTGCTTTTCATTCTTCAATCAATTATGCAGAGAAATGAACTGGTTACTGCATATTTTAATCATGGTAATACCTTCATTCTGACTAGTATTCTTCATATTGATAAAGTACAAAACACCGTTACTTTGGATTATGGGATAAATGAAGAGTTGAATGTTAAGCTGATGGATAGCATGAAAATTATTTTTGTCACTACCCATGACAAAGTAAAAGTGCAATTTAGTGCGAACCAGGTTAAAAAAGTAATTTACCAGGATCGTAACGCTTTTAGCATAAAGCTTCCGGACATTTTGCTGAAATTGCAACGGCGCGAATATTATCGATTGATTACACCCATTATTAATCCTGTGCGATGTATTGTTCTGGAGTCAGATGGCCATAGAATTGATACCTCTATAGTGGATATCAGTTTGGGGGGAGTGGGGCTTTCAAATTGGCCTGCGGAGCTGAGCCCAGAGATTGGTGCGGTATATCTGGGGTGCAAGATTGCGTTACCCGAAATTGGTGCGGTGACTTGTACTGTTGAAGTGATGTCCGTGCTGGACATCACCCTTCGGTCTGGTGCCAAATCAAAGCGCTATGGTTGCCAATTTATTGATATGCCCGCAAGCATGCAAGCATTGATTCAGCGCTATATTATTAAGCAGGAGCGAGAACTCAGGGCGAGGCTCGGGGAAAGTTAGCTTTTTTCTTCAGCCAGCCAATTAGCCACATCCAAAGCATAGTATGTCAGGATACCATCTGCGCCAGCCCGCTTGAAAGATAAAAGAGATTCAAGCACACAAGCCTTTTCATTAAGCCACCCGTTGATTGCAGCTGCTTTTAGCATGGCATACTCGCCACTTACCTGATACACAAAGGTAGGGACTTTGTACTCATCTTTAATTTTTCTGACGATATCTAGGTATGGCATGCCGGGCTTAACCATGATCATATCCGCACCTTCTTCAATGTCCAATCCAGCCTCCCAGAGGGCCTCATTTGAATTTGCGGGATCCATTTGGTAAGTGTGCTTATTGCCACTTCCAAGATTGGCTGCTGAGCCCACTGCATCCCGGAATGGGCCATAAAAACTCGATGCGTACTTGGCAGAATAAGCCAAAATTCGGGTATGAATTTTACCTGTACCATCCAGCGCAGCCCGGACAGCGGCAATGCGTCCATCCATCATGTCAGATGGTGCTACGATGTCTGCCCCTGCTTCGGCATGAACAACAGCTTGTTTAGCCAGTACCGCAATTGTCTCATCGTTCAAGACATAGCCAGTTTCATCGATCAGTCCGTCCTGGCCGTGGCTGGTATAGGGGTCCAGTGCAATGTCGGTAATGAGCCCAAGTTCCGGAAAGCGCTGTTTCAATGAAGCAACCGCGCGCGGCACAAGTCCTTCAGGATTAAATGCTTCCCTGGCGTCCAGGCTTTTCAAAGAAGTATCAATAACAGGAAATAGCGCCATAGCGGGGATGCCCAGTTTGACGCATTGCTCAGCCTGATAAAATAATTTATCAAGGGTTTGCCGGATAACGCCAGGCATGGAAGAAACGGCCTCAGTCTTGTTTGAACCATCCAGAAGAAACACTGGGTAAATCAGGTCGTCTGAAGATAATCGATGTTCGCGCATCATGCGGCGGGAAAAGTCATCTCGACGCATGCGGCGCATACGCTTTTGAGGGAATGGGCTGGAGTTTTGCATTGGCAGAATCACTTCAAAATAAATAAATGTGCGAATATTGGTAAGCCTGTGAAGGCAGGTGAACAACATTATCTCATGTCAAAGGGCAAGCATCGATCAGAAAAATTAAATCATTTCTGGAACTATTCTTATTTTCGTCTATCTTATAAGTAGACGATCCCAATCGTCTCCCGCTTCTCCTCCCTGAGCGGGTGCCTTAATCTTTATTAAGGCGTTCTGCCCCCGGTTTTACTCCCCTTTAACCGGGGGTTTTTTATTCTTTGTTTGCTTGTTCGGCAGCGACACTTTCGGACAAGCTTGGTTTGCTTAGCCAGCTGTTAATGGCGTTTTCCGCCTCTTCTATGCCGAGCCGCTTCAGGCTGGAAAAAAGCTGAATGGTGCAGTTGGGGTAAGATTTAGCCAGAACTGCCTTTGCTTCAAGCAGGGCTTTGCTGGACTCCTGCCTGGAAAATTTGTCCGACTTGGTCATTAGTATGTGTACCGGTTTACCCGTAGGCAAAAACCACTCCAGCATTTTTTGGTCAAGCGGTGTAAATGGATGGCGGATATCCATAATCATGACTAATCCGCATAATTGCGGCCGCACTTGAAGATAGGTGCTAAGCAGTTTTTCCCAGTGCTGTCTAATAGTCGGTGGCACTTTAGCGTATCCATAACCTGGAAGGTCGACCAAATAACGGTCATTTCCCAACGTAAAATAATTGATATGCTGGGTTCGGCCGGGTGTTTTGCTGACGTAAGCCAGCCTGTTGCGATTAGCCAGCGTGTTAATTGCGCTGGACTTCCCCGCATTGGACCGCCCGGCAAATGCAACTTCCAGGCCAGTGTGAGGGGGCAGGTCACGCAAATGATTAACGGTGACAAGAAAGGTGGCGTTCTGAAATAAAGGCATGTTTTAACTTTTGGGGTAAAATGTGAATGATTGCTTAATACTGGCATGATAACTAAATCTTGGTATAGAATAGCAACTTTTTCAGTTAATAACTTGTTTGTGCAAAGTTTAAGGAGCAAAGAATGAAAGGAATCATGGCGATGTTTGCAGTGGCCGGATTGTTAGTTACCGCTTCAGCGAGCGCTGAAACTGCCACAAAGGCCGATCCTGCTAAGGCGCAGCAAATCGTGACTCAAGTCTGTGCTGCTTGCCATGGCGCAGACGGGAACAGTACCAGCAGCGCAAATCCAAAGTTGGCTGGTCAGCATGCTGAGTATATTACCAAGCAGCTTCATGATTTCAAATCTGGTGAGCGCAAGAGTGCCGTTATGTCCGGTATGGTTGCTGCTTTAACACCTGAAGATATGCTCAATTTGGGTGCATATTTTGGTGAAAAGACAATCAAGCCCGGTGCAGCCAAAGATAAGGAATTGGTAGCGCAAGGTCAGAAAATATTTAAAGGCGGTAATGCGGCTAGTGGTGTACCTGCGTGTGCAGCTTGCCATGGCCCTGCCGGTGCAGGTATTCCAGTGCAGTTCCCACGTTTGGGTAGTCAGCATGCAGAGTATGTGCTCACTCAGCTTAAGCTCTTTAGAAGTGGCGAACGTGCAAACGATGGCGCTAAAATGATGCGCGTTATTGCTGCTAAAATGACAGATCAGGAAATGAAAGCTGCTGCTGAATATATTTCAGGTTTGCATTAATCTGAAACTTTTCTGTAAAAAGATGTACTAATTAAAGGGTGGCGTTTAGCCACCCTTTTTTTCTCTCAACTCATCCTGATAATTTTGCCTGTGCAACCTCAAACTTTCAGCAAATCTTTATACGAACTGCTGAGCTCGATGCGTTTTGCTATCAGCTTGCTAACAGTGCTTGCCATTGCTTCCATTATTGGCACGGTTCTGAAACAGAACGAGCCATACCCAAATTATGTGATTGAGTTTGGCCAGTTCTGGTTTCCCCTTTTCAAAACACTTGGTCTGTACGATGTTTATCATACGAGCTGGTTTCTGGCTATTCTGGTCTTTCTGGTTATTTCTACCAGTTTATGCGTTTATCGAAATACGCCATTGATGTTGCGGGAAATGCGCAGTTTCCGTGAGCATGCACAAGAGAACTCCCTCCGACATTTTTCCCATCAGGCAGAGTATGACGCGACGCTTTCTCAAGAAAAGTTACTGACACGCTTAACCGATTATTTAACTAAACGTGGTTACCGATTTAAAGTAAATGATACGGAAGCAGGCACACTGGTGGCGGCTAAAGCAGGCAGCTACCATCGTGTAGGTTATATATTGACGCATTCTGCAATCGTCATTATTTGTATTGGCGGTTTGCTGGACGGAAATGTGCCTTTGAAACTTCAGGAAGCTCTGGGGTACAAGAAAATTGAAACACGAGATATACCCGAGAGCCAGGTATCGAAAGAAAGCCGGCTTTCGCCAAGTAACTTGTCTTTCCGGGGAAATGTAACTATTCCTGAAGGAATGAGTGCAGATGTTGTGTTTTTGAATGTAGGCGAAGGTTATTTAGTTCAGGATTTGCCATTTAATGTGGCTTTGAAGAAATTTCATATTGAACACTATACAACCGGGCAGCCCAAGTCATTTGCCAGTGATCTTGTCGTGACAGACAAAGAGACGGGTGAATCAGTCCAGCACACTATCACCGTCAATCATCCTTTAATTTACAAAGGTGTGGCCATTTATCAGGCCAGCTTTGGTGATGGCGGAACACATTTCACTTTGAATGGGTGGAACCTGTTATCTCCGCTGGATAAATCCTTCCCGGTAGATGGCAAAGTAAATGGGTCAACAAAGTTAACCAGTGGTCAGAATCAATATACGATCGAATTTACTGAATTCCGACCATTTAATATTGAAAATACAGGGTCAGGTACTGTTGAAGAAGTGAAAAAGCCTGAAACCCTGGCTCAAAACGCGATGAGCGTTTTTGGTACAAGTGCTGCTGGAAAACAAGATAAAGGGCTGCATAACGTAGGTCCAAGTTTCCTGTATAAGGTGCGGGATGCACAAGGGCAGGCAACGGAATACAGTAATTATATGTTGCCGATTCTGCTGGAAAATCGCTGGTATTTACTGAGTGGTATACGTAGCAGTCCTGGCGAACCGCTTCGTTATGTGCGTTTTCCTATGGATGACGGGGGGAGTATTGAAGGTTTTATGCGTTTGCGCGCAGCGCTTTTTGACAAAACGATGTACCCGGAAATTGCAAAACGTTTTGCTAAGGATGCGCTTCAGGGTGAGGCAATTAGCGAAACGTTACGTGCCAAGCTAATTGAAAGCACAGAGCGCGTGCTGGAAATGTTCGGTACCCATGGATATGATGCCCTTGCAAAATTTATCCAGCAGGCAGCCCCGAAAGCTGAACAGGAGAAAGCCGCCCAGACTTATCTGAAAATTCTGGAAGGCGCCGTGTTTGACGCTTATCAGTTAACACGAGAGCGAGCAGGTCAGAACCCAGCAAAAATGGACGCAAACAGTTTGCAGTTTGTGCGGGATAGCCTGAATACAATCAGTGATCTTTTCTTTTATGGTGCACCAGTTTACCTGCAACTTGTGCAATATGACGAGGTGAAAGCAACCGGCTTGCAGTTGACGCGTTCCCCCGGCAAGAATATCGTATATGGAGGTTCGGCTCTTTTGATTTTAGGTGTGTTTGCCATGTTCTATATTCGGGAACGCAGAATCTGGCTACTACTTAAACCCCAGGATGGCAAGTTGTTGTTTGCCATGTCTGGAAACAGAAAGACGCTTGATTTTGAAAAAGAATTTAATCTTCACAAACAAGATGTAGCGGCATTATTGAAGGAATAATCATGGAATTGGCACAAGAATATTCAGAGCAGCGTAACTGGCTCAAGCAAATCTCCTGGTTTGATTGGCTGTATGCCGCATTTTTAGTGGCAGGTAGCGTGTACGCTTATCGTCTGTATGGCAGTTACATGGATGGTTATGAGCAAGGCATTCTGGTGCTGATAGCGGGTATGTTATGGGGGCTGGGGTGGTACTGGAAACCGGTGCGCACCTTGATGATTGTGGTGACAGGGGTAAGTTTGTTCAGTATCAGCTTGTATCAAGGGCAGCTACCCAGGGCTGAACAAGTATTCTGGTTGAAATTCCTGATATCCAGCCAGTCCGCAATTATGTGGATGAGTGCCTTGTTTGTGCTGGCGACGGTTACTTACTGGATTGGATTAATTGTCCGTTCTGAATTTACCTATAAAGTGGCCAGTAGCCTGACATGGAGCGCGGTGACCATGGGGCTGGTCGGGTTGATGGTGCGCTGGTATGAATCTTACCTGATCAGCCCGGATGTGGGTCATATTCCTATCAGCAACCTGTATGAAGTATTTATTCTGTTTTCGATTATTACGTCCCTGCTTTACCTGTTTTATGAAAAATATTATCAAAACAGGCAGATGGGAGCTTTTGTGCTGCTGGTTATCAGCGCAGCAGTAGGATTTTTGCTGTGGTATACGTTTGGGCGTCAAGCTTACGAAATTCAACCTTTGGTGCCCGCACTGCAGTCATACTGGATGAAGCTTCATGTGCCGGCTAATTTCATCGGTTATGGCTCTTTTGCACTGGCTGCCATGATTGGTGTGGCGTACATTCTGGTGTCAAAAGGGTTGCTTGTCAGTCGTTTGCCAAGCCTGGATGTGCTGGATGATGTGATGTACAAAGCGATTACCATTGGCTTTGCTTTCTTTACCATTGCCACAGTTTTAGGCGCAATGTGGGCAGCGGAAGCATGGGGTGGATATTGGTCCTGGGACCCTAAAGAAACCTGGGCGCTTATCGTCTGGTTGAATTATGCAGCCTGGCTGCATATTCGTTTGGTTAAAGGCTTGCGCGGTCCGATGCTGGCGTGGTGGGCGATTGTTGGCTTGCTGGTAACCGCTTTTGCTTTCCTGGGTGTGAATATGTTCTTGTCAGGGCTTCATTCTTACGGGACGCTGTAATCGTAATCCATATTCTGCTTGGTTTTGGCAAGCTGGTTGAATTTTAATTAAGCTGACTTGCCGCATAATATGCCAATTTGCTCGAACAGAGGGAATGTCACCGGCTCCAGTTTAGTGCGCATCAAGGTGCCAATAGCCGTTGTGCGGGCAAAAATGGGCTCGGCCATTGCTGAGCTGACTGTGGATAGCGCCAGCATGGCACGTACTTCTGCTTGTAATTGCGGTAAGGCAGTTAATAATTCCCGAATCTGCAATTCTGGGGAACTTGAATCAGTGATCGCATCCTCGCATACTTGTTCTGCCTTCTGAATACAGATACTGATTTCATTTCCGGCATCAGTAAGGGTTATTGTTAAACCCGAACGGAAATAGTTACCTAATGCATTGAGCAGAATATTCACGACATCCTGTGTAGCTGGATGGCGTAATACCTCTTCACATGTACTCAGGAACGTCTGACCTTGGCCGGAAAATATCCGGTTGAGTTGCAGTGCTACGGTATTCCCGTTAACAGCCAATTGCTCCAGCCTTGCATTGATTGACGCTATATCGGTTCGCGCCGGTATCAGGCCAGGTAGCTTGTCCGGTGATTGCTCCAGAAATCCCACATAATAGGCATTTTTATAGCGGCCTTTTTTCCATAATCTGTCACGGGTTGTATCGTCAACCAGCCCCGTGTGGAGCAGAAATCGAATCGTTTCGATAATGGCGTAATGGTCTTCTTCAAACGGCAAATGTTCAACCAGGAAATCGGCTAACACTTTGCCCATCTGGCTTTCAGCAACGGCAGGCTTTTCCAGCATGCGTCTTGCAATTTCAGCTGTAGGCATAATCCACCATGCCCGGCGTGCTATTTCATCCGTCAAACCGGCAGCATACACGACTGCAATGACTGCCTCTGGCTCGCCGGTTAACAGAAGTTGCGGCAGGGTTTCATCGCGAAGCTGCCCCATTCTGGACCAGCGGCGAAGGTATACGGGGTAACCACCCGGGGAATCCAGTGCATGTTCTGATAATGTTTCCCGTACCAATCTCAAATATTGGTCATGGCGACAGTCCGGGTGGAGTGCAACGGTTGCTTCCCCTCGGTCGGTCAATGCGTGAACGGTCATGGTGGATTCATCTATGCGGATGGCCTGCACATTTGAGGCCAGCAGCACATTCAGACAAAGCGCATCTTCGCTGGTGATTTCCGTAGACATTTAATCTTGCTACTTCAAGAGTGAGAATGCCTTCTTGGCAGACTCGATGGTTTTGTTGATTTCTTCAGCACCGTGGGCTGCTGAAACAAACCCGGCTTCAAATGCAGAAGGCGCAAAGTAGACGCCTTCATCCAGCATGCTATGAAAGAAAGTATTGAATTTGTCCTTGTCACATTTCATTACTTCATTAAAACTCTGGGGCGATGTTTCACTGAAATACAGACCGAACATCCCGCCGACCGCCTGAGCTGAAAAAACTATACCTGATGCCTTGGCAGCTGATTTTAAACCTTCGATCAGGGTAAGCGTGCTGGCAGCCAGTTGGTCATAAAAACCAGGAGCCTTTACCAGACGAAGTGTTTCCAGTCCTGCAGCTACAGCCACCGGGTTGCCGGATAATGTACCAGCCTGATATACCGGGCCTACAGGAGCGATACATTGCATAATGTCGCGTCTTCCACCAAATGCGCCAACAGGCATGCCGCCACCAATGACTTTTCCTAACGTAGTCAAGTCAGGTTTAATGCCATACAACCCCTGTGCGCACTGAAGCCCAACGCGAAACCCAGTCATGACTTCATCGAAGATAAGCACTGTTCCGTGTTGCGTGCATAATTCGCGTAATGATTTCAGAAAATCTAATTTGGGGGCGACCAGATTCATATTGCCCGCAACGGGTTCGATAATGACCGCGGCAATCTCACTGCCGATTTGCTTGAATGTATCTGCAAGTTGTTCCGTATCGTTGTAATCCAAGACTAAAGTGTGTGCGGCCACTTCCGGTGGAATACCCGCAGAACTGGGCTGGCCAAAGGTAAGCGCACCAGAACCCGCTTTTACCAGAAGGGAGTCAGCATGACCGTGATAGCAACCTTCAAATTTGATTATCTTGCTGCGCCCGGTGAAGCCACGTGCAAGACGAATGGCGCTCATGGTTGCCTCTGTACCTGAACTGACTAAACGCACCTGTTCCATACTGGGAACCAGTTCGCACAATAAATTGGCCATTTCCAACTCGGTTTCAGTCGGTGCGCCGAAGCTCAGTCCCCGTTCAGCGCTTTCTTTGACCACATTGACCACTTTGGGATGTGCGTGTCCCAGGATCAGTGGTCCCCATGACCCCACGTAATCTATATAAGCCTTGTCGTCAGCATCCCAGACATACGCTCCTTTTCCTCGTTTAAAAAAGAGAGGCGTACCACCGACAGATTTAAAAGCGCGTACAGGTGAGTTAACACCGCCAGGAATATGTTTTAAGGATTGCTCAAAAAGTTGCTGGTTTCGTGAGGTCATGATTTTCCTTACTGAATTTGGTCAGGTCGATGAAACAGGCTGGTAAAATTTGCCGCCGAAGCATGAAAGTCATTGTTCTCGTACAGAGCAGAAATAACGGCTACGGCATCTGCACCAGCTTTAACTAAGAGATTTGCATTTTCCAGGGTGATGCCGCCAATGGCGACAATAGGGACATGCAAAACGCGTTTAGCTTCCTCAAGTAAAGACAAGGGCGCGTAAACGGCATTGGGTTTGGTTGGGGAAGCAAAGAAGCTCCCGAAAGCAACATAATCAGCACCTTGTTGCTCGGCTTCTTTGGCGCGATCCAAGCTATTGTAACAAGATATGCCAATAATTTTATCCGGGCCTAATATAAACCGGGCTTCCCGAATTGAGGCATCTTCTGCCCCTAAGTGCAGACCATCTGCATTTGTCAGGTCAGCCAGCCGGAGATTATCATTAATGATCAACGGCACTTTGAATGAGTGGCATAGCTGAATCAGCTCACTGGCTTGAGCGTGGTGCAGTACGACATCATCACTTTTATTTCGGTATTGAATAGCACTTGCACCCACTTCAAGAAGACTACGGGTGGCATGGAGCAATTTCTCAGTATCCGACCAATCGGGCGTTATGGCATACAGCCCTTTAATCTTTGGTATCATCGTCTTCTTCTCGTGCCCAAAACAATCGGTCTGGTATATATTGACCCATCCCAGGTCGAAACCCCGCCTGCAGGGCCTGCCAGGTGAATTCTTGAGCTTCTTTCACTGCTTCGTTGATTTCCAGCCCATGAGCGAATGTGGCGGCAATTGCGGAGGCCAGGGTGCAGCCTGACCCGTGATAACTTCCCGGAAGGCGTTGCCACTTGTCGCTGCGTTTCAGGCTATTTGGACCATACAAGGTATTAATTACTTGCGGTGTATGTTCATGGGTTCCTGTGATCAAGACATATTCACATCCCATGTCCAGTAAACGAATTGCACACTCGTCAAGGCTTGGGTCATCTTCATCGTCATTTTCGTCGGCTGCAAGATGTCGTGCTTCCAGACTATTTGGTGTGATGAGTGTAACTTGGGGGAGCAGCAATTCACGCATGGCAGACACCATATCTTCAGAAGCAAGTTCATCACCGCGGCCAGAGGCAAGAATGGGATCCAGCACTAGGGGAATGTCAGGATAATCTGCAATAATTTCCGCAATAACGGCAATAATCTCGACACTACCAAGCAATCCGATCTTGAAAGCGCTAACGGTCATGTCCTCAAGTACAGCGCGTGCCTGGTCTGACACCCATTCAGCGTCCAGGGCCATGATATCGCTCACCCCTAAAGTGTCCTGAACAGTGATGGCAGTCACAACTGATAACGGATGGCAGCCCATACTGGAGAGAGTAAGAATGTCAGCTTGCATGCCTGCGCCGCCACTAGAGTCGGAAGCGGAGAATGTAAGTACGAGAGGAGGTGTCTGGGGCATGAGATTTAGTAGCTTACAAATAGTAGTGCTGTTAATAAACAGGCAGAAATATCTTATGAGGCCGCGCTGTTAATATCGTCTGATTGTGATTAAAATGCGTATTTTAACGTAAATTTGCCTGTGACACAGCATTGGTTCCAGTGCCACAAGCTCAAGCAGGATATTAAAATGAGTGGAAGTGAATATAAAACCTATTTGTGCCTGATTTGCGGGTATATATATGATGAAGCTAAAGGGGCCCCAGATGAAGGGATTGCGCCCGGGACAAAGTGGGAAGACATTCCAGTCAATTGGACCTGCCCAGACTGTGGCGCAAGAAAAGATGATTTTGAGATGATCGAAATTTAAAGAGGCCCCATTAAGAGGCCCCTATTTGTTAGCTTTTGTTAAGTTGGCAAAAACCGATTATTTATTTTAACTTGCTTAACTGCCGTTGAATTAATTCATCAGAAAGCGGTATATAGCCAGCATTCTTTACAAAAACTTGTCCTTGAGGGCTCAAGCCCGTTTTCAGGAAATCCAGCACAGCAGGGTTAATTGCCTTATCTTTTGGTTTGTTTACATATAAATAAAGATAATGTTGCAGACGGTAACTACGATTGTAGACGTTCTCAAGGGTCAGCGGAACAAAGTTACTGCCCCCTTTCTTGATTGGTACTATTTTGAGTTTGCTGTCAGGCTGGTAAGCACCATAACCTATCGCGTAGGGATCTTCGGCAATTTTCGCCAGTATTTGATCGTGACTTAATTCTGGAATGTCATCCTTAAAGTCATCGCGGCAAATCACAGTTTTATTGAAAAAATCACGCACAGCAGATTTCTTGTTATGGCCTAGCAAATTGATGGGTTTAGATTTCCATGTACTGTCAACACCTAACTTTCCCCATGTATCAACAGTCTCACGCCAGCCACACCCGTGGTGTTTGGAGTATATCGCGTCAAGTTGAATGACATCTAATCCCGGAAGGGGGTTGCTAGGATGAACGTACAGCGCAACGGCTTCAATGGCGACGGCAATGGCAGTGGGGTAATAACCGTGAGTACGAATAAAAGCTTCGCTTTCATCATTAGTCATTTCACGATTCATAGCGGCCAAATCTGTCTTGTCTTGCACCAAAGCCTTTGGAGCAACGCTGGTGCCGGGGCTGGAAATATTGATTTGTGTAGCCGGAGATTTGGACTGAACCAATGCCGCCCATTGTTTAAGGAAAGACTCTAAAGTGCTCGAGCCGGTAATAGTTATTTCAGCTCCGATAGAAGGGGGTGAAAATAAAGTCAGGCAGACGAGCAATGCAAAACTATGTTTGAGAAAACTGAGTCGTTGTGTAAACATAAAATTCCTTAATAAACCAAGAAAATTTTCAGGAATCCAAAAAAAGCCGGTTTTGTAGCTTATTGCCCGGCATTGCCAGCTTCCAGAATGCAGAAAATGAAAAAAAGCGTATGGATTATCTCTTTGTAGTACTCATATACTATATCGAACGAATGACGTTAACAAGCGTTAATCTTTAAAATACATCAAGAGAAGAGTTATCTTTAACTAAAGAGTAAATGTGTTTTCGTCACTTATGATGAATTATCGACATAATTTATATGGTTTATGTTTAAAAACAGTAGGTAATGTATTGCAAAAAAACAAATAAATATATTTCTATAATTTAAGGAGGCGGTACATATATTGCTGCCTGCTTGATGAGAATACTTGTAAAGATCAATTGTTATCCAGTTTCACGGAAATATTGCAGCGCAATATATTTTACTGGATGAGTGAAAGTATGCTTAATACTTTCTATCTTAGTTGTTGAATTTACGTAAATACACAAGTAATGTGGAAGTTTAAGGTGAATGTGAATTATTTGATGTATGCAATAAAGATTGTTAGGTAAGTTAATGATGTGAAAACAAGGTTATTTCTGAAAAAACTGTCATTAATTAGTTCTCATCCGGAAACGTAACCAATTGTTACAAATAGAGAAAAGATAACGAAAGAGGATGAAGGTCCCGGTGAAAAAGAGTATAGTTTGATT
>JAYVLG010000053.1:0-3761 GCA_043759595.1 Sulfurirhabdus sp. | reverse complement strand
CGGCAAAAGCCAATTGGGTATAAAAGACGCTGAAAAAACCGAACCGGCAAAATTTACAGAACTCACCCCATTCTCAAAACTTAAATCCACCTTCGACATCAATGAAGGCAAAGCACGCAGCAGCGACTTCCTGCTGAAATCACCGCTCCTTACCAGCAAGGGCGAAGGCGACATTACCTTTGAAACCGGCCAATTAAACTATCGTCTCAACACCACTGTTGCCACCAACCTTAAACGCAGCAGCAATGGAGAAATAGCCGAACTCAAGGGTGTAAACATCCCGATGCGTATAACTGGCCCCTACGCCACACCATCGATCATCCTGGATTTTGGCAATGCCAGCGGGATGAAGATACCAAAGCCAGCCAAGGAGATTCAGGCTAAACCTGCCCCCTCTTCCACCAAATCAAACAAACCTGCAAAGAAATAGTGGCTAAATAGTTGTATTGCAAATTCCTGTTGCAATTGAAATTGATTTTGAAAATCGAATTGAGCTGTGCGGTACTTGTAGAAAATATTGTTCGTCGCTAACCGGCCATTAATTGCCCTTAGCGAGTGTCCGCTGTCTGGCATCTAAATCTCTGTGTGCCATCACTGCTTTGCCTAATCTTTGTTTCAGAATGAAGGCAAAATTATCATCACACCCTTTACATGTGTAAAGAAATACTTTACAGTTATCCCATGATTGAATCGTTCATGCACAAAGGGCTGGAAGAGCTTTTCGAGAAGGGCAAGAGTGCCAAGGTGCAGGCATCATTGGTAGATCGCGTTTCGAGACGACTGGACGCCATCAATACAGCAAAGACACTTGAAGCATTAAACATCCCTGGCTTTGATTTTCATCCCCTGCATGGAAAACCAAAGCGTTACAGCGTTCATGTAAATGGTCCATGGTGCATCACCTTCGAATGGGAAGGCGAGAATGCATTTAGGGTTAACCTGGAAAACTATCATTAGGAGGAATCATGCGTACACGAAAACCAACTCACCCCGGCGCTATTTTGCGCGAAGATGTATTGCCCAAACTCAATATGTCAGTTAGCGCTTTTTCCCGTAGCCTTGGCGTTTCGCGTCAAACCCTGCATGCGGTACTAGCCGAACGCAGTGGTATTTCTCCTGAAATGGCACTGCGCTTGGGTGTATTGTTAGGTAATGGTGCTCAACTATGGGTAGACATGCAAACAAAATATGACTTGTGGCAAGCTGAAGCAAAACTGCACGATGTGTTGCAGCAAATGCAACGCATTACAACCGATCACGCAGTAGCTTAACAATTCATTGTCAGGCAGACAGATTGGCTGATTGTTTAAATCACACAACAGTCAGCGTCTTCGATAACAAACGGGCAGCGATCGGCCATCGGTCATCCACGAATCTTCTCCAAAGCAGAAGTTCGGAGCTTATCCTATAATTTTTGGTAGCCCTGTCCGTATGATTAACCTTGTATATTTGTTATAAACTGGATAACCTGCATTTCATCAATAGGTTATAGGGGGATTCTGGTGTCCGTATTATTAAGCATGTCCGGACGGATCTGTCATATGAATAACTGTTGGGCCGACAAGTTCGAGTTGGCATTATCTAGTCAATAAAGGAGTAGCGTGAATACCATCCTTCTTATTCTACTGATTGTGGGGATCGTTGCTTACTTCTTCTTGAAGAAGAAAAAGGGCGTTCAGCTTACGTTTGAATCGAAGATCAATGTCGATCTTTTCCGCCACTATTCAGAACTGGTGAAGGAATCAACGGCATTACACAAGGCAGGAAGATTTGAAGAAGCTGTAGACAAGTTGAAGGCGGCTTATAAAGAAGCTGAAGAAAAACAGCTGACGCTTACGATCAAAGATTACTTGAAGCTCCCACCCTACCTCCAAAAGGCAAAACAGAACGACGAAGCATGGGCATGGTTCAATGAACTCATTCGACAGATGACCAGTGATCATATGTCGCTTTCTGAGATCTACGACAAGATGCGGTTATTTCGACAACGCGAAGGTAATCCAAGAGACGCCATTAAATTCGATGTTCTCTCGCGAGTTCACTGGTGTCTTGGGCTGCATGAGCAGGTTACGAAGATGGGGTGGGATGAACGAAAAGACGAGCTAAACAACTGCAAGGCTTCGATTGGGGAAGGGTACGTTGAACTCCTAAAGAAGGCCAAATGTGAGAATTTTGAAGCCGGTCTCAAAAAAATAATTGATAAACATATGGGTTCATTTCCAGGCATCCGACTACCCGATTTGGTTAGGGATATTAACGGACTGTTCTCTAATGCAACGACCAGCGCCGGTTCTAGGGAGGATAAGTGAATGGCGCAAGTTCCCATCATCGTTTCTTGGAAAGATGCGGAGGACTATTTGCAAATGCTCAAAGGCACAGTTACTGCTGACATCTGCCCTCTGCTTGACGTTCCCGGGCACGCCCCATTCGCAATTTGTCGAGAGGTTTTGAGTTATATAGATCATCTTGGGCATCTATACTCTGGGAGAGGCGGCCAAGTTGCAGACCGATCTCGGGAATTTATTGAGCATGTCATGGCAAAGACCGATCCGAACTACGGAAAGCGTGCTGTTGAGTTGTACCAAATGTTTCGCTGCGGAACAGTGCATGAGTTTAAGCCTAAAATTCTTGAAAATAAGAAGGGTGAACTACTCGGGTGGCTGTGCTACAAAGGGCTCCGAGTAGATAGTATCGAAAGCGATGGGCAAAGAATGCCGGTAGTTCATCTTGAGCCGGTTGCATCTACTGCCACGGGTCGCCATTGGCTCCCGGTTTCAACACTCTGCCTCATCGACGATTTGATATGCTCAATTGAAATCTTCAAAAAAGCAGAACCAGAAAACGAACGAGTCACGGCTTGGAATAGAGCCGCTCACGACTTGAACATACCCAAACCCTATGATTTCACCCTATGAATGCAAGAGCGGCCCAACCCGGCGTTCGAGCGGGACGCCGCAGAAGCGCGGCGCCCCTCAACTTTACGTAGGCGCTGTCACTGAACGGGTTGCAGTGGCTGCGGTTGTAAATTTCACAATCCATATTGAAGGAGTCTACGATGATAAAACGACCATTAATAATGTCCGCCTTGGCAACTGCACTGTTTCTGTCCACAGGGTTCGCATTGGCGGCTGATCAAGCTCCAGCCCAAGAAAAGACCCCAACAAAAAAGCAAGTGCAAGTCTATGGTAGCCAACTAATGACGCAGCAAGAACGCGTCGAATACCGTGCCAAAATGCGCGCTGCAAAAACCACCGAAGAACGAGAGCAAATCCGCAAGGAACATCATGAGAGCATGAAAGAGCGAGCCAAGGAACGTGGTGTAACCCTGCCTGACGATCCACCTGCCAGAGGGAGTGGCATGGGGGCAGGTGGAGGCATGGGGCCTGGCGGTGGACGCTCTCGCTGAATCGGGTAACGACTAACCTTACGGTCAAGAGGGACGGTAATGTTCCCCCAAATTAGTTGACACCTCCGGCTAACAAAACGGAGGTGTTAAATGTCTGTTTTTCAAAAACTGACCGTCTCAATCGGGCACAAAACCGTCATTTACCTGCCCAGTTTTCCCGACCCAGCAACTCTCGGGTGAGCAGATAATGTTGCATTGCTGTACTGTGATTGTGTTTTAAATTCAGCTAATTGCCCGCTTTTCCGTTGAAATCCACGCGTCGATTTTCGGCCCAGCATTTTTCTTCATGGCAAGTTGATCTGGGCTTTTCTTCACCAAAACTGACCACATTGATCTGATTGCTCCTCACACCAAA
>JAYVLG010000052.1:0-8673 GCA_043759595.1 Sulfurirhabdus sp. | reverse complement strand
AATCAAACTATACTCTTTTTCACCGGGACCTTCATCCTCTTTCGTTATCTTTTCTCTATTTGTAACAATTGGTTACGTTTCCGGATGAGAACTAATTAGAAACTAAGGTGTAACTCGCAATCATCGCAGAGGAAAACGGGTAGTGTTTATTCAAATTCCAGATTTAACTTCATGAGACAGGTAACCCATCAGCTGGAAATGAATACTCAAGGGAAAGGGCTTTACTGCTTTACCGATCAGATTAACCTGTGGGTAAAATCCTCTGGTATGCAAACAGGCCTTCTGACGATTTTTATCCGGCACACTTCTGCCAGTCTGCTGATACAGGAAAATTATGATCCTGATGTGCAAACTGATCTGGAGCGTTTTTTTTCTCGTTTGGTGCCTGAGGGTGACCCCATTTATGATCACGTTCTGGAAGGACCGGATGATATGCCTGCCCATGTAAGGGCTGCCTTAACCCAAACCCATTTGTCAATTCCGGTCGTTGCTGGGCTGCCTTCATTGGGTACCTGGCAGGGCGTTTATTTGTATGAACACCGTACCGAACCACAGCGACGGCATGTGTTATTACATATGATT
Organism: Sulfurirhabdus sp.; assembly: GCA_043759595.1. Lineage (GTDB taxonomy): Bacteria > Pseudomonadota > Gammaproteobacteria > Burkholderiales > SMCO01 > Sulfurirhabdus. The sequence continues at coordinate 8,091 of JAYVLG010000052.1, read as the reverse complement.
GGGGAATAACATTGGCGAAGCGAGCCAGCTTGTGGCAGACTTGCCGTTTGCCATTATTCTGAACTGACACGTGCAACCTTTCGAACTCTTTATCGGCCTGCGTTATACACGCGCAAAACGCCGCAATCATTTTATTTCTTTCATTTCCTTGATTTCCATGCTGGGTATCGCGCTGGGTGTAGCCGCCCTGATTGTTGTGCTTTCAGTGATGAATGGGTTTCAGGAGGAACTTCGGGCGCGAATTCTGGGGGTGGCAGCACATGCGCAAATCAGCGGCCTGGACAATACCCTCTCAAATTGGCAAAGTGTCGAATCGCAGGCTATCAAGCATCCGGAAGTCGTTGCCGCTGCGCCTTATATCATGGCGCAGGGTATGTTGTCGTTCGATCAGAATGTTCAGGGTGTGATTATTCGCGGCATTCTGCCGGAGTATGAAGATAAGGTGGCAGATATTGGCCGGCATATGAAAGCCGGCAAGCTGACCAATTTGCGTGCGGGTGAATTCGGGATTGTGCTTGGTTCTGAACTGGCACGGGCTTTAGGTGTCGGAATAGGGGAAAAGCTGGTGTTGATTGCCCCCCAAGGACAAGTAACCCCTGCCGGTATTTTGCCGCGACTGAAACAGTTTCGAGTAGTCGGAATTTTTGAAGTAGGGATGTATGAGTATGATAACGGTCTTGCGCTGATTGATATGGGAGATGCACAGAAACTGTATCGTATGGAAGATAAGGTTTCCGGTATCCGACTCAAGTTGAAAGATTTGTACAAGGCGCCTCAGGTGACACAGGAAATGAGTGCGATGCTTTCAAGTGACCTATATATAAGTGATTGGACGCATCAACACGCCAACTTTTTCCGGGCAATTCAGATTGAAAAGAATGTCATGTTTATTATTTTATTGCTGATTGTTGCCGTTGCCGCATTCAATATTGTTTCTACGCTGGTGATGGTGGTGACTGACAAACAGGCCGATATCGCGATATTGCGTACCCTGGGCGCTTCTCCGGTCAGCATCATGAAAATATTTATTGTGCAGGGGGCACTGATTGGTGTGATTGGCACGTTAGTGGGATTGCTAGGAGGCGTGACACTGGCTCTGAATATCGATGTGGTGGTGCCAGCCATTGAAAGACTTTTCGGCATACATTTTCTCGCAAAGGATATTTATTACATCAGCGAACTGCCTTCAAAACTGGAATTAAACGATGTGATTGTTATTGGCGCAGTTTCGCTTATCTTAAGCTTGCTGGCTACGTTGTACCCCAGCTGGCGCGCATCCAAAACCAATCCTGCAGAGGCATTAAGATATGAATAAGGCTCAGGATATGGTTCTTGCGTGTCGGGATTTGCACAAGGTTTACAAGCAGGGCAGGTTTGAAGTGCCTGTATTATTCGGCATCAATTTGTCTGTTGTAAAAGGCGAAACCTTAGCGATCGTTGGTGCATCCGGTTCTGGAAAAAGCACGCTGCTGCATCTTCTGGGCGGATTGGATAGTGCTTCCAGTGGTTCAGTAGAAATCATGGGTCGGGATATTCAGCATATGAGTGAAGCAGATCGTGGCAATCTGCGTAATCAGTCACTGGGTTTTGTTTATCAGTTTCACCACTTGTTACCGGAATTCAGTGCGCTGGAAAATGTCGCCATGCCGCTGTTAATCAGGCGAATGGCCAAGAGTGAAGCTTATCACATTGCTGAAGCGGTGCTAAATGATGTGGGTCTGGGACATCGATTGACGCATAATCCCGGCGAACTTTCAGGTGGCGAGCGCCAGCGTGCAGCCATTGCCAGAGCCTTGGTTACCCGACCGGCTTGTGTGTTGGCAGATGAACCTACCGGCAATCTGGACCGGCATACTGCTGAAGGGATTCAGGATTTGATGATGAATTTGAATGCGTCCTACAAAACCAGCTTCCTGGTGGTGACTCATGACATGAATCTGGCATCACGCATGCAACGTATCATGAAGCTGGATGATGGCGTTTTGACTAACGCCTGAGCTCGCTAAATTTACTTATTTACTGGCTTGATGCGCTTTTTGCGTCGATGCCAGTAAGCAACGATGTAAAGGCGCCACAGTAGCTTCACCAGAAAATAACTGGTCAATGAGAGCAAACTGGCCAGCACTGCCGTACCAATCAAAAAAGTTTCACCCAGCGAACTGAGCCATTGGATGAAAAGAACCGGAAATTCCAGCCAGTTATCTTCATGCCAGTTAAATGTTAGTGGTGGGACATTCCCTGCATTCTTCCCTGTGATAAAACTGCCAATTTTATACGCTGTGTAAAAAATCGGTACGGAGGTGACCGGGTTGGTAAACCATGTGGCAGCAACAGCTACGGGCAAATTGACCCTGAAAATAATCGCGAAAATGGCCGCGAATAACATTTGTATCGGGCCGGGAATCATCCCGGTAAACATGCCCACAGCAACGCCTCCAGCAACAGAATGACGGTTGAGATGCCACAGATTGTGGTGGTGTAGCACAGATCCGAAAACTTTAAGAAGCTTGTTTTGAAGGATTTCTGCGTGTGTAGGTAGGTATTTTCTGAAATATTTGCGTGGCACGGAACTGTTCTTAACCTGTGTTATTCGATATGTGATAACTCTTTCTGCCTATTTTATATAAAGACTGCTGTATCAGTATGGTTTATATTAAAATATGTAGACCCCTGTGGTTAACAACAGGTTCAATACTCAGACAAATGAATCTTAAATCGAAAGAATTGGCCGATAGTGCAAACAACCCCTTTAAATCAAACTGAACAACTTCCCGGCCTTACCCAAGTGGAGGCGAATGCTCGTTTAAAAGCAGATGGGTTTAATGAATTGCCATCCACCAAAGTGCGCGGCATATTGAGTATTGTGTTTGATGTAGTGCGAGAGCCGATGTTTTTGCTTCTGGTTGCAGCCGGACTGATTTATCTGGTTTTGGGCGACTTGCATGAGGCGCTGATGTTGTTAGCGTTTGTCTTTATTGTAATGGGTATTACGATTTATCAGGAGCGGAAAACCGAAAGGGTGCTTGAAGCCCTGCGTGATCTTACCAGTCCGCGCGCATTAGTCATGCGGGATGGAGAAAAAAAACGCATTCCGGGGCGGGAGGTTGTGCAAGACGATATTTTGTTGCTTGCTGAAGGCGACCGTGTGCCAGCAGATGCTGTGTTGTTAAAATGTAATGACCTGCAAGCGGATGAGTCTTTGCTGACTGGGGAATCCGTTGCTGTTCGCAAATTTAAATGGGATGGTGCTTTGGCGCTTGCTCGCCCGGGCGGCGATGATTTGCCTTTTGTGTATTCCGGAACGATGCTGGTGCAAGGGCAGGGTGTTGCAAAGGTGCTTGCTACTGGCGTGCGTAGCGAGATAGGCAAAATCGGCAAAGCATTGCAATTGCATGAACCGGAAAAAACACCATTGCAGCATCAGGCCGAACGTCTGGTTCTTAATCTGGCAATCATTGGCACGGCCCTGAGCATGTTGGTGGTGGTGCTGTATGTGGTTAACCGTGGCGAATGGCTGAATGGATTACTCGCCGGTATTACCCTTGCCATGTCGATTATGCCTGAGGAATTTACGGTGGTTATCACCGTATTTCTGGCATTGGGCGCATGGCGAATTTCCCGTCAGAACGTGTTGCCAAGGCGCGTGCCTGCAATTGAAACACTCGGTTCGACAACGGTGTTGTGCGTGGATAAAACCGGTACCCTAACGCAAAACCAGATGTCGGTAAGCCGGCTTTACGCCGGAGAAAATAGTTACACCATTGATTACGAAGACAAGGATCGGGTTTTGCCGGAATCCTTTCACGAACTGGTTGAATTCAGCATATTAGCCAGTGAAGTAGAACCTTTCGATCCAATGGAAAAGGCATTTCACAGGTTAGGAAACCATTATTTAGCCAATACAGAGCATTTGCATCAATCCTGGTCTATTGTTCACGAATATTCTCTTGCACCAGAATTGATGGCCATGTCTCATGTATGGGTTGCTACAGATCGTGATGAATTTGTTGTGGCTGCAAAAGGAGCACCAGAATCTATTGCGGACCTGTGCCATATGAACGCGTCACAGTTGGAGGCGCTTTCAGGACAAATCAAAGCAATGGCTGGCGAAGGTTTACGTGTACTGGCAATGGCAAAGGCAACTTGCCAAGGCGAACCCTGGCCACAAATACAGCATGATTTTGATTTTGAATTTTTAGGTTTGATTGGTCTTGCAGATCCAATACGCCCCAATGTGCCGGAAGCAATTAAAGAGTGCCAAAGTGCGGGAATTCGTGTGGTAATGATTACCGGTGATTTCGCAGGTACGGCTAGCGCCATTGCGCAGCAGGCAGGATTAGGTGCTCATTGTGAAATCATGACGGGCGAAGAGCTGGATACTCTCGATGACACCGCTCTACAGTCGAAAATTCAATCCACCTGTATTTTTGCCCGTATTGTGCCTGAACAGAAGTTGCGGCTGGTCAATGCTTTTAAGGCCAATGGCGAAGTAGTAGCCATGACGGGAGACGGCGTCAATGATGCACCTGCCCTTAAGGCGGCACATATTGGCATTGCTATGGGTGGCCGGGGGACAGACGTCGCGCGCGAGGCGGCCTCTTTGGTGTTGCTGGATGATGATTTCAGTTCCATCGTTCATGCTATCCGGTTGGGCAGACGCATCTTCGATAATCTGGAAAAGGCGATGTCTTATATTCTGGCAGCGCACTTGCCCATTGCCGGCCTTACCTTGTTTCCCTTGATGCTGGGATGGCCCTTGATTTTATCACCCATGCACATTGTCTTTCTTGAAATGGTGATTAACCCAGCTTGCTCCATCGTGTTTGAAGCCGAATCTGAAGAAAATAATATTATGAATCGCCCGCCACGTGATCCGAATCAGCCTTTGTTCGGTGGCTGGACCTTAGCATTGAGTATCATGCAAGGGCTAAGTGTGCTTCTGATAGTGTTGGCTGTTTATGGCATCGCTTTACATCGGGGGCAGGGTGAAGCGGAATCCCGTACTTTGGCGTTTGCAACGTTAGTCATTGCAAATTTGAGTTTGATTCTGACTAACCGTTCCCGGTCTCGCAGTATATTGAGCATGTTTTCCCAACCCAATAGTGCCTTGTGGTGGGTGCTGGTCGGGACAATGGTTTTTCTTGGACTGATATTGTACGTTCCGGCACTTATGGATATTTTTCACTTCGCTACTTTGCATGCGGATGATGTGTTGCTTTGTATCAGTGCAGGGTTTGCCAGTATTTTATGGTTTGAAGCGATGAAACTATGGAATAGCAGAAAGCTTTAAATCTGAAACAAATACAGATAAATCGTGTATGCTTTCGTCATTCAAATTGAGACTTGGTTTCTTTCTGCGTGCGCATCAATATTTTTTCTTTTGTTTCAGGTGTATGGCTACTTCAGCAACAACCGTTCCTGCCCGTATTTAGCTGGAACTGGTTATTATTGGCCATCCCTGTGGTGGTATGGGCCATTATTCCTGCCTCTGCTAAATACACCCGCGCAATTCGACTTCTATTAATCAACACGTTTTTTCTTGGGCTGGGTTACTTATTTGCGGCTGAAATGGCACATCACCGGCTCGCTGAAACGCTACCCCATGCATGGGAAGAAAAAGATATTCAGATAATGGGGGTGGTAGCGGCGTTACCCCAACTGAGCCAAAGCGGTACGCGTTTCGAGTTTGATGTTGAACAGGTTATAACGCCTGAGGCAGTTGTGCCTCACCATATTCAACTTAACTGGTACAACGGGGATTTTCACAAACCATTAGATAATCCTGTTGTAAAAGTGCATGCGGGAGAACGCTGGGTATTGACGGTGCGGCTAAAACGCCCTCATGGTAATGCCAATCCCTATGGTTTCGACTACGAAGCTTGGTTGCTTGAACGCAATATTCGTGCAACCGGAAGTATTCGTAATAGCCCTGAAAATCAGCGCTTGCAGGCGTTGATCCCCAAGCCATCCTACCTGGTAGAATCTTTTCGCGAGTATATTGCCCAGCGGTTACAGCAAGGGCTGGGAAACCGACCTTACGCAGGTGTGCTGGAAGCCCTGGCAATAGGCGAGCAAAATGCAGTGCCGCAATCCCAATGGCAGGTATTTTTGCGCACCGGTGTCAATCATTTGATGTCTATTTCCGGTTTACACGTCACCATGATTTCAGGACTGTTTCTGTCGTTAACGTACTGGTTATGGCGTCGCAGTTATCGTCTGGTTTTATGGCTGCCCGCGCGCAAAGCGGCTTTATTGGCTGGCGTCCTGGCAGCACTCGGCTATGCACTCATAGCGGGTTTCGCTGTCCCTGCGCAACGTACATTTTATATGCTGGCTATTGTTGCCGCTGCATTGTGGGCGGGGCGAATGACTTCGGTTTCGGTCGTGCTTTCCCTCGCACTGCTGGCGGTTTCATTACTGGATCCCTGGGCTGTATTATCCCCTGGCTTCTGGCTCTCTTTCGGCGCAGTGGCCGTCATACTTTATGTAAGCGTTGGTCGCACAGGCAAGCCACACTGGTTTCGTGAGGCCATCAATACGCAATGGGCCGTTACTTTGGGATTGGTGCCGGCGTTACTGGTATTGTTTCAACAAGTGTCCATCATATCGCCCATTGCAAATGCATTTGCTATTCCAGTCGTCAGTCTGATCGTTGTGCCGTTAACGTTGGCGGGTATTATTCCCGGGTTGGGTTTTCTGTTAATCCTTGCGCATACAGTTATGGATTGGTGCATGCAAGCGCTGATTTATTTAAGCGCACTGCCAGACGCAGTATGGCAGCAACACGCTCCTGTAACATGGACAGCGCCTGTCGCGATGTTTGGTATTCTGTGGTTATTATTGCCTCGGGGTTTTCCCGGACGCTGGCTGGGTGTGATCAGCCTGCTACCCATTTTTTTGATGAAGGCACCAGCGCCAAAAGCGGACGCACTGTGGTTAACCATACTGGATGTCGGTCAGGGCTTGGCAGTAGTTGCCAAAACCGAACATCATGCCTTGCTCTATGATACCGGTCCGGGGTTTACCGATGAATCAGATAGCGGGAATCGAGTCATTTTGCCTTACCTGCGAGGAGCGGGCATAAGAAATCTGGATGGCCTGATCGTGACACATAATGATCTTGACCATAGTGGTGGGGCAATTTCAGTGCTGGATGGCATACCGATTGGCTGGATGGCATCATCTTTGCCGCTTGATAGTCCGATACTAAAGCATGCGGCACAATCAAAACGTTGCCATGCAGGCCAATCCTGGGAATGGGATGGCATCTTTTTCGAAATCCTGTATCCAACATCTGAAAGTTATTTATACGACACAATAAAAGACAATGACAGAAGTTGTGTATTGAAAATTATAACGCCCTACGGCAGTGTATTACTGACAGGTGATATTGAGCGCGGTGCAGAACAGGAGTTGCTGGAAAGAGCACCGCAATCACTAAAATCGACAGTTTTACTGGCACCCCATCATGGCAGCAAAACTTCATCAACAGAAGAATTTATTGCGAAAGTTGCACCGGTAGAAGTTGTTTTTACTGTTGGATACCTCAATCGTCATGGGCATCCAAAGCAACAAATCATTGATCGATATCAAGTGCAGGGAAGCAAGCTGATTCGTTCTGACCAGAGTGGTGCGATTGACTATAAGTTCGAGAGGAATTCTGGCTTGATTTCAACTGGATTCCGCCAGGCGAATCATCGTTATTGGTGGGATTGAAGTTTTAATGTTTTCCTGCGCAAATTGTGTACTTGGTCCTATTAGATATTTGAGGACCAAAATACAAGTTCGTTTTATCGCAATGGCGTCGGCGTGACCTGCCGTAATATCCGCTTCACCTGAACTTACAATCTAACTACTGGGGATGGAGCCCTATTTTTTTCACAAAATCATTTGGGCTCGTTCCCTTAGGTCCCGAACAATTATCCTGAGAAACCTCAGTTAACCGCTAGCCTTAACATTTAACCAAGTAGTTCTCGTCCAGAAACGCTGCAACTCCCTCTCCCCTTGTGGGAGAGCAACCGTGTTTCAAGTCAAGCGTTTTTTTGGTTCCACGAAGCATTGTTTTTCAACATTGAGTTCATAATGGTTAAC
>JAYVLG010000051.1:0-22078 GCA_043759595.1 Sulfurirhabdus sp. | reverse complement strand
CCTTTGAGAGGCTTGAGCCGTGTGCGGTGAAAGTCGCAAGCACGGTTCTTAGGGGGCTGGGCGCGGGCAACCGCGTCTGGCTACCCGGCATTGTGATCGCAAAGCGAGCCACGATCTGAACCGTTTGTTGGACAAGCCCGGCAGGACTGCGGCGGAACAGGGATAGCCTTCTATGGAAATATCTTTCTGACTGCAGTGGCATTGCTGAGGTAAGCGACTTACTTTGCCCCTTGCTTCACCACTTGCGCGTTGCCATTGCAGCAACTTTTTTACTCAACTGACTGTTTTTATCAAATTCCAGCCTGATTCCAGCCTTTTACAGGGTAAGTACGCCCGTACCCGCCAAATCTGGCAGGTTCATTCGTTAGCCATCAAGAAAATTTGCACATCGTAAACATTATGTTTATTATTGGCGCATGATTCAAACATTCGCCAACACTGAAACCGAAGGCTTTTTCGTTACAGGTAAATCGCGTCGTTTTCCTTCGGAAATTCTTAAGCGTGCAGCCATGCGTCTCAATCAGTTACATGCCGCTACAGAGTTGAATGATCTACGTTTGCCACCCTCTAATCACTTAGAGGCTCTTTCAGGCAATCGCATTGGTCAATGGAGCATCCGTATAAACCAACAGTGGCGCGTCTGTTTCAAGTTTGAAAATGGTGACGCATTTAATGACGAAATAGTGGATTACCACTAGGAGAAATAACATGATCTACAATGGTTTAACACCTATCCATCCCGGCGAGTACCTCGCCGAAATCCTTGAAGATCTTCATATCTCTCAAGCGTTGTTCGCTCGTACCATTGGTGTGTCGCCCATGCGCATTTCCCATGTAGTTAAAGGCACGCGCCCTGTTACGGCTGAACTAGCATTGCTGTTTGCAAAAGCTTTTGAGCAAACTCCGCAGTATTGGCTCAATTTGCAAGCCAGCTATGATCTAAAAACTGCTGAGAAAAACATTGCCAATCGTCTCTTTTCCATTCATAGCTTGATCCATGCTTAATGGCCAACCCCTCATTGCACAGGACTGGTCGAAAAGCGTGGCCAGCCGGTAAATTCAGACTTGTGTGCCGGGCATGGCACGTAACTATGTCGGTGAAAGTCCGGCAGCCAGGTTTTTAGCAAAGCCGAAAACCAGGAGAACGTCAAGGGCGGTGTCGCGAGGCAGGATCTGAAGGAAGCTGAATCCAAAGCTGCGGTACGATGAACATAAACCGGATATGAGCCGTGGACAAACGAGCACGTGACCGCGAAGTCCTCCATTGAAAAAAACATGCAATTGCAGCGCAGGGAGTTACTAAAATTGTAGTAGAAACCTGGCTAATCTGAGGTTTTTGTTCAGCAATCCAAAAAGTTCAGATATACTTTTTTCCAATATTGTCCATTCTGTAAAGGTTAGTTGATGAATATAGCCTCTCAAAACAACGTCTCACCTAGACATATTTTGATTTTATTCGCATTGACTGTTGCACTCCTGATAATGATGAGCCAATTACCTCAAAGGCATTTTAATATCATCAATGTGAATGTTGGTGAAGCCAAAGCCCTCATTGAAAGTGGCGCATTGGTTATTGATGTGAGGGAAAAGAAACAATTTGACTACCGCCATATTCCAGGTGCCATTCTGATACCTGTAGCGGTTCTACGCAGTGGCATACCAGCATCGATCGCTTATGCTAAAGACAAACCTATTGTCGTTTACTGCGGAGATGGTGTGACACATGGACCGGAAGGCACTGAACTGTTGAATAAGGCAGGCTTTAAAAAAGCAGTAAATATCCAGCCTGGCATTGAAGGTTGGGCAGGTGCCGGTCTGCCGGTTAAAAAGTAGTTCATGTTATTGTTTCAAATTTAGCAGCTTAAGCTATGGATACATAGTGTCAAAATAAACAAAACATCCTTCCCTTCATCCAAGGTATTTGGCTTGCTCCAACCTGGCCAGTAGTTTTAGTCACTACTGCTCATAGTGGTCACCCAAACACATGCCCATACGTGGCGAACCATGCTGGAGTTTGAGTCACCGGTGTTTGGTTACGTTATCAGCAACCGTACTAATATCCCCCGTTATTAATCGCAGCGCAGGACGGAGTTGCAACTCCTTGAAATGGAATGACCATCCTGCGTTATTACGCCTTTCCCTGCGTTCCAAAAATAACACACTTCAGCCTTTAAACTACGAATTCCAGGATGATTGAAGAATTTAGCGGCAGTTAAAAATATATCCATACATTGATGATGGTCTCTGCTTGTGACAAGATGTACCGATGATTTAAATTTAACTTCACTTAAATGTAAACATTAACTTGGAACCCAGAATGTTCTCGGCACTTAAAGAATCTGTTCAAAATGAACTTTCTCTGGTCAAAATACAGTCAAATGTTCTGGCTGGTTTAACTGTCGGTGTTATCGCACTGCCCCTCTCCATGGCTCTGGCAATTGCGAGTGGCGTTCCCCCTCAGCACGGGCTTTACACGGCAATTGTTGCAGGTATTGTTATCGCATTGACAGGCGGTTCCAAGGTGAATATTTCAGGCCCTACTGCTGCTTTTGTGGTGGTTCTGTTACCGATTGTTCAGCTATACGGTTTTGGGGGGTTGCTGGTCAGTGGATTTCTGGCGGGGGTGATTCTTGTGCTGATGGGCGTTGCCCGACTCGGCCAGTTAATTGAAATTGTGCCTTATCCTGTAACGGTTGGATTCACAGCGGGTATTGCTGTTGTCATTGCTACGTTTCAGATAAAAGATTTTTTTGGGCTGGATATTGCATCATTGGATGGTCACTATTTGGATAAGCTCATTCTGCTTATCAAATCGTTACCGACAATGCATTGGCAGGAAACGCTGATTGGTCTGATTACTTTGGGAACGCTCATCCTTTGGCCAAGAATGCGCTCAAGAATACCCGGACATCTGGTTGCTCTGATAACGGGATCGATCATTGCCTGGATTTTCAGCCTTGTCATCAACGATTTTTCGGTGGCAACGATTGGCAGTCGTTTTCATTATGAAATTAATGGCATTACAGGTAGTGGTATACCTTCTATCCTCCCCTCGTTTGATTGGCCCTGGAATTTGTCTGGTGCGGATGGCAAACCCATTGGCTTCAGTTTTGGTTTATTAAACACACTCGTCGCGTCGGCCTTTACCATTGCAGTACTGGGTGCCCTTGAGTCATTGTTGTGTGCTGTTGTGGCTGATGGTATGTCCGGAAAAAAACATGATCCAAACGATGAGCTGATCGGACAAGGCATCGGTAATATGATTGCACCATTATTTGGTGGTATTCCGGCTACGGCTGCGATTGCCCGTACTGCTGCCAGCATTCGGGCTGGGGGCTCTTCCCCTGTTTCTGCTGTAGTGCATAGCCTATTTATTTTACTGGCTATCATTGCACTTGCCCCGCTGCTTGCATACATCCCCATGGCCTCCATGGCTGCATTACTGCTTATGGTCGCGTGGAATATGAGCGAAACAAAACATTTTATCCGGACGCTCAGAATTGCCCCGAAAGATGACATTATTACGTTGCTTACCTGCTTCCTGCTGACTGTGCTGTTTGATATGACCATTGCTGTGGCAGTTGGGATGGGGCTGGCGGCTATGCTATTTATTCGCAGAAGTATCGATCTGGCAGAATACAACGTGATTCATTCAGAACATGAGAAAGATGCTGATTTACCGAAAGAAATAGTGATTTACGACATAAATGGACCGTTATTTTTTGGTTCTGCCCAGAAGGCAATGAAAAATATTATCAAGATTTCACCGGAAATCCGTGTGGTTATTCTGGATATGTCAGAAGTCACCATGATTGATATGAGTGCAATTGTCGCGATGGAGTCCATCGTTACTAATCTGACCTCAAATAATGTGGGGCTGATAATTAATAATTTGCAGCCACGTATGATTTTAAAACTTGGACGGGCCGGCATTAAATCCCTGGCAGGAAAACTGGATTACTCGGTGTCTATGGATGAAGCATTGGAAAAAGCAAAACAATACTCCATTGATCCGCATTCGTGAGAGCAAGCAGTCAAATTCAAACAAATACATTATTTAATCAGCAAATGAATGGATTGAAAGATACCAGTTAATGATGGGTAACCCTTACCTGCCAGCACGGGACGATTGTATTGCTTTAATGTGAACGGAACGTGCATGGTGATATTCCTGCAAGAAGTGTGTGAACGACATGCACGAAAAAATATTTTAAGATATGAACGAGCTAAATCCATCACCTGTTGACCATGGGAATTTAACGCATTATCTAACGCAAATCAGAATTAGAACCTTTCCAACCTATCCAATGACTGATCAGCTATTACATTAAGCGATCAAACATGCTCCGTGTAATGCGGTGCTGGTATGTATTTCCATGTATTTATAGCGATATCCTATTGTATTGTATCAAACTGTAAAACCACTTAATCAAACTAAAGTTTTGCATGATTATGCCGTTAATTATCCATATTACGACTTAACTTAAATACCCAATACAGCGAATTTATCGTAGCTATTTGATATATATAGGTGTTTAACATAATTCACTTACGTTGTTAGAGTTCATTTCAAAGTAGCTGTGCAGCGCGATGCTTCAGGCCTTTCGGAAGGTATTTGAAGCTTTATGGGATTTACAAATTCAACTCATGAAAATATATCTGTGATAGATGCCGCTACTTTACTCAAATTACAAGCTTCCATCCTTTCAAAATCCCATTTTGACGAGGCAGCGGCAGATTTTGCCACACACTTAGCAAATTTATTGGACTTCGACCGCATCAGCGTGGGATTTGTGGTTGAAGGTTATGCTGAAGTTGTTGCTATTTCTCATGGTGCAGCGCTAGAAGCCAAGCAAGAAGTTAACCGCATTGTTTCGGCAGCTATGGACGAAGCTATAGACCAGGCGGCCAGCATTTCATTTCCTCCAACGGAAAACAGCCATCCTCGTATCACGCGGGCTCATTCAATATTAGCGCAAAAAAATGGTGGCTCAGTCTGTTCTGTCCCTATTGCCGGTATGGGGCGTGTTGTTGGCGCTGTGACGATGGAACGCTCCAACACGACCTCAATTAGTCCGGAAGAAATTTCAGCCTGTGAGCAAATTATCAATTTAGTCGGGCCGGTACTGTTGCTTAAGCGCGAAAGTGAGCGATCCTGGTGGGCACGTTCACGAGATTTTTTACGATCGATTAAATCAAGATTGTTTGGACCGGAAGAGTTACGGTTAAAAATGATCGTTTGGGGTACTTTGTTTGCCCTGGTTATGCTCTTGCTGGTGCCTATGCCCTATCATGTCAGCGCCCCTGCCCGCCTGGAAGGTGTCATTCAGCGTGCACTGGTTGCCCCTGTAGACAGTTTTCTCCAGCAAGTGTCGGTTCGCCCCGGCGACGATGTTAAAAAAGATCAGGTATTGGCTGAATTAACTCAGCAAGATCTGCAACTTGAACGCACCAAATGGGAAAGCGAACTCGCCCAGTATGAAAGCAGTTATGGTGCCGCGCTGGCTCAATCTGACCGTTCTACCCTTATGGTCAACCAAGCAAAAGTAGCCGAAGCACAAGCCCAGTTGGAACTGGTGGAAAAACAGCTCGAACGTGCCAGCATTAAAGCTCCCTTTGACGGTATTGTCATCACGGGTGATCTTAATCAATCTTTGGGGGCACCTGTACAACGCGGCCAGGTGCTGATGATAGTAGCGCCAAAAGATCGTTACCGTTTAATTGTCGAGGTGGATGAGCGGGATATTGCGGACATTAAGCATGGAGCCAACGGTCGAATGTCTTTTGCTGCCATGCCGGGTGAAACGATTCATTTCAAGACTGAGCGGGTCACCCCGGTTGCCGTGACCAAGGAAGGCCGTCATTTCTTTGAAGTCGAGGGCAAACTCGAAACCCGCAATAAAACGCTTCGCCCCGGATTGGAAGGTTTTGCCAAGATTGATGCCGAAAGCCGTCCTTTAATATGGGGGCTTGGACATCGTTTGCTGACTTGGTCGCGCCTCATGCTCTGGAAGTGGACAGGTTAATCATGAGCGGCCCATTACTTAGCGACAACTGGTATCGCGTAGAGTCGCTTCACCCTCACCTGCGCCCCCATGTTCAGGTACAGCGTCAGCGTTTTCGTGATCAAATCTGGTATCAACTCGTTGATACTGGCAGTGGCCGTCGCCACCGACTTAATGAAGCGGCCTATCGTTTCATCGGGCACATGGACGGTAAGTACACTGTTGATCAGGTATGGAAAATACTGGTTCAGACTTATGGTGACGATGCACTCACACAAGACGAAGCTATTCGCGTGCTCGGCCAGCTTAGCAATGTTGAATTGCTACAGTGCGAATTATCACCCGACATTGAAGCCCTGTTTCGTCAGTATAAAGAGCAAGTTCGTCGTAAACAAAAAATGGAACTCAACCCTCTCGCCATTCGTGTCCGCTTGTTCGACCCTTCCCGACAACTTGCTCTGTTTGATTCCTGGTTACCTCGTATTTTTCAGCAGGCAATGTTTGTATTTTGGTTGATTGTCGTGTTACCTGCCATCCTGCTTGCAGGCGAAAATTGGGTTGAACTGACAGCTTTCGCAGCTAGCCATGCGGACAGTCCTCGATATCTGTGGATCGCCTGGCTGGCTTACCCCCTGATTAAAGCCGTTCACGAGCTTGGCCATGCCCTGGCTGTTAGGCGTTGGGGCGGGCAAGTGCATGATGTGGGTTTTACGGCATTTGTGCTGGTGCCTGTTCCCTATGTAGATGCTTCAGATGCAACCGGATTTACCCATCGATACCAGCGTGCAATGGTGAGCGGCATTGGTATTATGGTTGAGCTGTTCATGGCATCTCTTGCCCTGTATATTTGGCTCAACGTTCAGCCCGGTTGGGTTCAGGACACCAGTTTTATTGTCATGTTGATCGCAGGCATTTCTACTGTGGTTTTTAATGGCAACCCGCTTCTGCGTTTTGACGGTTATCACCTCTTTTGCGATCTGCTGGAATTACCTAACCTGGATGCCCGCAGCAAGACGTGGTGGAACAACCTCTTGCGACGTCGCCTGTTCAAGCAACCCATACCGGCTACACCGCTTGCCGCTGGGGAAATGAAATGGTTGGCACTATATGCTCCACTGGCATGGTTTTATCGCATCTATGTTGGCATCGTTATTGCCTTCTGGGCAGCTGCCAAGTCTGTAATACTGGGTCTGATTGTCATCGTTTCTGTCGTAGCCATGCTTATATTTAAGCCTGTATTGAATTTACTGCAGGAAATGCTGACAGTCATGCAGAACCGCGGTCGGCAGGGACTCAAAATTGCACTCGGTGCATCTGTTATTGCAGTGATTGCAGGGATTACGTTTATCCCTATGCCCTATGGCACTGTCACTCAGGCAGTTGTTTCACTTCCAGACAAAGCACAGGTGCGTGCTGAAACAGATGGCATGGTGCTGGAAATAAAAGTAAAGGATGGTGAAACAGTTGTCCCTGGGCAAGTCATTGCCGTTTTAGAAGCCCCTGAATTGATTGCCAATCAAGCTTCTGCACAGAGCCGTTTAGTCGCGTTACGTATCCAGCAATACAAAGCGATGGAGTCTGACAGGCTGCAAACCATCAAATTAACGAACGCCCTATCCCTTGCCGAAGCAGAAGTCACCCGGCTGAATGCCCAGGTATCGCAGCTGGAAGTACGAAGTCAGATTGCAGGTACACTGGTAATGTCTAAACAGAATGATCTTATTGGTATTTTTCTGAAAAAGGGGCAACTGTTAAGTTATGTGCTCGGACCAGGTGAATTAATCGTTCGCGCTGCAGTTTCAAACAACAATGCACCCACAATTCGCGAATTGGCCCGTTCAGCAGAAATACGACTTGAAGAGCAACCTGTCCAGACTATAACTGGTCAGTTGCGCCGCGACGTTCCCGCAGCCACATTTCAATTGCCCAATGCTGCCCTGGCTAACCGCAATGGTGGTGATATTATCACCGACCCCTCAGACCCAGAAAACTTGCGTACTCTTGAACCTGTTTTCTGGTTTGATGTTGCCTTACCCTCCTCACTCGTTCAACGCGTCGGCGGAAGAGCCTGGGTACGCTTTGATTTTGGTAAAGAGCCGCTGGCTTCCCAGTGGGCTCACAGTCTGAATCAGCTATTTATGCAGCACAGCAGCGGACCGGGCTGATGACTGAATACTCCCTGACACAACAAAGGAATTGCAGATGACGGCCGCGAAAATACCCGCACCGGGCATTGTTCTGGGTCATTATCCTGAACGCCGCAACATCAAACCTCCCTCCTTGCTCTGGGTCGCCCTGCGCAGCCTCGCAAACCGTTTTTATATACCAAAAACCATCGCTTATAGACGTTTCGCTGAACGGGTAGCCGTTAATCTACATAAACTGGAAACATTGAATCTTGAGGTCTTGCAGATTCAAATCCGTGAATTACAGGCACGTCTTGCCCGGGACGGCTTCATCGATAACCTGCTGGTGGAGGTTTTTGCGCATGTAGCTGAAATTTCAAAACGTGAATTGGGAATTGGACCATACAACACACAAATCATTGCTGCACGGATCATTCTGGACAACCAGTTAGCTGAAATGGCTACTGGCGAAGGAAAGACACTTGCAGCCGGCATCGCTGCAGCTGTTGCAGCTCTGGCCGGGGTGCCAGTACATGTTGTCACTTCTAACGACTATCTGGTAGAACGGGATGCTTCCACCTTGCTACCTTTGTTCCGCGCGCTTGGACTGAAAGTAGGCACCATTACGCAAGGAATGAATGCATCAGATCGTAAATCAGCTTATGCCTGCAATATTACCTACTGCACAGCAAAAGAACTGGTTTTTGACTATTTGCGTGATGGTTTGGCTGAACCTCGACGTAGCGATCTTGAACAACGCGCTGCATACATCAATTCACAAGGTCAAACCAAAACATTAATGCGTGGACTGTGCATGGCCATAATTGATGAAGCAGATAGCATTCTCATTGATGAAGCCTGCGTACCCTTTGTGCTCTCTCGTACAGTCATGAGCAGCAATGATCAAACCGGCTGTATGCCCGCATGGGCATTATCAGAAAAATTGTATATTCATCAGCATTTTACTGTCGATCAAGCGACGCGAAAAATTTTACTGACGGATGCCGGACGCAACATCTTACAGCTGTCTTTTGCCGAATCCCCGACACAATGGTTGAGTCTTCGTCACTGCGAGGACGTTGTAAAAACGGCTCTGGTTGCACGACATCTTTTACATCGAGATCGGGATTATCTGATAAAAGCCGGGAAAATTTACATCATTGATGGGACAACTGGTCGAATATCTGAAGGACGAGCCTGGTCTCGAGGACTACACCAGATGGTTGAAGCAAAAGAAAATTGTGCCCTTACATCACAAACATCACCTGTCACGCAAATTACCTATCAGCGTTTTTTCCCACGCTATTTACGTTTAGGCGGGATGAGCGGCACGCTACTGGAAGCACGTACAGAACTGATGAAAGTCTATGGGCTTGGCGTCACATGTGTTCCTCTGCGTACCCCAAGTCAACGTACAGAATTGCCAACCAAATCTTTTGCCACAAAGCAGATGCTGTGGAAAGCCACTTTGGAAAAAGTGAAGGCGCTTCATACCGAAGGACGTCCTGTATTGATTGGTACTCATTCAGTCGCCGACTCGGACGAACTATCTCACCTGCTCCAAAGCGCTAACTTACCCCATACAATACTCAATGCACGGCAAGATGAAACAGAGGCGCAAGTCATTGCAACTGCAGGGTATATTGGCAGTATCTGTGTAGCTACAAACATGGCAGGTCGTGGCACGGATATTGCATTAAATATGGAAGTTGCCCACTTGGGAGGGTTGCATGTTATTTCCTGCCAGCAGAACCTCTCTAAACGAATAGACAGACAACTTTTCGGTCGATGTGCTC
This sequence comes from Sulfurirhabdus sp., assembly GCA_043759595.1. Classification (GTDB taxonomy): domain Bacteria; phylum Pseudomonadota; class Gammaproteobacteria; order Burkholderiales; family SMCO01; genus Sulfurirhabdus. The sequence goes on along the minus strand of JAYVLG010000051.1, from coordinate 12,151 downwards.
GTCAGGGCGACCCTGGCAGTGCAGAGCTATTTATCAGTCTTGATGGTCCTTTGCTCAGCAACCATTGGGCTGGACGTATTGCGAGACGGTTAATACCTGCAATAACCCCTCATTCAGGACGGAGTGCCTTGCTAGCCCTTCGGCTCGCTCAATGGTCCGAAGAACGGCACTTGCGATTTGAACGCAAAATGATGTTAAAGAAAGACAACGAAATGGCACGCTGGTTTACTTTCAGCGGGCAGGAAAGCTAGGAATTAATGAATGATAAAATTTAAATTGCATTTGATCGCTGTACTGGCATTCGCAGCAAGTCTGAATAACAATGCATTTGCCGCACCCAAACCTATTGGTTGCCTGATTCAACCAGAATTGGTCGCCGAAGTAGGAAGTCAGGTAGTGGGTGTGGTCGAATCCGTTTTGGTAGAGCGTGGTGATGCTGTCAGCAAAGGCCAGGTTATTGCAATATTGCGTAACAACATTGAGCGCGCTTCGCTCAATGTTGCCCAAAGTCGTGCCAAGGCTGATGCAGAAACACAGGCTGCTGTCGCCAATTTGGAGTTTACCCACCAGCGACACGCACGCAACAAGGAGCTATTTCAAAAGAAATTCATTTCAGCTCAGGCACTCGAACAATCAGCAGCTGAAACGGAAGTGGCTCGTCAGAAACTATTGCAAGCCCAGGAACAACAGCGGGTTTCGGCAACTGAAGTTGCGGTTGCACGTGCCCAACTAGGTGAACGCACTATTCGCAGCCCCATCGATGGCATCATTACAGAACGCTATGTCTCTGCAGGTGAGCGTGTTGAAGTACAGCCTTTACTACGTGTGGCAAAGATTAATCCCCTTCGGGTAGAAGTGATCATGCCCAGTGCGTTATTTGGAAGTGTTGTTACGGGTACAGAAGCGCAAATCAGTCCTGATTTTATCGGTGCTGCCCCAGTTGGCGCAAAAGTAACGCTGGTAGACAAGGTTCTTGATGCTGCTAGTGGTACTTTTCGCGTAAGGCTGCAGCTGCCCAATCCGGATGCAGCCATTCCGGCTGGCCTGCGCTGCAAAGTGACCTTTAGTAATCAGCCGGTTACTTCTAACTTGTCTAAAGCCGGAAATATACCTGCTTCTCGCATTGAACCGGTCAATCTGAAACTGGATTGGGCGCTTTCAATACCCGCTAAAACGCCTGTTCGTAGCAAGATGTAACCAGAGAATAGCATGAAGCGATCAGCAGTTTCACAACAACCAGACGAGCACCAGCAAACTACGGCGATAGACCATCGCCTCAAGGGTTGGCGATGGCTGCGGTACCTCGATAGCTTCTGGCAAGCAAGGTTACCTCGTGCACAATACGCACGTACACCTCTGGTTGAAGAGTTTGAGCCACGCCTGCTCTACTCTACCGATTTTGCAACAGATGGTTTGGCGCTCGCCTCCAGCACACAGATTACAGAACAGCGCGTGTTGGACAACAGCGGCGAATATGTTCAAGATCAATCAAGCAAAGCCAATACAACCGAACAAAGACACGAACTGCTGATTGTAGATTCCAGCGTGTCGGGTATCGACGAACTCATTGCCGGATTAAATACCGAAGGGCGCAGCATTGAGATACTCATCCTTGATGCGAACAAAGATGGTATTGATCAAATCAGCGCTGCACTGGCAGGGCGCACTGATCTTTCCGCTATTCACATCTTCTCCCACGGCAGTGACGGCCAGCTACAACTAGGATCAGCTATCTTAAACAATAGCCAACTAGATGCTCGAAGTGCAGAAATTGCCAAATGGGGAGATGCGCTGACCGATGATGCAGATATTTTGCTTTATGGCTGTGATGTTGCATCTGATGCTGGTGGAAAATCCTTTGTACAGCATTTTGCTACGCTCACTCGCGCAGATGTTGCAGCCAGTGACGACCTTACCGGCAATACTACATTGGGAGGTGACTGGAATCTGGAATATACATCAGGCAATATCGAGAGCAAGCTTGCCTTTACAGCTTCAACGCAGGAACAATGGACTGGACTGCTTGAGACCCTGGCTAACGTCACCATCTCAAACACGGATTCCAATACCTCAATAGCGACCAATCCCACCACGGGTGCATTTGTTGTGACATGGACATCGAATGGCAATCAGGATGGCGATAAAGACGGCGTTTTTGCCCGTGTTTACGACGCTTCAGGTAACCCTGTCAGTGGTCAGATACTGGTTAATACCATCACCGCTGACAATCAAAATAGTTCCTCTGTTGCCATGGATGCTTCCGGAAATTTTGTGGTTGTCTGGCAGGGAAAAGTTGCTGACTATGGGATATATGGCCAGCGTTTTGATGCAACAGGCACAAAAATTGGTAGTGAATTTGTTGTCAACCAGTATATTGTTGGCGACCAGACAAATCCATCCATTGCCATGGCTTCGGATGGGCAATTTGTGGTTGCGTGGGAAGATGCGCGAAATGCTGGAGATATTTATGTTCGCCATTTCAGCAATACCGCCACTGCGTTAAACAACGAAATTTTGGTCAACACTAACACTTCGAACGGACAATTTGCACCCGCTGTCGCTATCAAAGATGACGGAAGTTACGTTGTCACCTGGCAAAGTGACTCAGGCGGAAGCGGTAAAGCCATTTTTGCCCAGCGCTTTAATGCATATGAAATTATATATTAGGTAGTGAGTTTCGTGTTAACACCTATGATAACAACGACCAAACCGAACCTGCCATCGCAATGGATAGCAGCGGTAACTTCATCATTTCCTGGTCAAGCAACAATGAGGATGGCAGTGGGCGAGGAATTTACGCACAACGTTACGCGCCATCTGGTTCTGCAATTGGTTCAGAGTTCAAAGTCAACACCTATACCTCGGGACATCAAGACCGGTCCACCATCGCCATAGATGGCAGTGGAAACTTTGTAATTTCGTGGACAAGTGACGGTCAGGACAATGGCGGAAGTTTTGGTATTTACGCGCAGCGTTACTTTGCCAATGGCATTGCCAATGGCGGCGAATTTTTAGTCAACACGACGACATCTGGTGATCAACAAAATCCTTCCGCAGCAATGAGCAGTTCAGGGGCACTTATTATTGCATGGGATGGTAACGGACCTGGAGATAGTAAGGGTATTTTCTGGCAAAGCTACTCGTCGGGGAATACCCCGCCAGTAGCCAATACCGATACTGCAATTACCAATGAAGATACACCTGTTTCCAGTGTTGCACCGGGTGTACTGATAAATGACACTGACCCTGATGTTGGTGCTGTACTAACCGTGACTGGTATTTACGCTGGCACTTCTGGCATTTCAACAACGGTCATCGCAGGCGGCGTTTCAGTTACTGGTGTTTACGGCAACCTGTTGATAAGGCAAGATGGTTCTTACACCTACACACCCAATGCAACCACAGCACAAGCCCTCGCTACAGGACAAGTCGTAACCGATATTTTCACCTACACGATCGAAGATAATTTAAACGCAAACTCGTCATCTACGCTCACAGTCACTATCAACGGCCTGAATGATGCACCTGTTGGCAATGCAGACAGTTATGCGGTGGATAAGCTTGGCATATTAAATATCACTACCGCAGGCGTACTGAATAATGATACGGATGTAGATACAAATCCCGTTCCAGACACGCTCACTGTCACGTTGGTCAATGGCAGTGCTCCCAATGTAGGTTCACCCTTGGTTGGTATGTATGGCACACTAACCCTGAACGCAAATGGCAGCCTGAATTACACACCAGACACAGGAAATCCCACGGTTAACGGACTCACACCGGGCAGTAGTGTTGTGGATAATTTTACTTATCAGGTGTCCGATGGTAAAGGCGGTACAAGCAGTACTACTCTAAGTATTACTATTTCCGGAAGCAACACAGCGCCAGTAGCCACCAATGACTCATACATAACATACGAAGACACGGCGCTGTCCATACCTTCGGCTGGGGTAATTAGCAATGATACGGATACAGAATCGAATGTACTTTCTGCATCCCTTGTTAGTACCGTTTCAAACGGTTCACTTGTGTTTAGCAGCAATGGTTCATTTACCTATACACCCAATGCAAACTTCAATGGCAATGACAGTTTTACCTATCAGGTGAGTGATGGTTCATTGTCATCCAATATTGCAACCGTCAACCTCACTATTACCCCTGTAAATGATGATCCCCAAGCCATTTCTGACATAGGGGCTGTGAATCAGGATGGCACCCTCAATGTCAATGCTGCCTCAGGCGTTCTCAGTAATGACACCGATGTAGATATTGGTGATACACGCGCTGTCAACCTGATCGCAACTGGTTCAGATTCTTCAACGGTGGTATTGGGAACGCCAGGTTCTCTCACCAGCACTTACGGTACACTGACACTTTATTCGGATGGCAGTTACTCCTACGTTGCAAATGGCGCTTCAAGTAAATCATTAGGTGTGGGCGATACTTCAGAGGACATATTTACTTACACCATGCAGGATGCTGCTGGAGCCGCCAGTGATGCGACACTGACCATTACCATCACGGGAAGCAATGATGTGCCTACCATCACTGGTACCACGGCCGTTACCAATATTAACGATACTGCCACGGCCACGCCATTTTCTGCTGTGACCATTGGTGATGTAGACAGCCCGGCACAGCCGCTAAGCATATCCATTACACTGGATCTTGCGGCCAAAGGCACGTTCTCCAATCTGGGTGGCGGCGCTTACAATGCCGGTATTTATACTTTCAGTGGAACCGCTGCGGCATCCACAACTGCTGTACAAGGACTGATTTTTACGCCGACTGCCAACCGGGTCTCCCCTGGCAGTACCGAAACTACGATCTTTACCATCAGTGTCAGCGATGGAATCGCTGCGCCTGCTACTAATAATGCCACTACAGTTGTCACCACTTCGGTCAATGATGCTCCTTTGGCCGTTGCTGATACGGCAATTGCAGTAGAAGCAGGTGGCGTAACCAATGGAACTGCAGGAAGCAACCCCAGCGGTAACGTACTTACAAATGATACTGATGTCGATACAAGCGATACCAAAACCGTCACCACTACAGGTGTTAATGTTGGAACCTATGGCACATTAACTTTAAACAGCGATGGTAGCTACAGTTATGTAGTTGACAACAATAATGCAATGGTTCAAGCCCTTCGTACCAGCAGTGACACGCTCACCGAATTATTTAACTACACTATGCAGGATACTGTTGGTGCCACAAGCAGCAGCACCCTCAGCATTACCATTACCGGCAGCAATGATACCCCGGTGGGCGTGGCTGATACCGATAGTATTAATGAAGATGCCACTATAACCAAAACGGCTCCAAGCGGCGTTCTATCAAATGACACAGATGTTGATTCCGGCGATACTAAAACGGTTTCAGCATTTGCCTTTGGCGCCACTCCTGGCACAATCGGAAATGAGTTAAATGGTACATATGGCAGGTTGACATTGAATGCTGATGGCAGCTACACGTACATTGCAGATTTGCCTGCTGCCCAAACTTTGAAAGCCGGACAAGTGGTGTCAGAAGTATTTTCCTATACAACCAAAGATACTGTCGGTGACACCAGCGCCACAACAATCACATTTACCATCACAGGTGTTAACGATGCCGCCGTAATTAGTAGTGGTACGGGCAATGTGACAGAAGATCTTAGCCTGACAGACAACGGCACACTCACTATAACTGACGTGGATAGCGGCGAAAGCAGTTTTAATATTCAGCCTGGCTCCGTGGGTAATTATGGCACTTTCACCATTAATACCATCGGCAACTGGACCTACACCCTCGATAACAGCAAAACCGCCGTGCAGGCCCTCGCACCAGGAAACACGTTGATCGATACTTTTACTGTTACGAGTCTGGATGGGACGACATCTTCTGTAACCCTCACCATTAACGGTAATAACGATAAGCCTGTTGCGAACTCCAGCACTGGCAGTGGCGATCAAAACACGACAACCCCCATCGCCGTCACGCTATCAGCCAGTGATATTGATGGCACGATTACAAGCTTTAAATTATCCAGTCTGCCTGCAAATGGCATTATTTATCTTGATCCTGCAATGACATCTCCAGTGGCCGTCAACAGTGCTTTAGCTGCTGCAAGTAATGCGTTAACACTTTACTTCAAGCCTGCTAAAGACTGGAGTGGCACGACCACTTTCAATTATCTGGCGGTTGATGATTTTGGCACGGATAGTGCTGCTGCTACTGTGAGTGTAACCGTGGCTTCGACACCGCCCCCAACGGTTGAGATTGTAACAGTGGCAACGACTCCTCCCCCACCACCAACTTCGACTTCAAATACGACAGAGCTTTCGAACGCTGCAAGCACGGTCGCAAAGTCGGCTGAAACAACTTCTGCAGTGCCTGCGAAACCAGCACCTGTTTTCGTTCCAACAACAAATACAGGTACACCAGATTACACCGGAAATATTATTGAAGAAAAACCTGCAACACAAGAATCACATTCAGAAAATACAGCACAGAACGAAAATCAACCAGTGTTAAGAGTGGATGCTATTAATGCCGTCTATGGCGATTTAAAACTGGACGCATTGATGCTGGCAGAATTTGTTAATGGCAAACAATCCGAACTTAGTCTTTTTCAAATCACCAGTAGTGCCACAGAAAATCACGCTTTTCTTCAAGGGCTTGACCAGCTGCGCAATGATTTACAGTCTGAATCTCATGTTGAAAAACAAGTCATCGGCGCGTCTATTGCTGCAGGTACAGGTTTATCCATTGGCTACGTGATGTGGCTATTACGTGGCGGTGTCTTGTTAAGCAGCCTTATGTCAACGTTGCCTGCATGGCGATTTGTTGACCCGCTTCCAGTATTAGCCCGCCTTAAAGATCAATCTGACGATGATGAAGAAGATGACGATTCCCTGGAGTCACTCGTTGGTAACTCATCCCGTGACGAGTTGGTGGACATGGCGGAAGATAAACATGTCTGAACTCGTCACTTTGTCATTCAAAACAGGTTTACCGCAATTTCGTTTAGTTAATTGTAAGCAATCTATATGCACTCCTCAGTTCCAGGAGCCTGCATGAAGCTGTTCAGTTTCTTCAAATCGCTAGGTGCCAAAACCCATATTGCCATGGGCATGTCATTTCTCGTGACAAGTGCGTTACTGTCAGCAGCTTTTCTTGGGTTGGTGCCTGACAGAGCTGGTGCAATTCGCGATGGCCGGACTGCGCTTTCCGAAGCCATGGCTGCAAGTAGTACAGCATTGCTCTCCCGCGGAGACCTTGCACAAATGGAGCCGATGCTGCAACTTGTAGTTAAACGTAATCCAGACATCCTTTCCGCTGCGATGCGGCGAGCCGACGGAGCAATTGCAATGGCCATCGGGGAACATGAACAATACTGGATACCTACTTCAGGCGAGCACTCGACTGAAACCCAGATTCAAGTACCTATTCTGTCTGGAAATAAACCTTGGGGACAACTGGAGTTACGCTACCGCCCGGTTACCCCTGACGGTTTAATGGGGATAGTGCACAATCCCTGGCTCAAGTTGTTAGCTTTTATGTCATTTGTCTGCTTTACTATCTTTTACCTTTATCTGGGCAAGGTGCTGCGACATCTGGACCCTTCACAGGCCATACCTGGTCGGGTTAGAGCCGCACTGGATACATTGGCAGAGGGGTTGCTTGTGATCGACAAAAAACAGAATATCGTGCTTGCCAACCAGTCTTTTGCAGAATTTCTGGGTAAATCCCCTGATGAGTTACTCGGTTATAACGCAGGAGATCTGGAGTGGCTGGACGAAGCCGGAAACCGATTACCATCTGATCATTTACCGTGGTTGCTTACATTAAACGATGGTTCCAATCAGACCGATTTCATGCTGAACATCCGTAACAGCAAATCCGTGCAAAAAAACTTTATTGTAAACTGCTCACCTGTTTTGGGAAGTGGCCGCAAGCCAAATGGTGTATTTATCAGCCTGAACGATGTCACTCAGCTTGAGCAAAACAAAGTTGAATTGCACAAAGCAAAGGATATGGCAGAATCCGCAAACCGTTCAAAAAGCGAGTTCCTGGCCAACATGAGCCATGAAATTCGCACACCAATGAATGCCATCCTGGGTTTTACCGAGCTGTTACAACGTGGCTACAGTAAAAATCAGGAAGATTCAGCCAAATTTCTCAACACCATCCATTCCAGCGGAAAACATTTGCTGGAATTAATCAATGATATTCTGGATCTTTCCAAAATCGAAGCCGGACAAATGGAGATGGAACTCATCCCGTGTGCCCCGCATAAAGTCATTCGAGAAGTCATCACAATCATGACAGCCCGTGCACAGGAAAAGAACATTAAACTGGAGCTGGTACCCAAGGGCAAACTACCTGCCACGATACAGTCAGACCCCTTGCGGCTGCGCCAGATAATTACCAATATACTGGGAAATGCAATCAAGTTCACTGAAAATGGCAGCATAAAGGTCGAAATTACGTTCTCAGAACAGAGCGGAAATCCTATGCTGGAAATTGATATAATCGACAGTGGCATAGGCATACAACAAGATAAACTTGAAAGTATTTTTAATCCATTTGAACAAGCTGACACCAGCATTACCCGACGTTTTGGTGGAACAGGTCTGGGGCTTTCCATCAGCCGTCGCTTTGCCCGTGCACTGGGTGGTGATATCGTGGCCAGCAGCATTCCCGGCAGAGGCAGTATATTCGCGGTGATGATAGAAACAGGGGCATTGGATCAGGTGTCATTCCTCACACCGGAAGAAATTCTAGGTGACGATAGTGCAGCTGCTGGGGGCGATCAAGGCAACTGGATATTCCCTGCTGGCAAGCGCATACTGGTTGTAGATGATGGACCAGAAAATCGGGAGCTGGTGACTTTAGTGCTGGAGGAAAATGGGCTAGAGGTAGAACAAGCAGAAAATGGTCAAGTGGGCATGGAAATGGCGCTAACTGGCAAGTTTGACCTCATCCTGATGGATATGTCTATGCCGGTAATGGATGGTTTTACTTCCACCCGCCTCATCCGCGAAAATGGCCTGACGTTGCCTGTATTCGCACTCACTGCTCACGCCATGAAAGGATTTGAGAAAGAAATTATGGATGTTGGTTGCTCTGGATATCTCACCAAACCAATTGATATTGATCATTTGATGACAGTGCTTGCTGAAACCCTTGGTGGTTATCGTTCAGAAACCGGCTCTAAACCGATGATTGAGATAATGCATAAAGAGCCTGCCACGTCAGTTTCCCAGATAGACGCACCTCTTATCTCTCGCCTGTCCGGCAAACCCCGTTTACGTCCTGCTATTGAGAAATTCACCGGTCGACTGGATGAACAGCTTAATTTACTTGAAACAGCATACAAAAAAAATGATTTCGCTGAAATTGCGAGCTTGGCACATTGGTTGAAAGGTGCTGCCGGTACGGTTGGTTACGATGCTTTCACCGAACCGGCTGCAGAACTGGAACAGCAGGCCAAAGCAGGACAAGTAGAGAAGGTGGCAGCCAGTATTCAACTAATTCGAAATCTGGAAAGCAGAATTGTTGTACTGAATGGTAGCGAGTCTGATGCAAATGCTGTAACAGAGTCTGAACACATACCGGCAGTCTCGCGTGAACACACCATCAAGAACCTACCGATAAATCCTGGAGCATCAGCCAATCAAGAACCTATTTTTTCAGCCTTGGCGCACAAACCAAGATTGGTGCCAACCATTGCAAAATTTACGCCACGTTTACAAGAACAATTAAACCTGATGGATCAGATTTTGAACAAACAGGATTTTAACGAGTTGGAAAACCTTGCACATTGGCTCAAAGGTGCGGCTGGAACAGTTGGATACAACATGTTTACTGAACCAGCCGAACAATTGGAAAATTCAGCCAAGGCTCAGTCCACAGAAGGCTGCGCCCGCATACTGAGCATTCTACATGGTTTGGCAAACCGTATTAAAGTGCCGGATACCCCACCAGCAATGCATTTACAACAAAAACAAATTCAGCCTGCAGATCAAAGCCAAGCCCCTGCGTTTGAGGAAAGCAAAGAATGACATACCCGGACAAGACAACATGTGATGGCTGCAATTTGAACGATTCGCAAGCCTCGGTTGAATCAAATAACCATTCCGCCCTAACTGGCAATGAATCATCAATCGCGCATTCAACAACTGCAGCCTCCCAAAATGGGAATCAGTTTGAAGGATTGAGGGAAGCAACAGTCATGATGGTGGACGACGAGCCGATCACTATCGAAGTCTTAGCGGAATTTCTTGATGAGGCCGGTTATAAAAACTTTGTATCCACAAGCGATCCCCGGGAGGCAATGGATCTGCTTGCCAAAGAAAGGCCGGATGTTTTGCTGCTAGACCTGATGATGCCCTACGTCAGTGGATTCGATATTTTAAATGCCATGCGCGCTGACGAGAAACTGCGTCATACACCTGTTATTGTCCTAACCTCCTCTACCGATGCAGAAACCAAACTCAAAGCGCTGGAACTCGGTGCAACAGATTTTCTGGCAAAACCGGTTGATTCCAGCGAGCTGGCATTGCGCCTTCGTAACACGCTTGCAGCAAAAGCCTATCAGGACCGTCTGGCTTTTTATGACCGCCTTACCGGGCTGCCAAATCGTCAACGGTTTGTTGACCATCTCGACTGGGCATTAAGCCAGGTAAAGCGCTACAACAGACTAGGCGCAATGCTGCATATCAATATTGACCAATTCAAAAAAGTTAATGAAGCCTTGGGACCTGCATTGGCTGATGAATTATTAAAAGAGATTGCCATGCGATTTGAGCAAGGCGTTCGTGCCAGTGACACCATCACTCGTGGTGGGGAAAAAATGGGTAAGCCCAGCCTCTCTCGGGTTGGAGGCGATGAATTTACAGTTTTATTAGTGGAAATGGATAGAATAGAGTGCGCCATCACTGTATCGCAACGCTTGCTTCAGGCCATGGCTACACCCTTTCAAATTGGCCCCCACGAATTATTCATCACTTGCAGTATCGGTATTGCAATTTTTCCAACCGATGGAACTGATCAAGATGTGCTACTGCAAAATGCTGGCGTTGCGATGCATTTTGCCAAGCAGCAAGGCGGGAATGCCTACCGGTTTTATTCAAGTGATTTGAATGATCGATCATTACAATTTTTAAGCTTGCAGAGCGATTTACATAAAGCAATACATCGCAACGAATTACAACTTTACTACCAACCAAAAATTGAAACCCATACAGGTAAATTAATTGGAGCAGAGGCTTTAGTGCGCTGGGAGCATTCTTCCAAGGGCTTCATCCCACCAGATGAATTTATCCCGCTAGCCGAGGATACTGGATTGATTGTACAAATTGGCACCTGGGTTTTTGCTGAAGCATGCAGGAACATTAAACACTGGCAAGCAAAAGGATTGATTGCACCAAAGGTTTCGGTCAATGTTTCCGGTAGGCAGTTCAAGGAGTCAGGTTTTCTGGATTCAATTCAGTCCATTCTCGTTGAAACCGAAGTTGATCCACACTTTCTGAATATTGAACTCACTGAAAGTCTGCTGATGGAAAATGCCAGCAAAAATATTTTAACACTTCACGCATTTAAAAACCTGGGGTTGAACCTGTCGATGGATGATTTCGGAACGGGATATTCATCACTCAGTTACCTGAAAAAATTTCCTTTGGATGAATTAAAGATCGACCGGACTTTTTTATCTGAAGTGGATGTTGATGGTTTAAATGACAGCGCTTCCATTGTCATTGCTATTATTGCGCTGGCACATAGCTTAGGCCTGCGGGTAGTTGCAGAAGGTGTAGAGACCCTGGAACAATTGGCTTTCCTGAAAAAACACAACTGCGATGAATGCCAGGGATATTTATTTAGCAAACCATTACCAGCATCACAATTTGCCACCTTACTAGTGAATGAACCAAAGCAATAGGTTCAGGCATATTTTATATGACAAAAAATTTTTTAATCAGTTATCTCATCCGGACACATCTGTTTTTCCCCTCCCCTTGATGGGGGAGGGCTAGGGAGAGGGAGTTACAGCGTTTCCGGATGATAACTAATTAGTTCTCATCCGGAAACGTAACCAATTGTTACAAATAGAGAAAAGATAACGAAAGAGGATGAAGGTCCCGGTGAAAAAGAGTATAGTTTGATT
>JAYVLG010000050.1:0-9357 GCA_043759595.1 Sulfurirhabdus sp. | reverse complement strand
CCACAAATCCCGCGCGTAGGGTTCGAGTAAAGCCAGTATCGGTGCCATGATATAGCGCAAGGGATTGAGCCGATTGGGTCCCGCATAATCAACGATGGTCAGCGTGCCGCCAGGGCGGATTACCCGAACCGCTTCTGCCAGTGTTTTTTTGCGGACAGCCAGAGGTTGTTCGTGCAGCAGAAAAAACAACAGGGCACTGTCGAAAAAATGATCGGGAAAGTTCAGTGCGGTTGAATCCATGCAATGCAGTTTGACGGAGTCATCTTGTGGCAGCTTGCGAGCCAGGTTGTTTAACTGGATGGGCAGGATGTCGATGACTTGCAGAGTTCCATTGGAACCTATGTTTTCAGCCAGGCGCGGGGTAAGGTTGCCATAGGCGCAGGCTATTTGCAGCGTGCGGCCAGTTGAATGCTGCCCGTAGCCATGCAGCACCGCATCGCACAATCGCTTGTAATTGCCCCATAGAATCAGATTAACCAGCCACTGCCGCTCGAACACACGCACGCCCAGCGGATGGATATAGGCCCACCAGTAAGTGGCCTGCAAATAGCGTGGAATAGCCGGAGATGATTTTTCGGGAAGGAGGCTGTCGCCTGCATTGCCGTAGAAGTGATTTTTCATGTGATTGGGCATAAGTTCCAACATTCTATACTGGCTTCCATCACATTTTCGCACTGCACGACTTACCTTGTGAATATTGTCTCAGCTATTGTGGCAAGAGAAATTCGCCGCTGCCATCCAGCTTGAGCTTGAAGTGCTGTGTGGTGGCCTGGATCAAACTGATCGGCACATGTAGCCATGGGTTAAACCTCTTGAGGTATAATATCGCGTTGTTAAGCCATTAGCCAAGCCCAAGCATATCCCTCAGATGGAAAATATATTCAGATTCAGTTTTGGACTTCGCGCAAAACTGGTTGTGGTGCTGGTAAGCGGTATTGTTATTGGCTTCACCATCATCGGTATTCTTCGTTTGGATGAGGCGCAAGAAAGTATTTCGCAAGAAATCAGTCATTCAGGCCAGGAGCGTATCAGTTTAATCGCCGAATCGCTGGCGAACCTGATCGTGGCATATGATTACAGTAATATGGAATCGGTAGCAGAACGCATCGTCAAGCTACAGGATGTGCAGCAGATCACGATTCGTAATCTCGCCGGCAAGGTAATGGTCAGCCGCAATAGCCTCAATTTTAATCCAGCCTTAAAGAGGATTTTTTTTGAGGCACCCGTATCATTTTCAGGCCAGCCTATAGGCAAGGTGGAGATCAGCGTATCGTTAGAACGCCTTGAGGAGACTACACGGGAAATCTATCGTCGCATCATTGTCGCGATTTGTCTGGCTGCATTTTTTTTCGGCTTGCTGATTTACGCCGCTGTTTCCATGGTCATCCTGAGGCCTATCGGCCATTTTCGTGATCTTATGACCAGCATTCTCAATAATCCCAGCGCGCATTCTTTGGATAAATTGCAGATCAATAGTCGCGATGAGATCGGCGAGCTGACGAATATTTTCAATGACATGAATGCCAAAGTTTACGAATCACGGCAACGCTTGCAAGAAAAGTATGTGCAGACTGATACCGCGCTGATCGCAACTAACCAGCAGCTGCTAGCGCGCACCAAAGAATTGGAAAGTACTTTACAGCTCGTTGAGCAGCTGGCGACTACCGATAGCCTGACCGGCATGCAAAACCGGCGCTATTTCGATAACTATCTTGCCATCACTTTTTCGCGTGCGGTGAGGTTCAAAGAATCACTGTCCATGTTACTGCTCGATGTGGACAACTTCAAACAGATTAACGACCAGCTAGGCCACGGTATGGGCGATTTCGTGTTGAGAAAGCTGGGAGCAATATTCATGGCACGAACGCGCGACACCGACGTGGCTGCACGGCTGGGTGGAGACGAGTTCGTGTTTCTGCTCTATCACACCAATATCGAGCAAGCGAATAACTTGGCTCAAGCCTTGCTTAAAGTCGTCCGTGAACATGCGTTTGTTGTTGACAGCAACAGCATACGCGTCACGTTGAGCATTGGCATCGCGCAGGTTACTGCCGATGTGCATAGCGTGGAAGCGTTGTATGGCAATGCTGACCACGCACTTTACCATGCAAAGCATAACGGTCGCGATCAGGCCGCGCAGTACAGCTGAATTTAGTTTTGACAGTCTGATTCCGTCGAGCCAGCCTAACGCGAGTAAACTCAAAAAGGCGAATATCATGTCAGCATTTTTTACGTATCGTGCAGTGTTCTTATGTCTTCTCGCATTGCCAGGCCTGATGGTTGTTCCAACAGTCTACGCCAAGGAAAAATCTCATCCGGTATCGGTGGAGATGGGCTCGGTTGCGATGGATGTACCTGCAGAAATGATCAGGCGTCTGACACCGCTAAGCGAATATATCAGTCTTAAGACTGGCCTGAATATCACTTTTCGCGCTTCACCCAATCTCGCTTCCGCAGTCGATGATATGGGTGCAGGTTCTACCCAGATTGCTTATTTGACGCCGGTTGCCTATATCGAGGCGCACGAAAAATATGGTGATCCCTTTGGTGAGTCCGCTCACGCGGGGAAAAAGTACTTTTAATCTGATGATAGTGGTTAAGTAAGACAGTGCGATCAAAACAACGGGTAAAAAGTTCGCCTTTGGCGATAAAAATGCGCTGCTGCAGCCGGCTGTCGTCGTAAATAGTGGAGTCAAGCTGTAGGAATTTTCCAGTTATGCCTACCTCAATCACTATGACAATATTGCCAAAGCGGTGCTGAACAAAGATTTCAATGCGGGCATTCTGAAGGACTCGGTTATGGAAAAATTCGAGCTACAGGGGTTGCGTGTCCTGTATACCTCACCACCGCTTGCGTCTTACCTGTTTGCCGTGAGCAGTAAGTTGCCGGCCAAAACAAGCAAGAAAATAAAGAATGCGTTGCTTGAACTTAAGCCTGACACCCCAGAAAACAAGGAAATTTTGAGTGTGCTTGATCCCGGTTATGATGGCTTCGAAACTGCGAAAGATCAGGATTACAACCTGATCCGAAAACTGATCGCACCATTCCAGAAAAAATAATATTCGTCGAGCTTCTTGTTGTTGCTCACAGCCTCCCGCTTGAAGCAGAATAGATTACCCATTGAATATTGGCTGTACTTCGACAGATAAAAATCAGTGACTCGGTATACGCAATGAACATAGCAGCACAAATAACCGCCGCCAGACTGGCGGGCAACAAGCGATTAAATTTATCATGTGGACTGAAGGAATTCCCTGTTGAGATTTTCGATCTTGCAGATTCACTGGAAATTCTCGATCTCTCCGGCAACGATTTATTCTCCCTGCCCGATGATTTTTCGCGGCTGCACAAGCTGCGCATCCTGTTTTGCTCCGACAACCAATTCACCCGCTTGCCCGAAGTACTAGGTCAATGTCCGCAGCTCAGCATGGTGGGCTTCAAGGCAAATAAAATTCGCAGTGTGCCTGCTGCTGCGCTAGGCAAGTCACTGCGCTGGCTGATCCTCACGGATAATCGAATCAGCGAGCTTCCCGCCGAGCTTGGCCGGTGCACGCAGTTGCAAAAACTGATGCTGGCGGGCAACCAGTTGCAGGCATTGCCGGAGGAGCTGGCAGCGTGTACGCAACTGGAATTACTGCGCATTGCCGCCAACCGTTTTACGGTATTGCCGGAATGGTTGTTTGCCCTGCCACGGCTTTCATGGCTGGCTTATGCTGGCAATCCGTATTGCGAAATCGTTGAGAGCAGTGCGCTGGCACAAAATCCCATAGCGAGCATCCATTGGCATCACCTGGATTTGCAACACAAGCTGGGAGAAGGTGCATCGGGTGTCATTCATCAAGCCAAGTGGCAGCGCACCCCACAAAGAAAAATAGATGTCGCCGTCAAACTATTCAAAGGCGCGCTGACCAGCGATGGTCTGCCGCACAGCGAAAAAGCCGCATGCATCAGCGCCGGCGCGCATCCCAATTTAATTGCGGTGCACGGAAAAATAAACGACCATCCCACTGACAGCAAAGGGTTGATCATGTCGCTGGTCAACCCCAGTTTCCGCAATCTGGCAAAGCCACCCAGCCTGGACTCGTGCACCCGTGACATCTACGCCGCCGAAACCAGATTTACGCTCAACACAGTCCTGCGCATCGCGCATGGCATCGCCTCTGCCGCCCGGCACCTTCATGCGCAGGGAATTATGCATGGAGATTTATATGCACATAATATTTTACACAATGGAGAAGGCGATTGTTTACTCGGCGATTTTGGCGCGGCTTCCTTCTTGTCACCTCAAAATCAGCCACACGCACTTGCTCTTCAACGCATTGAAGTACGTGCCTTTGGATGTTTGCTGGAAGAGTTGCTTGAACGATGTGAGGTAGCCAGCGAAGCGCAAGATACGCTGAAAACGCTGATGGCCTTGCAAGTGAATTGCATACAGGACAATAGTACAGCGCGTCCTCTGTTTACAGAGATATTACCAGTATTGGCGGGATTGCAGAAGCAGGCTGGATAGCCTGTTTTTTAATACGACCTCCAGCGACGCAGACCGAGCCTGAGTAGCTACAAGTAAAACGGCTTAATCCTTCCACTCAAAGGTGTCAAAATTCTCAAAGGTAACAATGTTCGGGTCCTGGAGATTGAGCAGGTTGTAGATCGGGATCGCTGCCATAAAGGCGACAAACGCGACCACGCTAACCCATTGCAGCGGATTAACTTTCTGGATCTTTTCAATTTTTTTAATTTCACACACCCCGCCTGGACAAAGCTGGGCCTTTTTACGGCTAAACACATTGTATAACGAACAGCCCAAACAGATACCAAACGCTGCTTCAAAATACAACAAAACCACACAGGCAACACACCCCGCAAAGTTCATCATACCCATGTTGGCTTCTTTCATCACCAGCCAGTACATGAACAAACCCAGCGCCAGACCCAACGACCAGGCGACCCGTTTTTGCGGCGCGCCTACATATTCAACTTTTTGATTGCGCACAATCAGGCGCGCAACGACCATAAAAGGCGCGTATTTGGGGTTAATCAATACACGAATACCCAGTTCAATGACAAACGCGATGATCATCAGACGTTCAACACTGTAATCCGCAGTGAGGTAGCCTTTCATAAAGCTATAAAATCCAAGCAAAAACATCAGGCCTGCCGCGGCACGAGCTTCACGTTCATTGATGACAGCTACTGGGTAACCTTCAACCTGTTCACCGAAATGGAATATCTGCTTAAGTAAATTCATGGAACGACACCTTGATTAATGGGTAACAACAAGAATAACAATATTAACCGAGCATTATATAGCATCCTTAGCATCGGCACCACTACCAGGCACCAACCACCGAATTGGTCACATTCAATCCAAATTAGTTCCTTTTAAGCGAGATCGGTTATTTAAATACCCTTATATAACAACAGGTAACTCATCCCAGTTACTCGTATAAGCCGGGCTCATGTTCCCCCTGTTCATACGCCACGACTGCTCTACCCCGTCGCTGGCCAGTTTGATTGCGCCTTTGCCCATGCGCAAATTAATGGCATCCATCGCGGCCATCAGCTTTACTGATTTTTCCGATTCGAGGGTGCCTGCAAACAGCTGTGCCTGAGTGATGCCAGCAGGGGTGATTTCAGAAAGAATCACACCCGCTTTTTTATAACGGTAGCCGGGCCGATAAATTCTGCGCAGGCCAGCCTTGATGGCTGCAACCAGCTGCATGGTGTCGTCGGTGGGGCGTGCGAGGGCGATGGTGATGCCGCGGCTGTATTGCGGCTCTTCGTGCTTATGCTCATTGGTATGGATATAAACATGGGCCGTTGCGGCGACAGAGCCTTGTTCGCGCAGTTTTTCCGCCGCTATGGACATATAGACGCTGACGGCTTCCTGCAGTTCGCTAAGCGCTGTTACGCTTTGCCCGAAGCTGCGCGAGCTGATGATCTGTTGCCTGGGTGGTGCAATGTCCACTATCTCCAGACAGGCCACCCCGCGCAGTTCGCGCACGGTTCTTTCCATCACCACGCCGAAACGGTTGCGTATGCGGTAAATGTCGAAATCACGCAGTTGCTTGACCGTATTTATTCCGCCCTGCTGCAACTGCTCGTTTAATTTCCGCCCTACGCCCCATACTTCGCCCACTGCAATGCTGGAGAGGATGGCATCTAACTGTTCTGCCGGCATCGCGCTTAAATCGCACACGCCTCTATATTCAGCGCGCTTTTTGGCGACATGGTTGGCCAGTTTGGCCAGCGTCTTGGTCGGTGCAAAGCCCACGCATACCGGCAAGCCCAGCCATTGCTGAATACGCTGTCGCATCTGCTGCCCATACTGGGTGAAATTACCATCATGGCCGCTCAAATCCAGAAAACATTCATCGATGCTGTAAATCTCCTGCCGTGCGCTGAATTCGCTCAGCACAGACATCACGCGATTGGACATATCGGCATACAGGGCGTAATTCGACGACAGTGCAATAATGTCGTGTTTACGCGCGAGGTCTTTGAGCTTAAACCAGGGGCCACCCATAGCAATGCCGAGTGCCTTGACCTCGCCGCTGCGCGCCACCACGCAGCCATCATTGTTGGATAATACAACCACGCATCGCCCCTCCAGCCTGGGGTTGAACACGCGCTCCGCGCTGACGTAGAAATTATTCACATCCACTAATGCAATGGTAGCCATTATTTCACCTGATGCACCGAGCTGGTTACCACGCCCCAGATGGTTAACTCCTGCCCTTCCTGCAAACATATCGGCGCGTATCTGGCATTTTCGGCATGCAGCTCTGCGACACCGCTGCGGGTGATCAGGCGTTTGACGGTAAGCTCGCCATCCACCACTGCCACTACGATGGAGCGATGCGTGGGCTGCACTGAACGACCGACCACAATGATGTCGCCATGATGGATGCCGGCGTTTATCATCGAGTCACCCTTCACCCGCAGAAAAAAAGTGGCTGACTTGTTATTCACCAACAGCTCGTTCAGATCGAGCCGGTCTTCGATGTAGTCATCAGCGGGTGACGGAAAACCCGCCGAGATGCTGTGACTGTACAACGGGGTAAGCTGTATCGGTGACATTTTGCAGGGCAGCAGAATCTGCCCTGCCAATGCTGACTGGATGGCATGACCCAAGCCGGGCTTCCGAATAAGCCTGGCCGAGTTGTTGGCTTGGGGGAAGTTTGCGGTGCGATTTTCCATGAGCACAGCTTATAGAACGATCGTTCTAATGTCAAACTAACATCGAGGGCAGGTATCAGTTGCGGATTACAGCTCCCCTGAATTAACGGGTGCACCGGACTGATGAGCGCGACATATTAAAAAAGGCCACCGCAGCGTACTTTGCGCGAGAACTGCCGTGAAGTACGAATTATTGACCAGCATCGTCAGCCACATAGAACTGCCCTATAATCTGCAACGAATTCATCAACCGCTGGGGTATGTTAGTCCAGTTGAATTTGAAAAGCCGGGCTGTGGTATTCCAAATCAAACTGTCCGGAAAAGCCAGGTTACTTCAGCACTGTCGTCATCGAGTTCACCCTGCTGAAGAAGATGAGAGCGGCAAGGACATAAATTAAACAATGTTATGGATAATTAAATAAGCCCGAAACTTCCTTCCTGCTTACTTACTACGTTAAGGCCCCTACAATGAAACAGCTCAATTTGATCTTGCCCATAATAATCATCATTATTTCGGCTATTTTATGCCAGCAAATTATTTCAAATTCAATTGCCAACCAGAATAACAAAAACGATTATGCTGAACTCAACCATATCAAATACGGCCTTCTCAGTATCGAAGAATGGAAGCTGCAAATTACCGTAATTCTTGCCGAGGAGATCAACAAGCTGTATTTATCAAAAAAGAATGAGCGTGCACTAAAAAAAACATATCGAAGTTCTGCTAAATACACTTATTGATAAAATCGATAAAAAAGTCAGGGAGGACAACGCAGGCTCCGCGGGTGGGTGGGCCACACAATCCTTTATAAACATGTTTATCAATATGGATGCAATTAAAAAAGGCATTCCTGAATATGCGGATGCCCTCATTAATGAGCTGACAAAGTCGAAAACAAAACGAGAGATAAAGGCCATACTGAACAAGCAACTTGCGAAATATTCCAATAAAACCTTTGATGCACAGAATATGTCTCAATTGAACCGTATCCTTCTTAGGACTAATTCCCAGGATATCGAAACTGCGAGGGCCAAGGTCAATAGTGAAATTTTAACGATGGAGGAGCTTCTTTTTAAGGAAGTTTTCCTGTTGATCTTTCTGTCAGTTATCCTTTTTGCCTGGTCTGGTTTTAGCAATTCCTCCATGTCCCCAACCCGCTATATACTTCTCGTTATAAGTCTCATCATACTTTTGATCGCTGGCGTAACTACACCGACGATCGATATGGAAGCAAAAATATCACTGATGAGTTTTGAATTGATGGGGCATCTCATCCAATTTGAAAACCAGATCTTGTTTTTCCAAAGCAAAAGTATTCTGGATGTATTCTGGATGTATTCTGGATCATGATTACTCATAAGGATATTCTGATGAAATTGGTCGGGATATTGCTTATTACTTTCAGTATATTATTCCCCCTGTTAAAGATAACCTCGTCACTGGGATATTATTACAATTATCGCAATGCCAGAAAGAACCCGGTGATCAAGTTTTTTGTCTTGGACTCCGGGAAATGGTCCATGGCCGATGTCATGGTGGTTGCCATATTTATGGCCTATATCGGATTTAATGGAATTATTACCAGCCAATTCGGTAAATTGAGCAAAGCAGGTCAGGAGCTGGTGATCCTGACTACAAATGGCACTACCCTTCAGCCGGGGTATTACCTGTTTTTGACATACACTCTGCTGGCGTTATTTTTGTCAGGATTCCTGACCAGAAAAACTCAGGCATAGGAGCGTAAGAATCCATAGTCTGCAAACAAAAGCCTTCGTCGACCCATTTTATTGCTGCTGGCTATGGCGAACGATAGAAAAAACCCAATCAAACGGGTATGCCATGATTTTTCATTACCGGCGTGTTTAACTGATCGGCGGGCGTTCTTGATTTGAGTGCTGGTAATGAGTGGTATGACCTTTGGCATATTTGGTAACAATGTTTGTTGCCAACATTGCTACCATCAAAGCAGGACTATCAAGACATCAAATGAAGCTATCCGGCACTATAATTAGCATAGAACACTTGATTTTATTGAGTTACAGCGGTTTGAACGAGGCTTGCTGAAACTATTTGAACTGAACCCGTGGTGCGAAAGGAGAGACTCGAACTCTCACGCCGCGAGGCGCTGGAACCTAAATCCAGTGCGTCTACCAATTCCGCCACTTTCGCCCTTTTT
>JAYVLG010000049.1:0-19279 GCA_043759595.1 Sulfurirhabdus sp. | reverse complement strand
TACCCGCAGCACCTGCGACGCATCAAGTTCTACGATGCCGAACACGACAAGGATCTGGTCTTTCTGACCAACAACTTCGACTTGCCTGCACTGACCATCACTCAGCTTTATGGTTGCCGCTGGCAGGTCGAACTATTCTTCAAGTGGATCAAACAGCATCTTCGAATCAAGAAGTTCTACGGTACCACCGAGAACGCAGTCAAGACACAAATATGGATCGCCATCACGGTTTACGTCTTGGTCGCCATCGTGAAAAAGCGCCTCAATACTGAGGCTTCGCTATACACAATCCTACAAATTTTAAGCCTCACTCTTTTCGAGAAAACGTTGATCGATTAATTACTTAAGAATATGGAGCCACAAATGAATACATTACAAGATACTAACCAACTGAATCTATTTAATTAAATGTCAGGCCACTACTGTCTTTACATATGAATAATTTTTAGATTTCTTTCCTATGGATATCAAGGATAAAGTTCAAACCACTCAGTCGCTTATTGGAATTTTGGCGATTCTGGTTGGTGCATGGTGGACATATGATAATTTTATAAATGAAAGGAAGCATTTTCCACACGGTAATATAGAACAAACCACTTCCCATATTCCATTATCGCCTGATATAAACCTGTTACGTGTGACATTAAAAGCTACAAATAGCGGTACTTTCAAAATGGAAATAGTTAAGTCAATCGAGAGAATTCAACAAATTTTGCCTATTCTATGCCCTGGAAATCATGCAGTCTGTGCAAAAGATCAGGTTGATCTAGCAATTCAAAAGACCGTCAGACAGGAAGATCGATTTGTCTGGCCGATGATTGCGATGCGAGAAAGTCTCTATAAGTCACCACTTGATGTTGAACCAGGAGAAACCGAAAATATGGATTTTGAATTTGCGATTAATTCTGAAGTGAGTGCTATCCGTGTAAGCAGTTATATTCGAAATGAGAGCAAAGTTCATGGTAATAAAGAATCTGGATGGCATATGTCGAGTTTTTATAATTTAACTTCCCAAAGGATTGAACATGATTAAATGGATTTGTATTTTGGTAGCAGTCTCAGTTTTTGCATCAACATCAGGTTGTGACAAGAAAGAAGAGGCACCAGCACCAGCAGCACCATCGGCAGACAAAGTAGAGCAGGCCCCACCAGAGGCATTGCCTCCAGAAAAGCCTTAATTTGAGTTTTTGATTTGGAATCTCTTTATCCCAAAATCCTCGTTAACAAAGGGCTAGCAACTTGAAACGATTCGGACACCTTGCCAGGGTTGCCCGGTCTGCTTTTATTGTGATTCTTGATGGTAAAATAACAAAGGGATACACCCAAATCAAAATAGTAAAATATCAATGCAAATGAATGAGCCTCTGCTAGCTAGGGTCGTCATGATTGCAAGGTTAAAATTCAATACAGACCTACCATGGGTAATCAGTTTCCTGGGCTTCGATAAGCCCTTCATTTTTTGGTCGATAATCGTTTCTGCTGGTGATTTTTTTACGCACCGAAATATCCAGATGCTGAGGCCCATCATCTGGTTTTCCGAGTGGGCGGAAGTAACGAGATGTAAAAAATGCAAAGAACCCCCCACAAAATTCTTTGAATGAATCATGAATATCTGAGGTCAATAAAATATTCTCAATAGGTGGGGGAATTATTTCAACTCCTAATCCGCAATCTGACGCGACCTTTTGCATCCATCTTAAAGATAAGTCGGCAATAGGATGATTGCCTGTGTAGCCTCCACCGACGTCTGCATGGGCACCACTAAACCAGACTTGTTCAAGTTTTCGCCCTTTTTC
Source organism: Sulfurirhabdus sp. (assembly GCA_043759595.1). Lineage (GTDB taxonomy): Bacteria > Pseudomonadota > Gammaproteobacteria > Burkholderiales > SMCO01 > Sulfurirhabdus. Next base: position 17,483 of record JAYVLG010000049.1, on the reverse strand, counting down.
CTTATCCATTTGATCCTGTGCTTGCCAAAGCGCGGGTTTATAGGGATCTCGGTGCTCATCGACGGCAACTGCATGGAAAGCATTTTGAATCATTGAGCTTAATTTAGTGTCGTGAAATCCATATTGCTCAGCGTTAAACTCGGCAAATGGTTTCAGTGGTATTCCCAACGCTCCGACTGTGTCCCATACACCAACAAACTTAATTGAAATCTCCCTGGCATTTGCTTTTCTGAACGCAGTAGCATGTTCCGAATCAACGTGCTCTTTTGATCTATAAATCCCATAAGCTCTGTCAATCAGGTCGTCATCCAGCATCTTCAGTAATCCGCTATTTCTGATGAGACCTGCAAGACTTCTCGCAGTGTAGGCCCCCCTGCTGAAACCTATCAGGTAAATATCATCATCTACATTATAGTTTTTGATGAGGAATCGGTAGCCATCTAAAATATGTTTGTCGAGATTCAAACCAAACGCGCCACCACGAAACCGATTTAGCCATTCGGTGCCAACACCCTTGTTGTACCACTTGAGCTGGGTTTGGCCCCCATCACTCGTGTCACTCACTCGTTCATAAAACCGAAAGACATTCGTAGAGTCGTCTTCGGCGGGAGATGGTGTATGTTCCGGCGTATTCCAGGTTCCATCAAAACAGAGGATTATGCTTTTTTTTGCCATTTTTATTCCAAGTTTGGTTGCTGCATAACAATAATAAATGCGGTGTTATGTTGAATAGATTCAACCATTAAAAAGACTGCATTTGGATTCAACGCATTCTAACGATACTTCACTCATTCAGCATAGGAGATGGAATGCGAATTACAAGCAGAATATTTGTAGCGAGCGTAGTGGTCAACTATGTAAAAAAATGGTTGGTTTGTATCTGGAAAGCGCATTCATATCTGATTAAACCACGAGCGTTGCAACATAACTGTCATGTGGTGTTCATGAAATATACATCTTATATTATTAGAATTTCCCTGGATTCATATAAACCCCATTTTTTTCACGTGTGAAGCTACAGATCATAGCTTCATTCTTGTATGTATTTTCAGGAGAAATCAAATGATGATGAAGCGGAAGTTGCTCGTAAGTGCTGTCTTATCGACTTTATATGCGCCTTTTGGCATGGCAGATATGCCGGTTGTGAGTGTGGAATTCACCGAAACAAAAGCACCGGTTACAACCGAACAATTGCAGAAAGCTTACACCGAATCCAGTGCTATTGTGACCTATGCTAATGGAAAAAAAGCGACATTTCCTTTAAGTTACAATGCGCTTTATAGTTCCGGCGACAAAATTGGCAATTGGAAGGCCGGTACAATAGTCGATAAAAATGGCAATATTCTTCAAACAGCTCAGATAGATGAAGCCGGCACAACTGCGCAAGGTCCGTTCTATGCGCATAGCCCGGATGCTAATTCGCTGATGAAGCAAGGCGACAATATTTTTCTGGTAACCCACCTTGAATATGATACCGAAGCACCAAACGTTGATCCGAGCAAACCAATGGTCAGCATGTACGGTGCGTTGCCTATGGTTATGAACCTGGCTTCAATCAAACAGAACCATCGAAATGGAATGTTGAGAGCATTTGATTTGAAAAACGTGGACATGAGTGGTGTGGATGGATTATGGATTCCTTGTGCTGGTGAATTGACACCGTGGAACACCCATATTGGCGGTGAAGAATATGAACCGGATGCCAGAACCTTTCAAAGCAAGCCCCTTACGGCGATGAATCTGTTTCTGGGAGCGCCTGCACAACTGCCACCTAACGGTGCTAATCCATACAAATACGGCATGATCACGGAAGTGACAGTGAGTAAGAAAGGTAACACTGAGGTGGTTAAACATTATGCCATGGGCCGACTGGCTAATGAGCTGGCCCATGTGATGCCTGATGGTAGAACCGCTTATAAAGGGGATGATGGCAGAGATGTTGTGCTCACCATGTTTGTTGCTGATAAAGCAAAAGACTTGAGCAAAGGTACAATTTATGCTGCGAAGCTGCAGCAAAACGATGGTAGCAACGGCGGTCAGTTTGGGGTTCAATGGATTAAGCTGGGGCATGCTTCTGATAGCGAAATCAACGCAATTGTCGCTGGCGGCATTCAATTTTCTGATATTTTCGATATCGCCAGTAAAGCTGAATACCAGGCAAACCCTGCTGCGTATGCAGATTACAAGCCTGTCTTCGCTTACACTGGTACAGGTGGAAAAACCGCTCTGGAGTACTTGAAAGTAAAACCAGGTATGGATAAAGCAGCCGCTTTTCTTGAGACACGTCGTTACGCTGCCTATATGGGTGCAACAACGGAGTTCACAAAGATGGAAGGTGAAACATCGAACAATGCTGACAAGAAACTGTATGTTGCTATGTCATATGTTCAAAATAGCATGCTTGCAGGGCAGAATGCAGATCATCCGGCTGATGACATTCATCTGGACAGTGATCCAAAAGATCTGGCTTGCGGTATTGTTTATGAATCGAATCTGAAAGGTGGGCAGCAGGATACATCAGGTAATCCTATCAACAGCCACTGGGTTGCAACTGATATGAATGCACTGCTTATGGGTGCGCAGAAGCCTGCTACACAAACGGCTTATGGAACCTATGACAAATGTGACACGGACAAGATGGCTAATCCTGATAACCTGAAATACTCTGAAGCTATGCGCACTTTGTTTGTTGGAGAGGATAGTGGTAACCATCTGAACAACTTCCTGTGGGCATACAATGTAGACACCAAAAAATCTGTTCGCATTGCAACCAACCGAGCAGGTGCAGAGTGGACAGGTCTGCAGGCTGTAGATGATATGAATGGTTTTGCATACATCATGTCCAACATTCAGCACCCGGGTGCGGCTGATGATCTTTCTGGGTATAAGAGCAAAATACCTGCATTTGATGCATTCAGAGCGGGAATTGATCAGCGCGGAGTTGTAGGTTATATCGGTGGATTGCCTGCGATCAAGGTAAAAAAAACAGAAGCGCATCACGAATACGAAAATGATGAACGTGAAGATGACTAATACCTAGTATTTTACCTGCTGCAAGCGGGACTGAAGCATTGAAAGCAACCTTAACCGGTTGCTTTTTTTATTGCGGATTCTGTGAATTCGAAGGTTTTGGTTAAATACTTGCAGGTGTAAAAAATTAGAGTGTGATTGATTTTGCAAATATGGATTATGATTCCATAGTTTCGGAAAAAAATGTTATTCGCTGATGCAATATAAAAAATTGTCTGATACTCAATAATTGGGGGTTATGGATGAGTGCAAAGTATGCATTTCGCTGGATGATTAAACTGAATGCAAAGAGCAGGCTGATATTTTCAGCAGGGGTAGCGGTTTTGATTTACTTTGTATTGCCAGATTGGATTTTACGAGAAACGCGACTTATATTGGCGTGGAATTTGGGAACATTTAGCTATCTTGGTTGCGCGTTCGCGGTGATGGCTGAATCTGATTCACAAGAAACGCATAATAGCATTAAACTTCAGGATCAAAGTGGTGCAACAGTATTGGTGCTTGTGGTAGTCGCGGCTTGCGCCGGGGTTGCTGCAATTGCTTTTATGCTGGGTAACACTAAGGGATTGACCTTCTGGCCGAAAATATTTCATTTTGTCATTTCTTTTCTTGCGCTGATCTTTTCGTGGATGGTTATTCATACCCGTTTTGCATTTCATTATGCACATCTCTATTACCGGAATAAACAACATGGGAATACCGAAAGCGAATTAATATTTCCGGGTGATCGTCAACCTGATTATCTTGATTTTGCGTATTATGCATTTGTTGTCGGTATGACGTCACAAGTTTCCGATGTGGTCATTTCATCCAGGCGAATGCGTCGAATAACTTTGGTGCATAGTCTGTTTTCATTCGGGTTTAATATGGCTATTTTGGCGCTTAGTATCAATATACTTGCGGGGGCAATCTCGATATGATGAAAGCGTTACATTTTTTAAATTCAGAGTAGTCATAATGGTGATTGTTAAACCCGTTTATATATTGCTTCCCTTGTTGGTTTTATCTTTGCCGGCAGCTTTTTCTGCAGATAACGCCATCCCATCGGTTGACTCAGTAAAAGAAGATGCCCTGTCTTACAAATTCACAGTGGGATCTTATAAGTTTTCTAGTGGCGCGAATGCGATTGATATAAATTTGCGGCAAACCTCAACACTGGGCAATATCTGGATAGGGTATTACGAGTCAAAGGACAGAGATGAACACCAGGGGCGCGCCGGATGGGACCGGACATTTGACTTTGAAAATGTACGGTTCTCGCCTTCACTTCAAATTGCCTCCCAGGGATTCGCAGCATTGAGTGCATCAGTGGAAACCGGGCAATCCTGGTTTGTAGGTGCAGGTATTGGCAGGACCAATTTGCGTCCCTATTGGAATTTAAACTTCGATCCGAATGATTCCTATACTTTGTCTTCGGGTATTCGTTATGAAAATGGTGAATCTTTTTCATTGATGTGGGTGCGGGATAACCGACAAAACCCAGATCAGCGACATCTGCATATGCTGTATCGGACGCCACGGCCTGGCGGTGAACGTTTGACTTTTGATGTGCTCTACAAAAAAGGGATTGTAGACGACGTTTTGCTTGATCGCTGGGGTCTATCTGTGGCTTATGACTGGCCGAAATTTTTTGTGCATGTTGCCTATGACCCCATAGTGAATTTCACATCAGATAATATGTGGCGTGTTGCGATTGGTTCCAGATTCTGAATGAAATAGTAACCTGGCTTGTTTAGGAATTGTTTGCTCTTGAGAGGACTGAATGAAATTTTCACTGAATGTCTGGCAACGACTATGGTTAGTCATTTTGGTGGTGCTTTTTATTATTATGGCGCTTACGCTGGCTGCTTCTGCCTGGCCAGCAAAAAATCCCCAGATTGTTGCTGATATGGTGTCTCCTGCATGCAAGGGATGGACAGAATTACCGGTTGGGTTTTTTCCAGAGAAATATCCGGAAATGGGTGAAAAATGTTACGCATTACAGGCGTTTATATTTAGCGAACAGACAAATGTCAAAATCCCAGAGGATTATGATCGATTCGTAGCCAATTTGAGGATCAAAACTTTAGTGAAATGGTTACTGATTTGGATAGGCACAATGTTCTGGCTGTATGTGATTGGGTGGGCTGCAGGATGGGTGACGGGATTCAGGAAACCGCCTGAGGTATGATTTGCATGTATTCAGCGAAATCAAACTATGGGCTCTAAGAAAATATCATATTATGCGTGTTGAGATTGTTTGAGTCCGGCTGCGACAGCACGCTTTAGTAAGGTGTGTTTAGTGACAACAAAACAGGCAGGGTGTTTCCTCGCCTGTTTTATTGTATAAAGTTACATTGCAGCAGGAGCGGCAGCTTTGGCTTTATGGGCTTTCTTAGCTTTGTGAGCTTTTTTGTGCTTCTTGGCATGTTTTTTTGCTGGTTTTGCAACTTCAGCTTTCGGTGCTTCAGCAGTGGCAGCTGCAGGAGTAGCTGCAGGGCCTGCTGCGTCAGCAGCAACAGCGGAGAAGGTAACTGCGGCAAAGGCTGCAGCAATAATAGCGGATAATAATTTGTTCATTTTATATTCCTTTCAAGTGGACCAAAAAATATCTGAATCCTGGATTCAAATAATTACGTTTGGCGTAATAGTTCTAATAACGTTGGGTTATGGCTTTAGTTGACAGTACTTGAAAATTATTTGAATGGCGAGGTTTCTGTTGCCTGTTTTAGTCAGGCTGCTCATGTCGTCTGGCAGAATATGCGTGGATTAGCTTGATGGTTGTGGGTTAGTCCGCTCTCAAAGTGGAAAATGCACAGAAAAAACAGATCCTTTGTCATGTGAACCAGCAGTGATTGAAACTGTTGCACCATGATCTTTGGCTATATCTCTTACGATAGCCAGTCCCAGACCACTTCCTGCAACACTGTCGTCCAGGCGGTAAAAGCGATTAAAAATTAATTCTCTTTCAGATTCAGGGATGCCAGGGCCCGTGTCTTCAACAGAAAAAATGCTTTCGGTTGCAGTTTGAATGCAGCTTACGGTGATTGTGCCTTTTACAGGTGTATAACGAATGGCATTGTCGATGATATTATCAATCATATCCCGCAGCAGAAAATCGTCGCCCATGACTTGTGTGAGGTGTAAATTGAAACCAAGATCAATTTTTTTCTTATCAGCTTCTTCCACGAAGTGTTGAATGGATTCTTCTACCAGCGTATCCAGTGGTGTCAGTTTAAGGCGTGTTTGTTCAAACTGGGTTGGCTCGGCTCGTGCAAGCGCTAATAATTGATTCGTTTGCCGAATCATTCTGTCAGTAGAGGACATCATTAATTCAGCTGAGTGAGCTGTTTCCTGGTCAGAAGCATATCGCTGCTGCAACCATTCCAGCTGCATTTTTAATCCAGCCAGCGGTGTTCTGAGCTGATGGGTGACATTGGCGAGGAAATTTTGCTGCCCGGAGACGCCAATATGCACTTTATTGAGCAAGTTATTGATCGCGTTCACTACTGGATGCAGTTCCAGAGGAATATTCTCTGCAGTGAGTGAGGAAAGATCGTTATGGCTACGCACATTTAAATCGGTTTGCAGTTTTTTTAGAGGCAGTAATCCTTTTGTGACCGCTATCCATACGACTGCAAATGATACAAGTGTGATGAGGCCTTCCAGCAGCAGCAATGCAACAAAAATGACAGACCGTATGTGGTTTCGCTTTCTCAATGTTTCCGCTACACCAATGTAAACGGGTTCTGAATCGACCAAGGTTTTCAGTGCAATAATGCGGATAGGTTCTCCTCGCATTGATCCATCATAGGTTTCTGGATTGTTCAGGTTTTCTGGCTGGTGGATAGAGGGAAAGTCATTGTCTCCAGCGATTTTCTCACCTTTTGAATTTCGAACGGTAAAATAAATGGCATCAAAGTAATCTACCCGCAAAATTTGCTCAGCTTGCCTTGGTAAATCAATGGAAATACTGCCTTTATCTCGGTGTAATTGAGGGATTAGCGCCCATGCTGTATCTGCAAGGCTTTGATCGAAGGCAATTTGTGCAGGAACCCATGCAAGCCAGTATGCCAACCCGGCGCCGATTAAATTAATGACTAAAAGCGGTGCGATCAACCATTTCAGCAAATTAACCCGTATGCTGAACATTATGCGCTAACCTTTTCAAGCATATAGCCGAAGCCGCGGATTGTACGTATCTCTATGTTCGCCCCTGAAATTTTCGAGCGGATTCGGGAAATATAGACTTCAACGGCATTTAAAGTCAGTTCATCTCCCCACGGCAGGATTGCATCGATAATTTGTTGTTTGGAGACAACTCTGGATGCGTGCTGCATCAGATATTCCAGAACGGCCCATTCCCTGACGGATAATTCGATTGGGTGGTCGTTGATTCTGGCGCGTTTGGAAAATGTATCCATCGAAAGCCCGCCAATGTGCAGTTCGGCTGGTTTAGGGGCGCTCCTTCTGACAAGCGCCTTTATTCGTGCTACAAGTTCGGGCGTTGCAAAAGGCTTAACCAGATAGTCGTCCGCGCCCAGTTCAAGTCCATGAACCCGGTCTTGAATAGCATCTCTTGCTGTCAGTAATAGAACAGGGAGCTGACTTCCCCGAGCGCGTAAACGTCTCACTACTTCAAAGCCGTCAATGCCTGGCAAGCCAATATCCAGAACCATAATCGCTACTTCAGTGCGCTGCAAGATGGAATCCGCTTCACTGCCATTATTTACCACATCCACTGCCATGCCGTGGGATTTCAATATACGCGAAATCCCGTCTGCCAGAACGGAGTCGTCTTCTACTAATAGAACATGCATGCAATGTTAACCCTGAAAAAGAGGATCAATGTGAGGTTGAAATGATACTGCGGTCCAATTGCCCAAAAGAGCATTTCGCAAAGTATAAGGCATTTTTCTTTAAAAGATGGTCTGTCAGAGTTTTGTCAGCTTTGTGTCATGTTAGTGACAGGGTCGGGCTGTAGTATCTCGAATCGTATCCCAACCTCATTGAAGGATGAATCGGGTTTTAATCAGCTGATTTGCGCTGAGGTTATGCAGTTTCAATTTAACGTGGAGCATAAAATGATCTGGATATTTTTATCCCTCTCTTTTTGCCGGCAAAGCATTGAATACTTTTTTGTACCCTACTGACAAGAAATTTTCTTTAAGTTCGAAGATGGAAGAACTATGTTATTTCGTATTTTTTGTGTGTTTTTTGCATTTTTCACATTGTTGAATTCAAAACTTTCAAATGCAGATCAGATGGTTGCAGTTCAGAAGCTAAGTCTGGAGCAAGCGATTACAATCGCAGAGGAATACAACCATGATCTACGTTTGTCTATATCTTCAGTTACAAGTGCAGGGGCAGCAAAAACAATTGCCTCAGCAGCCCCCAATCCACTGCTAACGATGCAAACATTTAACATCAATCCAGCGGCAGGGATAGGTGCAGGTAATCTTCGCAACAAGACAGTTGATAGCATAATCAGAGTTGATCAGCTGATCGAACGAGGAGGAAAGCGAGAGTTTAGAACTGAAAACGCTGCAGATCTTGAAGAAGCTACGCGTAAAGACTTGGAGGATATGCACCGTCAGCTTCGCGTTAATGTGAGCCAAGCCTATTTTGATTTGCTGGCAGCGGGTGAGAAGCGCGAGATTATGCGGCAGACTGTGTCACTTTACGAAAGTACAGTTGCTGCGGCGCAAAAGCGCCAAAAGGCGGGAGATATTGCACTTGCCGATGTTGCACGATTGCAGGTTGATGCAATGGCTGCCCAGAATGATGCAATTCAGGCGGAATCTGATATTGCCAAGGCGAAACAGGCCCTGGCTCTGGTGCTGGGGCAAACATCCAGTGCGACTGCAATAAGCCTGACTGACAGTTGGCCTGCAATGCAATTCACTGAAGTAGAACCATCCGTAGCGTTAATTGAGCAAAGAGCTGATGTGTTAGCTGCAAAAGCCCGTCTTGATGCAGCGTTGGCGGCGCGAAAGCTTGCTCGGGCTTCACGGAGTCGGGACGTTTCAGTCGGTGTGCAGTACGAACACTTTCCCCCTTCAGATTCAAATCCACAAGGCAGCGGCAACAGTTATGGTGTTGCAGTTCAGGTGCCGATATTTGCTCGCTATTCATTTGACGGTGAAATCAAGTTGGCTGAAGCGGTGGTGACTCAGGCACAAGAAAATCTGGAAAAAGCAAGGGATATGGCACGTAATGATCTGGCGAATAGCTGGCAAAATGCACATGCTTCATTCATCCGTATGAAGCAGTATGAGGAAGGCCTGCTGGCTGCAGCAAAAAAATCGGCTGATGCAGCTGAGTTTGCTTATAAACATGGTGCACTGAGTGTGATGGATGTGCTCGATGCCAGACGTACTTTGCGCGCTACGCAACTTGATGCCCTGGCAGCGCGTGCCAGTTTTGCAAAATCAGTTGCGGCAATGCACGCCGCTGTGGCACTTTCGGAGAGTAATCGTTAATGAACATGCAATTCAATCTTGTTAAAGTTGCCGTCGTTGTTATGGTTTTAAGTGCGTCTGTGACAGGAATACATTTTGTTGGCGCTGCACAGGACGGTAAAGCAAAGCCTATTCCACAAGCACCCCTTCAGCCCGGTGAGGTAAAGTTTGCGCCAAATGCGCCACAGCTTTCCCTGATTAAAGTCGCGACAGTATCTGAAGCGCAGCTTCCCGTATCAGAACCTGTTAATGGGCGAATCACTTACGATGAAAATGTAACCGCTAGGGTTGCATCGCCGATTGCTGGTCGGGTATTGAGTTCCCATGTTGAGGTTGGGGATGAGGTGCAACGCGGAACAGTTCTAGCTGATATAGATTCCCCTGATTTTGCAACTGCTGAAGCAGACTGGCGCAAGGCACAGGCTGACGAGCTGCGTAAAAAACTGGCGTTTGATCGCGCTAAAACGCTGTTTGATGGCGAAGTCATTGCGCGCAAGGATTATGAATCGGCAGAGGCAGATTATCAACAGGCAAAAGCAGAAACGAAACGTGCAAGTCTACGAATGAAAAGCCTGAATGCATCGGGTAAAGAAAATGGGGAATTCAGCCTTAAATCGCCAATTTCCGGCATGGTAGCTGACAAGCAGATAAACCCGGGGCTTGAAGTGAGGCCAGATTTGCCAACCCCATTATTTGTCGTTACTGACCTTGACAGGCTTTGGGTCATGGTCGATGTGCCCGAGAAAAATGCTGCTGCCATTCATTCGGGACAAGCAGTCACGCTGGAAACCGATGCCTATCCTGCTGAACGGTTTGCCGCCACGGTGGATCGGGTAGGGTTGGTGCTTGATCCTGGCACACGTCGTATCCAGGTGCGTTGTTCGGTTAAGAATTCAAGCCGCAAGTTAAAACCTGAAATGTTTGCGCGTGTATCGTTTCTTGCTGATGATCATGGAAAGTCGGCAATACCAGTCCACAATACCAGCCTTTTTATTGATGGTTTATATAGTTATGTGTTCGTAGAAAAACAGGATGGCGTGTTTGTTAAGCAGCGGGTGAATGTTGTCATGAAAGGCCACGAAATAAGCTTTGTTGATGCGGGGCTTGCGAATGCGGAACGCATAGTGACTGAAGGTGCATTTCTATTAAATGCTGAGGTGGCTGGTGATGCTCAGTAAGCTGGTTGACTTTGTACTTGCGCAACGTGTTTTTGTTCTTATCTTTACAGGTGCACTGGTTTTATTGGGCTATCGAGCACTGGGTAATCTGCCGATTGAAGCTTTTCCTGATGTGCAGGATGTGCAAGTCCAGATTGTAACGCAATATGCCGGGCAGGCCCCGGAAGAGGTGGAACGTACCATCACCCTTCCAATTGAACGGGAAATGAGCGGCGTGCCAAGTCAGACACAGTTGCGATCAGTTTCAATTACCGGGTTATCCGTTGTTACCATTACCTTCGCTGATGGTACAGACGATTATTTTGCCCGGCAACAGGTATTGGAAAAGCTGCAAAACGTCACCTTGCCCCCGGGTATACAACCAGGACTTGCGCCACTGACGACAGCTGTAGGTGAAATTTATCGCTATATTGTGGAATATCCTGCAGGAATGGATGCCAATGAAGTGCGGGCAATTCAGGACTGGGTAATTCGCCCTAATCTCAGGATTGTTTCAGGCGTAGCCGATGTCGTCAGTTTCGGCGGGACGGTAAAGGAATATCAGGCTCAAATTGACCCTTATGCGTTAAAGCGTTTTGGTATCACGATCGATCAAGTCAGTCAGGCCCTGACCAACAATAGTGCTAACGTTGGTGGTGGTTTGGTCAAACGCGGAGATGAAGCGCTGGTTGTAAGAGGAATCGGTATCTTTAATAGCATGGATGAAATTGGCCGTGTCATTGTCAGTGCAAAAAATGGAAGAACCGTCCTGGTGTCTGATGTTGCGGAAGTCACAGTCGGGCACCGGCCGCTCTCTGGTGTAGTTGCATTCAATAAAGACGATAGTGTGGTTGAAGGTATCGTACAGATGAGTAAGGGTAGCAATGCCGCAAAAGTGGTAGAAAATGTGAAGCAAAGTATCGCCACAATCAATGCCAAGTTGCCCAAGGGCGTGCACATTAAAACAATATATGATCGCACTAAATTAATAGATCATACAGTGCGAACAGTGGGTGAAAACCTGCTGGTGGGTGCGGTGCTGGTAATCGCAATTCTGATTGTTTTTTTAGGTAATTGGCGATCGGCACTCATCGTAGCAACGGTAATTCCTTTGTCACTGCTGTTTGCATTCATCATGCTCGATGCGCGAGGCATTCCGGCTAATCTGATTTCGCTCGGCGCAGTGGATTTCGGAATCATCATAGATAGCGCGGTGGTGCTGGTGGAAGCATTGATGGTGCGGCTGGCATTGCAAAGTAATGATGCTGCAGAGAACCATACAACTTATGCCTGGCGCAAAAGTACTCTGAAACAAACGATTGTTGATCTCGGTCATCCGATTCTATTTGCTAAAGCGATCATCATTGTTGCCTTTATTCCGATTTTTACCTTTCAGCGTGTTGAAGGAAAAATTTTCTCTCCGGTTGCGCTGACTCTCAGCTTTGCCATGCTGGGTGCCATTATTCTGACGATGACGCTGGTGCCTACTTTGTTGGCATGGTCGTTGAAACGTCACCCCATGGCTGAAAAACATAGCGCCTGGCTACACCATATCCAAGAAATGTATCGTGCCGTCCTTGTGCGAGCCCAGGGCATGAAAACATGGGTGATGGGTGGGTCGGCAACCCTTCTTATTGTCACTTTGGCATTTGCGCCAATGCTGGGCAGCGAATTTTTACCGAAACTTGATGAGGGCAACATCTGGCTGACTATTTCTTTGCCAACATCGAGTTCACTGCAAAAAACGCAGCAGGTTGAACATCAGGTCCGAGCAATTTTACAAAGCTACCCGGAGGTGAGTGATATTATTTCCCATGTCGGGCGGCCGGATGATGGCACTGATCCGAAAGGGCCCAACAACATGGAAATTATGGTTAATTTGCAGCCACGCGATCAATGGAAGTTTCCAGACAAGGAAAGCCTGATAGCAGATATGTCAGCAAAAATCCGTACGATTCCGGGAGTTCCAACCAACTTTTCGCAGGTGATAGAGGACAACGTAGAAGAAGCACTGTCTGGGGTTAAGGGGGAAATTGCTGTCAAAATTTTCGGTCCCGACTTGGACGTACTTACGCAAAAGAGCGAGCAGATCGCATCGATATTAAAGGGGATTGCGGGTTCTGCCGATGTCGCTGCTGTCAAAATTGGCGGGCAAAGCGAATTGGATATTGTGATTGACCGAGATAAGATTGCCAGACTGGGTATTAATGTATCGGATGTAAATCTGGCAATCCAGACTGCACTGGCCGGGAATGTTGTAAACGCGTATTACGAAGGCGATCGACGGTTTGATATTACAATCCGATTGAAAAAAGATTTCCGGGATTCCATCGATGATATTGCCGCTCTGCAGGTGAATCTTCCGGGCAGTGCAGGAACTGTGCCGCTGAGCGATCTGGCTCACATAGATATCCGACAAGGTGCGGCACGCATCAGTCGTGAGGCAGGTGAGCGAAATGCTTCAGTAAAAGCGAACCTGCTTGGACGTGACCAGGGCAGTTTTGTGGCGGAGGCGCAGCAGAAAGTTGCAGAGCAGGTGCATTTGCCACCTGGCTACCAAATTACCTGGGGTGGGCAGTTTGAAAACCAGCAACGCGCCGTTAAACGTCTTGAAATCATTGTTCCAATTACGATATTCCTGATTTTTTCCTTGTTATTCTGGGCATTCCGCTCCGTGCGAAAAGCTATACTGGTGCTTTCAATTGTGCCGTTTACCCTGATTGGTGGCATTGTAGGTCTTGCTGCCGTGGGTCTGCATTTTTCTGTGTCTGCAGCAGTGGGTTTTATCGCTGTTGCCGGTATCTCAGTGCAAAACGGAGTCATCATGGTGGAGCAGATTGTTGAATTCGCGCGTAGTAATCAATCGGCGTTTGAAAGCGCAGTAGAAGGGGCTGTTTCAAGATTGCGTCCAATCCTGATGACAGCATTAATGGCTGGTTTGGGATTGCTGCCTGCTGCGTTGTCTCACGGAATTGGGTCGGAAACGCAAAGGCCGTTTGCAGTGGTCATCGTGGGTGGAATTGTATCGGCTACTTTCTTTACATTATTGTTACTTCCTTTGGCTTACCCTTATTTTTCAGAGAAAAAAGAAACAGAGTGAAGTGAAAGTGTGTAATGACGTGAAATAGGATCGTTTAAATTTGTTGTAAAGGTAGTTGGTCATTTCAATTTTTCAGGAGGCTGCAAAATGATTAAGAAATTAATACCTGGAATGTTTTTGTTAGGGGTGCTGTCTTTTAATATTGGCCCCGTATTTGCTGATAGCAATCCAACTCTTCATCAGGTTTATCTGGCAGCTGAATCTGGCAGGCTGGGGGAAGCTCAGGGCATGATGGAAACAGTTCTGAAAGCACATCCAAACAGTAGTAAAGCGCATTATGTTGAAGCCGAGATATTGGCAAAACAAGGTCTTTTTGAAAATGCCGAGACCGAGCTTACACGCGCAGAAAGCCTGTCGCCAGGGTTGTCCTTTGCCAAGCCACAGGCAGTACGCGAACTAAAGTCCATGATTGCATCTGTACATCAGAAATCGCGACTGACTAACGGTATTAGCACAGGAAATGGGGCCGGTTTTCCTTGGGGTATGCTGATGATGGGCATTGGTTCGATAGTTGTCATTACGCTGGTAGTTCGGGCGTTGACAAATCGCAATGCAGTGCCCCCAGTTGGTAACTTTCAAGCAGGCATGTTTGGTGCGATCGGGCAACCTAATGCAACAGTTTCTCCTGGCGGAAGTGTTGCCCCTGCAACGCCGGCTGGTGGCGGGATAGGTTCGAATATTGTTTCCGGGCTTGTAACCGGTGCTGCCGTTGGGGCTGGCATGGTAGCGGGCGAAGCCCTTGTCCATCATTTTATGGATGGAAATCGTAATGGTGGCAGTACATCATCTCCTGTACCGGATAGCTGGAACGCTTCTTCAGACAATATGGGAGGTTCAGATTTTGGCATTGCAGACAGCGCTTCATGGGAAGATAACGCTAGTGTGGCCGACAATTCAGACGTTGGTGGCGATGACTGGAGTTAGTGGTTGCGGTAACTGCAGCCGTTTAATTGTCAATTAACTGGCTGTCAAGAATCGCTGAGTTCGCATAAAATGAAGCTTTAGAGCGAAGTCGTTCGCTTGTCTCAATGCCAGATAGAAAATCTTTTATGGAACCTTCGATTACTGCTACGCTGTATGCAAATTCCATTATTCATGTTGCTTTCTTGCCTGAAGCATCATTAATCAATCAGCAAATCAGGGATGCATACCAAAAGCTGGGCGAACAGGATTTATTGCGGCGTAGTCATTTTTTTAACGGACGTTATGAGAATCTGTATCTTGATCGTGGTCTCATTCCCGCAATTGGGAGTGTGATGGAGCAGGCAGAGATCCTTGCAAAGAATATTCTCCAGGTCAAACATGATTTGCGCAGCGGATTCTGGATGAATGATATGGGTCCGGGACACGTTACAACAGAGCATGATCATGATGACGATGATGAATTGCTTTCAGGTGTGTACTATGTTCATGTACCAGAAAACTCCGGAGACCTGGTTGTGCTGGATAAGAAAATCAATACTCGCACGCTAGTCACACCCCAAGCTGGAATGTTCGTGTTTTTTGCGCCAACTATACTGCATTCCGTTACTGCCAACCTCAGCGATGAAAGACGACTTTCAATGGGTATGAATTTTGGACCAATGGCTTGAGGTGCTTTTTATCGTTTGAGCAGCACCAGCGAACTGGCGTTTTTGAAAAGGGGAATTATCTGATTCGACTTAAAGGGTTTGTGTCATGATGAACAAAACAGATTGGAACGATGAAGAGTTGAAAATGGTACTGACCTATATCAAACGAGAGGATTTGATACCCACATCACTGCACAATAATTACGAACGGAATAAAATTGTACAAGTTATACAAGGTTTGTCGTACACGTGGCCATCATTAAAGGCGTTGATGGCAATTCCAGATGATGCAATGGCATTGTCACTACAAGTAAAATTCCACTC
The DNA here is from genome assembly GCA_043759595.1 of Sulfurirhabdus sp. Classification (GTDB taxonomy): domain Bacteria; phylum Pseudomonadota; class Gammaproteobacteria; order Burkholderiales; family SMCO01; genus Sulfurirhabdus. The sequence goes on along the minus strand of JAYVLG010000049.1, from coordinate 1,861 downwards.
AGGACTTGCATGGCTGAAGTTGGATCATCTGATTAATAGGGACTGATTAAATCAATTATTAATTGCGCCATTTTTGATTCATTGTGCATGATCTTTGAATTCACTGGCTTTTGATTTATAATGCGTGACTCAAATGCCGTAGTAGCTCAGTTGGTAGAGCAATTCACTCGTAACGAATAGGTCGGGGGTTCGATTCCTCTCTGCGGCACCACGAACAAATCTAAAGCAGTCCAAATAAGGCCGTAAACCCCAATAAATACAAGGTTTTCGGCCTTTTTTACGTCCGTAGCAGTCCTATCCGATCCAAAGCAATCCTGTAAAAGTGTTGGTACTTTTGTTGGTATGTGGCAATATTAATAACGCAGATACCAACACTGATACCAACAAAGGGGTGGAAATGGCACTGACCGCGCTACAAGTAAAAACAGCAAAGACAACCGACAAGCCAATTAAGTTATCAGATGGCGGTGGTTTATTTTTACTGGTGCAACCTAACGGTTCAAAGTATTGGCGGCTTGCTTATCGTTTTGCAGGTAAACAAAAGACGCTGGCTGTTGGTGTATATCCTGACGTGAGCTTGTTAAATGCTCGGGATCGGCGAGAGGATGCACGGAAGCAGTTAGCTGCTGGCGTAGACCCTGGCGAGAACAAGAAAGCGCAAAAGGCCGCCAAACAGGGGAAAGCAGCCAACAGTTTTGAAGTGGTGGCACAAGAGTGGATTGAAAAATTCAGTACGAACAAAGCTGCTTCAACCATTGAAAAAACCAATTTCATTCTTCGGCGCGATGTATTTCCGTGGTTAGGTGCGCGGCCAATTGATGAAATCAAACCTTCTGATCTGCTAACCGTCCTGCAACGAATTGAAACCCGTGGCGCACTGGAAACCGCGCACCGTGCCAAGCAATACGTCGGACAGATATTTCGCTATGCAGTGGGCACACAAAGAGCAGAGCGGGACATCACGCAAGACCTCAAAGGCGCATTGCCAACACCGAATGTCATTCACCGAGCGGCTATCACTGAACCAATAAAATTTGGTGCGTTAATTCGTTCAATTGATGGCTTCGCTGGCACCCTTGCAGTTAAATGTGCCATGAAGTTGGCACCACTCATTTTTGTCAGACCCGGAGAGTTAAGGCAAACGGAATGGGCTTGGGTAGATATGGATTCTGCAATAATCTGCTACCCGGCATCAGTGATGAAAATGCGTGAAGATCACATAGTCCCCTTGCCACTTCAGGCGCTAGCAATCTTGCGAGAGATTCAGCAGCTTACCGGGAGCGGCAAATATGTGTTTCCCAGCATCCGAACCAGCGCAAGACCCATGAGCGAAGCTGCCATTAATGCGGCACTTCGCCGAATCGGTTACAGTAAAGAAGAAATGACAGGCCACGGATTCAGAGCCGCTGCCAGGACGATCATGGATGAGGTGCTAGGCATCCGTGTGGAACTTATAGAGCATCAATTAGCCCATGCAGTGAAAGATCAGAACGGACGAGCCTACAACAGAACAACGCATTTACCTGAGCGCAAAAAGATGATGCAGCAATGGGCGGATTATCTGGACAAGTTAAAAGCCGGGGCTGAAATAGTCCCGCTGCACGGTAACACGGCATAACGATTTAGCTGCACCTAGCCCGACGGGGCGAAAACTAGGCAACCCTTATCTAGCTGGTGTGGCTTCTGAATCAAGGGGAGAGCGTGAAAGGGGCGCAAGATGAATGTAATGAAGGAATTTTTTACACTTAATGAAACCACGGAATTAACTAGTTCTCATCCGGAAACGTAACCAATTGTTACAAATAGAGAAAAGATAACGAAAGAGGATGAAGGTCCCGGTGAAAAAGAGTATAGTTTGATT
>JAYVLG010000048.1:0-3278 GCA_043759595.1 Sulfurirhabdus sp. | reverse complement strand
CTCTTTACTCATTTCGATTCCCCTTTGTCTGAATTTACACCTCAGCTAAGGAGTCCGGTTTCTGGGGGCAAGATCAGGGTGACAATTGACCAAAATAACCACATTACGCATACAGTGCGGCAGTTGTCTAGGATTTCTGTTTCACCCAAAGTCCGAGTTTGATGACTTATTGCTTTACTAATGAGTAATCGCCAAATTTAACCCTATTTATACCTGTGCCGGAATACAGATCACTATTCACAAAGGCTTGGCACTGTTCGCCCAAAAAATTCATAGTTAGATGATTGATTTGTTCAAAACAATATCCTTGGTATTGAGTTAAGTGCTTGATTTATATAAATGTGCTTTCTCAGTGTTAAAAGAATCTACAGCAATCAATTAATCAAACGTAAATCTCTACTCGGAGTATTGGTTGATTAAAATGCAAGACGAAATTGATTTGCAAGTCAATTCAGATGGAAGATGATATTTTTTTTGATAAACGACTTGGCACATATGATCCACTTTCTGTATAGCGGCGATTTCCAACACTAGGATCAAATTTCGCTGTCAACATATTTGGAGTTAAGTAAAGAACTACCAGAAGCTTACCGTTATGGTAGGACGTACAGTGTTCCATCATGTCGTACTCTTCAGCATCGTCATTTTCGAACCAGACTTCACCAGATTGTTTCCTAGGGGTTGCAGCTGGTCTTATGCCGTTTGTAATGAGATCATATGCAAAACTATCAGAGTCAAGTTTGTCACGAAGAAACCACCGCCGAGGAATATCCGATGCGGTAACATGCCAATGCAAGCCCAGTGATGAATAGCATGCCACAATAACAGGTAAGCTGTTGATGTTGGCAAGTCGAATACTGGTTGCTAAAAGGCTGGTTTGGAATTGCTCGGCTAAAACCTCAATCTCTCGGAAGCCCGGCTGCCCCAATGATTTGATTGCAGGATCAAATATGTTTCCCGGCATAAGAAGATGAGCCGCAAATTGATCTGCTTCTTTTTCAAGTAGTCGATCGGGTGCAAAATTTTCATCAGGATCATCGACTCGACATCGAAATGAACGTCCACGATGCATTTTCCAATGACCCAATTCATGCCCGATAGAATAACGGTCACGACCGCGAATGGAAGATTTTTTGATGGTTGCGATGGCCTTGTCACCAAAGCCAGCTAATGTCGCCTCACAGCCAGTTAATTTCTGATATTCCACCATAACGCCAGAGTCGAACGCAATGGCTTCTACATCTAAGTCTTTTGCATCGGTGATTCCCAGCTCGGCTACGAGTGCTTCGGCTCGTTGTCCTGGTGTCATAGCGGATCTTTCACAGATGCTTCACCAGCAACCTCTAAACGCTTAAGTTGCTGATACAACTGCAAAGCATCTGCTTCCGACATTTCATCAAGGCCGCGTGCTGCTAATGTGTAGCGTGTATCGTTGGCCGCCTTTTTAAGGAAGGCGCGCACTTCTTGTGGAGAGACAAGAGAGACTTCAGGGTGGGTTTCCGTGTTGTCTATATTGGATAAATGTGTTCGAGCCGAATTTAGTCGACGTTTGCCTGCTTTGGCCTTGGCGGTAGCAAGCATGGCCAAACCCTCTTTTTTGACTAAAGCAGGATCCGCACCCTCTAGGGCTTCCGTGTCTGATTTTGACCGCAATTCTTTAACGTATATGTCCAGTAGGACATCAAATGGGTCAGATTTTGCTATGTTGATGTTCATTATGCTCTCCGTAAGTTCGCTAATGGCTTAATTCGCGTGAGTAAGCGCTGACGTGCAGCGTCATAGCGTTTTGCGTCGTAGTTAAGCTCATCGGCTGCCTCTTTACCTCGTAATCCTTCAGCCCAGACCATCAACACCATCGAAGCTTCCTCATCATCAGCCACCAATTCTTCAAGATACTTCAATTGATTGCGAGCATCTGCAATTTGTTCAGGACCAAGCGTGTCGACAGACGTTATTGAAGGGCGTTGACCCTCAAGCGCATCGGACGCTGGGCTGGTATCAATCAGGACACGGTGATCGATCGGTCCGTTCTTTACTTTTTTTCGTTCGTCGTAAGCAATGCTTCTCATTATTGTTTTGAGAGTGACAAGTAGATCAACACCACAACGCCAAACCCGAGTTCCATCCAGAAGTAAAGTCAACGCCTCAGAAAGCAAGTCCTCAGGTGCCCAGTCGTGTAATCCGACGGCGGTAAGACGTGCCAAACTGTTCATTCTTGCCCATTCAGCGCCTGTAGCTGAGCGAAGGGCTAAATCTACCTCTTCAGGACTTAACCTACCAACTGACTCCGAAGTTGTCATTCATTGCCCCTTTGTTTGTAGGACTCTCGAGGTTGCCACCAAGGAGATGAAAAAAATAATTTCTGCATCGCATCCATGCAGCTATGTTGGAGAGTCCTACTAGTTAGCAAGCAAGAAGCTTGATTTCCAACTAGATTTTGCTTAATAGAGAGGCATCGAATAAGAAAAAACTAATAAATCGCGCAGCGCTTCCCATATTGAGTTGGGAAATCCAGAACTTTTAACTTGCAAATCGTTTCAAAAGGTAATAAATATGAACACAAACCCAAATTTAAATGACGAAGACATTGTAGATCTTGAAGAACATTTTGTGAACAAGCGACCTGTCCCTAAAGCTAAAAAATATCGTATCCGTATTGATAAAGAGCAATATGTTGTTGATGTGACGGAAATGACTGGGCGACAGATTTTAGAAATAGCTGGGAAAACACCTGAAAAATTTCTGCTGCGTCAAAAACTTAAAGAAGGTGTAAAGCCTGTAACCCCAGACGAAATCGTGAGTTTTATCAACGCTGGTGTCGAGCGTTTCATGACTATTCCAAATGAAGTTACCGAGGGTGAAAGCTTTCAGGAGCGTCGGCAATTTAGCCTGTTGCCTCAGGATGTTGAATATTTGAGCGGCATTAATCTGCGCTGGGAAGCTATCTCTGAAGGCAATTTGAAGACGATCATCATTTACGAATGGCCACTTCCGCCCGGATATAACATTTCACTGGCCGATGTCCATGTGCGAATCAGCGATGGCTATCCCGATACTCAAATCGACATGGCATATTTCACACCACCACTGAACCGTCTGGATCTTCGAGCTATCAACAACTTGTCGGCATTGCAGTTTGACGGCCGCGAGTGGCAGCAGTGGTCTAGACATCGCACAGTTGCAAGTGCATGGCGCAACGGGATTGATGATCTTGGTACCCATATGGCTCTTGTGGATGATTGGCTGATTGCGGAACTGCGCAAATGAAGACGAACGCG
>JAYVLG010000047.1:0-48481 GCA_043759595.1 Sulfurirhabdus sp. | reverse complement strand
TATATGACATGCAGGATGTTCTTGGTTTGCGTTGATTGAAGCGTAATATTTTAGTATAATTGTCGGCAATTCTGGGGGCGGGATAGGTGATAAGCCTGTCCCGCTTCTTTGTATGTTCACAAGCCACGTCTTTAGGAGCTAATTTCGGTGCCGCATCAAAAACCTGCTGTTCTCGTTCTCGCAGATGGTACTGTGTTCCGGGGTGTTTCCATTGGTGCTGAGGGTTCTACAGTAGGTGAAGTGGTTTTTAATACCGCACTTACCGGCTATCAGGAAATACTGACTGACCCTTCCTATTGCAAGCAAATCGTTACGCTGACTTACCCCCATATTGGTAATGTCGGGGTGAATGCTGAAGACGATGAATCCAATAAAATTTTTGCAAGCGGTCTGGTCATCAGAGATCTGCCTATTGCTTCCAGTAATTTTCGCAAAGAACAGGAACTATCCGACTTTCTCAAGTCGCAGAATGTTGTTGCCATAGCCGATATTGATACCCGTAAGCTCACCAGGTTGATACGTGAGAAGGGCGCGCAAAGTGGTTGTATCATGGCAGGTGACATCAATGAAGCTGAAGCGCTCAAACAGGCAAAGGCTTTCCCGGGGTTGGCGGGAATGGATTTGGCCAAGGTAGTGAGTTGCGACAAACCCTATGTCTGGGAGCAAGGTGAGTGGTCTCTTGGCAAGGGTTTTAATAAGCCCGGCAATGCTGAGTTTCATGTTGTCGCCTTGGATTACGGTATCAAGCGGAATATCCTGCGCATGATTGCTGACCGTGGATGTAAAGTAACCGTATTACCAGCACAAAGCACGGCTAAAGAGGTGCTTGCACTTAATCCGGATGGTATTTTTCTGTCTAATGGGCCCGGTGATCCGGAGCCTTGTGATTACGCCATAAAAGCGATTCAAGAACTGCTTGAAAGCGGAATTCCGATATTTGGTATTTGCCTGGGGCATCAGTTGCTGGCGCTTGCCAGTGGTGCCAAAACCATGAAAATGAAATTTGGCCACCATGGCGCAAACCATCCTGTTCAGGACCTTGAGAGTAAGCGGGTAATGATTACCAGCCAGAATCACGGTTTCTCGGTGGATGTGTCAACCATGCCGGCTAACATGTGTTCTACTCATGTTTCCCTGTTTGATGGAAGCTTGCAAGGTATAGCCAGAACAGACAAACCTGCTTTCAGTTTTCAGGGGCATCCTGAAGCAAGCCCAGGGCCAAGAGATGTAAGTTATTTGTTTGATCGTTTCATAGCAATGATGCGTCAGGCGAAAGTGTAGCAGCGCTTCTGCAACGCATAAATACTGCGTTAACACCACGCGAGTTGATGAAATTCAATTAAGTTTTTTTCAACACAGAGGCATAGTGAGTATTGAAAGCCAGAACAACGGCCAAAAAACCGCAAAATTCATTTTCCGGTTCTGATAATGACCCACTGAATCTCTGTGTCCCAGCGGTGAAAAGTTACTAAATATGCCAAAACGTACTGATATAAAAAGCATTCTCATCATCGGCGCCGGCCCAATCGTTATCGGACAGGCGTGCGAATTCGATTACTCTGGAGCGCAAGCTTGTAAAGCACTGCGTGAAGAGGGTTACCGTGTCATTCTGGTGAACTCCAACCCTGCCACGATCATGACTGATCCGGATATGGCAGACGCCACTTACATTGAGCCGATTACATGGCAAATTGTAGAGAAGATTATTGAGAAAGAGCGTCCCGATGCGCTTTTGCCGACCATGGGCGGGCAAACTGCACTGAATTGTGCACTTGATCTGGCAAAACACGGTGTACTGGAAAAATTCGGCGTGGAAATGATCGGTGCTTCCCGTGAAGCCATCGACAAAGCCGAAGATCGTGAGAAATTCAAACAGGCAATGACCAAAATTGGTCTGGCGAGCCCGCGCTCAGCGATTGCGCATAGTATGGAAGAAGCAACTCAAGTGCAGGCTATGGTAGGTTTTCCGACGATCATTCGCCCTTCTTTCACTATGGGGGGGAGCGGTGGCGGCATTGCTTATAATCGTGAAGAATTTAATACTATTTGCGAACGCGGTCTGGAAGCTTCACCCACACACGAATTGCTGATTGAAGAATCCCTGATCGGTTGGAAAGAATATGAAATGGAAGTGGTTCGGGACAGCCACGACAATTGTATTATTATTTGTGCCATCGAGAATTTTGATCCGATGGGCGTGCATACGGGGGATTCCATCACCGTAGCACCGGCTCAGACGCTGACAGATCGCGAATACCAGATCATGCGAGATGCTTCAATCGCAGTGTTACGTGAAATCGGCGTGGATACCGGTGGCTCAAATGTTCAGTTTGGTATTAATCCGGCAGATGGCCGGATGGTGCTGATTGAAATGAATCCGCGCGTGTCTCGCTCTTCTGCGCTGGCTTCTAAAGCAACCGGATTCCCGATAGCCAAAATTGCAGCGAAACTCGCTGTAGGCTTTAGTCTGGATGAATTAAAGAACGACATTACCGGCGGTAAAACACCTGCATCATTTGAGCCAAGTATCGATTATGTGGTCACAAAAATTCCTCGTTTTGCTTTTGAAAAGTTCCCGAAAGCTAATGACAGGCTGACAACCCAGATGAAATCAGTGGGTGAAGTCATGGCTATTGGCCGGACTTTTCAGGAATCTTTGCAAAAAGCATTGCGAGGCCTTGAAACAGGTAATGATGGGCTGGATGAAAAAACCACTGAAAGAGATGTTATTGCTAAAGAACTGGGAAATCCAGGACCGGAACGCATCTGGTATGTTGCGGATGCATTCCGGATTGGCATGACTTTTGAAGAAATTCAGAGTTATACCTTTATTGATCCCTGGTTCCTGGCTCAGCTTGAAGATTTGGTGAAACGTGAGCAGGCATTGTCAGGCAGAGAACTGGAAACGCTTTCTAAAGAGGAACTCCGGAAACTGAAGCGCACCGGTTTTTCTGATCGCCGGCTAGCCAAGCTATTGAATACAAATCAGCATGCTGTGAGAGCAAAACGTTGGGAACTGGGCGTGCGCCCGGTTTACAAACGAGTGGATACCTGTGCCGCAGAATTTTCAACAGATACCGCTTACATGTATTCCAGCTATGAAGAAGAATGTGAAGCACAGCCGACCAACAAGAAAAAGATCATGGTGTTGGGTGGCGGTCCAAATCGCATTGGCCAGGGTATTGAATTCGACTATTGCTGCGTACATGCTGCACTTTCGATGCGTGAAGACGGTTATGAAACCATCATGGTCAATTGCAATCCGGAAACCGTCTCGACAGATTATGATACATCAGACAGATTGTATTTTGAGCCATTAACCCTTGAAGATGTGCTGGAGATCGTAGCTGTAGAAAAACCATTTGGCGTGATTGTTCAGTATGGTGGACAGACCCCACTTAAATTGGCACGTGACCTTGAGGCCAATGGTGTGCCCATTATAGGTACTACGCCTGATATGATCGATTGCGCAGAAGACCGCGAACGATTCCAGAAGATGCTGCAGCAAACAGGTCTTTTACAACCGCCAAACCGAACTGCTCGTGCTCCTGAAGAGGCAATTCGACTGGCTGAGGAAATTGGTTATCCATTAGTAGTGCGCCCTAGCTATGTTTTAGGTGGCCGCGCGATGGAAGTCGTGCATCAGCAATCGGATCTCGAGCGCTACATGCGAGAGGCGGTAAAAGTTTCAAATGATTCTCCCGTTCTGCTTGACCGTTTTCTGAATGATGCGACAGAAGTGGATGTGGATGCCGTTTGTGATGGTGAATCCGTGCTGGTTGCCGGGATCATGGAACATATTGAACAGGCAGGTGTGCATTCCGGTGATTCTGCCTGTTCGCTTCCTCCTTTTAGCTTATCCCCCGAAATTCAGGCTGAATTGAAGCGCCAAACTGTTGTGATGGCAAAAGCCTTGCAGGTTGTAGGCTTGATGAATGTGCAGTTTGCTATCCAGAACAATACGGTCTACGTACTGGAAGTCAACCCACGCGCATCTCGCACGGTTCCATTTGTATCTAAAGCGACGGGCGTGCCCCTGGCCAAAGTAGCGGCACGTTGCATGGTAGGGAATACGTTGGCTAATCAAGGGGTTGAAAAAGAAGTTATTCCTCCCTATTATTCTGTAAAAGAAGCGGTTTTTCCATTTATCAAGTTTCCAGGTGTTGATACCATTCTAGGGCCTGAAATGAAGTCTACAGGTGAAGTGATGGGTGTGGGTGCCACATTTGCAGAAGCTTTTGTGAAATCACAAATGGCCGCAGGTGAACGTATGCCATCATCAGGCAAGGCTTTTATCAGTGTTAAACCCTCAGATAAGCCTAAGGCTGTTGATATCGGACAAACGCTGGTAAGGCTTGGGTTTACCTTGTATGCAACTCGCGGCACTGCAGCCGTGCTGAGTGCGGCAGGATTGGCGGTAACGCCTGTAAACAAAGTAGCTGAAGGTCGCCCGCATATCGTGGATATGATTAAAAATGGCGAGATCAGCCTGATCGTTAATACTGTAGAAGATAAGCAAGCCGTAAAAGATTCTTATGAGATCCGGCGAGCTGCGCTGCAAAACAAGATTGCGTATTACACTACATTGGCGGGTGCACGCGCGGCTTGTATTGGTTTGCAACATATGGAAGAATTGCAGGTATACGAACTACAAGGTTTGCATAAGCGCCTGGTATAATAATTGAAACGCCGGTAACGCAATGATTGATCATTTGTGTTACCGGCGTTTTATATTGCATTTTGAAGGAGTAGTACTGTAAATGAACAAGATTCCCTTAACCGTTGTTGGCGCAGAGGCCCTGCGCGCTGAGTTGCATCAACTTAAAACAGTAGAAAGGCAGAGCGTTATTGCCGCAATCGCTGAAGCACGTTCTCATGGAGATCTTTCTGAGAATGCAGAATATGACGCTGCCAAAGAACGTCAAAGCTTTGTAGAAGGCCGGATTGCTGAAGTGGAAGGCAAGCTGTCCAATGCGCAAATTATTGACCCAACGCAACTAGATGTTGATGGGCGGTGTGTATTTGGAGCTACGCTTGATCTTGAAGATCTGGAATCTGGCGATAAAGTGACTTATCAAATTGTGGGTGATGACGAAGCTGATATCAAAAAAGGGAAGATATCAATTGGTTCGCCTGTTGCCCGTGCACTCATTGGAAAGTTTGCCGGCGATGTGGCCGAAGTGCAAGCGCCAGGCGGTATACGCGAATATGAAATTTTAGACGTAAAATATATCTAGGAAGTGACCCTGAAAAACTTTGCTGATAATTTAGCCGTTTTTGCTATTACTCTTTGGGTGGGTGGTTTGTGGGCCATTGGGTATATGGCTGCACCGACGTTATTTGCAAATTTACCTGACAGAGCATTGGCTGGCATGCTGGCAGGAAAATTATTTACCTTGATTGCTTATATCGGCATGGCATGTGGTTTTTACTTGCTGATATTTCGTTTGGCAAGAATGGGCGTCGCAGCACTTAAACAGAAGGTATTCTGGCTGGTTCTGGTAATGCTGGTGCTAACAATTGCAGGCCATTTTGGTATTCAGCCTGTGATTGCAGGTCTCAAGGCACAAGCAATGCCGCGAGAAGTGATGGAAAGTGCTTTCCGAAGCAGATTTGCAACCTGGCATGGCGTTGCCAGTATTGTTTATTTAGTGGAAAGTCTGCTTGGTTTGTGGTTAATTTTCCAGCACAAGGCTGGATCAAGGTAATTTCAGCTTGGGTTTGGCAGCAGGACGGTAAATGATCAAAGTTTTTCCAATATGCTGTACAGTAACTGCATTCAGTTTGGTGCAAATTTCGGAAAGCATGGTTTCGCGTAAAGTCCTGTCATCACCAGCAACTTTAATCTTGATCAGTTCATGACTTTTCAGGCTATTATCTGTTTCTTTTAGTACAGATTCGGTTAACCCGGAATCGCCGATCATCACAACCGGACTAAGTGCGTGTGCCTGAGCACGTAAAAAACGGCGCTGAGCGGGGGTAAGTGTTAACATGGCAACCTCAAAAATCCTGAATTCTACCCGATGAAACGAACCAAAACCAGTAAAGCATGGATGCGCGAACATATTAATGACCCCTACGTGAAGCTTGCAAAGCAGGAAGGGTATCGTTCGCGCGCTGCTTTCAAGTTATTGGATATCGATGAACGTGATCATCTTTTACGCTCTGGAATGGTCGTGGTTGATTTGGGAGCGACGCCGGGAGGGTGGTCACAAGTCGCTGCACAAAAAGTAGGGGAATCCGGAAAAGTAATCGCTCTGGATATTCTGGAAATGTCACCCCCTGCAGGGGTGATATTTATTCAGGGTGATTTTCGTGAAGATGCAGTGCTGGCAAAACTTGCTGATGCGCTGCAAGGCAAGCAGGTTGATCTGGTGATCTCTGATATGTCGCCTAATATAAGTGGCATAGGGCTCTCTGATCAAGCGCGAAGTATGCATCTGGTTGAACTTGCGATGGATTTTGCTGTCAATTACTTGAAACCAGAAGGGGTGTTCCTGGCGAAAGTTTTCCAGGGGGTGGGTTTTGAAGAGTTTGTTCAAACTATGCGCGCCAGTTTCAAGCAAGTGCAGACACGTAAACCAAAAGCATCACGTGATCGAAGCAGCGAATTATATCTATTAGGTAAAGAATTGAAAGGTGAATCAACGTAGTTCAAGGGTGTTAAATTCCTTGTGTTTGAAGTCTTGAAATTTGAAAATTAGCCCTAACATTAAATTCTAATGTGGTTTAGAATGGGTTTTAATCGAACAATTGTTGTGTAAATTAGGTTAATGAATAAATGAATAATCTGGTTAAAAATATTGCTATCTGGTTGGTTGTCGCACTCGTGTTGATGACTGTATTCAATCAGTTCAGCAGTCGTCAGGCCGCGCTAAGTCAGATAGAGTATTCCCAGTTTCTTGATGAAGTAAGGCAAGGACACGTTTCCAAGGTTACGATAGAAGGCCGCATTTTAAAAGGTCAGAAATCGGATGGTAAGCGTTTTACGACTTATGCCCCTTCTGATCCATGGATGGTCAGTGATCTATTGAAAAATGGTGTCATCGTTGAAGCGAAACCTGAAGAAGAAGGTTCCTTCCTGATGAATATTTTCATTTCCTGGTTTCCAATGCTGCTCCTGATTGGCGTATGGGTATTCTTTATGCGTCAGATGCAAGGCGGGGGCAAGGGTGGCGCGTTCTCATTCGGGAAAAGCAAAGCGCGCATGCTAGATGAGTCAACCAATACGGTCACATTTGCTGACGTAGCCGGTTGTGATGAAGCTAAAGAAGAAGTGGCTGAGTTGGTTGAGTTTTTGCGCGACCCAAGCAAATTTCAGAAGCTTGGTGGCCGCATTCCTCGTGGTGTTTTGATGATTGGTAGTCCAGGTACCGGTAAAACCTTGCTGGCCAGAGCGATTGCTGGCGAAGCTAAAGTGCCTTTCTTCAGTATTTCTGGTTCAGATTTCGTTGAGATGTTTGTTGGTGTAGGTGCAGCTCGGGTGCGTGATATGTTTGAGCAAGCCAAGAAAAACTCACCATGTATCATATTTATTGATGAAATTGATGCGGTTGGCCGCCAGCGCGGTGCTGGTCTGGGCGGTGGTAATGATGAGCGCGAGCAGACGTTGAATGCGCTGCTAGTAGAAATGGATGGTTTTGAAGGGGTTTCTGGCGTTATTGTTATTGCAGCAACAAACCGTCCTGATGTGCTGGATCCTGCTTTGTTACGACCAGGTCGTTTTGACAGGCAGGTAGTTGTTTCATTGCCTGATATTCGTGGACGTGAGCAGATTTTACTGGTGCATATGCGCAAAATCCCTATGGCGCCTGATGTACGTGCGGACATTTTGGCGCGTGGTACACCTGGGTTTTCCGGTGCGGATCTGGCTAATCTGGTAAATGAAGCCGCATTGTTTGCAGCTAGAGGCAATAAGCGTTTGGTGGATATGGATGACTTTGAACGCGCTAAAGACAAAATCATCATGGGGGCTGAGCGTCGCTCAGTCATCATGCCTGAGCATGAGCGTCGTAATACCGCTTACCATGAATCTGGGCATGCGGTGGTTGCGAAACTGTTAACAAAAACAGATCCTGTACACAAGGTGACGATTATTCCACGCGGCAGAGCATTGGGTGTGACTATGCAATTGCCTACTGAAGATCGTTACAGCATGGATCGAGAAGGGATTTTACAAAATATATCAGTCTTATTCGGCGGCCGGATTGCAGAAGAAGTTTTCATGAATCAGATGACAACAGGTGCCAGCAATGATTTTGAGCGTGCTACCGAAATGGCACGTCGAATGGTTACGCAATGGGGTATGAGTGATGCCTTGGGACCTATGGTCTATGGAGAAAACGAAGGCGAAGTCTTCCTTGGTCGCTCAGTAACCACTCACAAGAATGTCAGCGAAGCCACCATGCAAACGGTCGATGTTGAAATTCGTCGTATTATTGATGAGCAATATGCGTTGGCGCGTCGTCTGATTGAAGAAAATCGCGACAAGATTGAAATGATGACAAAAGCCTTGTTGGAGTGGGAAACGCTTGATGCGGATCAGATCAATGACATTATGGAGGGGAAATCACCTCGTCCACCCAAACCAAGTCAGAGCTCTGTGACCCCCCCTCCTAGTACCCCGAGCGCTCCAGCGCCAACTGTAACAGCCACAAAACCTGCTGAAGAAGCGTAACTTAATGAAATACAAGGGTGAGAGAGTGTTCTCACCCTTTTTTTATCCCTGTCATTATGTTCCTGCAGTGCGGAAAATTCAGATTTTCACTTGAACGTCCCTTGATCATGGGGATTGTTAACCTGACCCCCGATTCTTTTTCTGATGGAGGCAAGCTGATGTCTCATCAGTCAGCTCTCGATCATGCTATTCAACTTATGGAAGAGGGTGCGCATATTCTCGACATAGGTGGCGAGTCCACTCGTCCTGGCGCATCACCCGTTGATGCGGCTGAAGAGTTAAGACGTATATTGCCCCTTATTGAAGCGCTGTCAGATCGAAATATTCCTGTTTCTGTTGATACACATAAACCTGAGGTGATGGCAGCCGCTATTAAAACTGGTGCATGCATGGTGAATGATATCAATGCCTTGCAAACGGATGGCGCGCTGAGAGTGGTGGCGGAATCATCGGTTGGCGTGTGTCTGATGCATAAGCAGGGTATCCCCGCGAACATGCAAGTCTCTCCACAATACCAGGATGTACTGGCAGAAACGCTCGCGTTTCTACGGGAAAGAGTTTCTCAGGTTTTGCTTGCAGGTGTTTCTCCTGACCGGATTGTGATTGACCCCGGTTTTGGTTTCGGCAAAAGCCTGGCACATAATGTACAATTATTAAATCGGCTAGAGGAATTTCATCAGGTTGGGGTTCCGTTGTTGGCAGGTTTGTCCCGAAAATCTATGTTGGGAGCAATTACTGGACGTGATGTAGAAGAGCGGATGCCAGCCAGTATTGCAGCTGCAATACTGGCTGTACAAAAAGGCGCAAAAATTGTGCGGGTGCACGATGTAAAGGAAACAAGAGACGCCTTGGAAATTATTCATGCAATAGAGGGGAAACATGAGTAGAAAATATTTTGGTACGGATGGTGTGCGCGGCAAAGTGGGTGAATTACCGATTACTCCGGAGTTTGTCATGCATCTTGGCTATTCAGCAGGCAAAGTACTGGCTGGCTCTGACCGGAGGCTTCCTTCTGGTGAGCGTCCGGGTGTCATCATTGGTAAAGATACACGCATCTCCGGCTATATGCTGGAATCGGCCCTTCAGGCCGGTTTATCTGCTGCTGGTGTTGATGTCATGTTGGTGGGTCCAATGCCTACTCCAGCGATTGCTTACCTGACTCGTGCACTGCGGCTGCAAGCCGGCGTGGTGATTAGTGCGTCTCATAATCCATTCGAAGATAACGGTATCAAGTTCTTTTCTGCCTCAGGTAGCAAGTTACCAGATAAAACAGAACGTGCCATAGAAGCCGGCCTGAGCGAACCGATCATTGCAATGCCATCTGCTCAGCTTGGAAAGGCTAAGCGGATAGAAGACGCTGCTGGCCGCTATATTGAATTTTGCAAAAGCAGCTTCCCTAATGAACTGGATTTGCGTGGTATGAAGATTGTAGTGGATTGCGCACACGGCGCAACCTATCATATTGCACCCCATGTATTTCATGAATTGGGGGCAGAAGTTATTGCGATTGGTAACCAGCCTGATGGTCTGAATATTAATTATCAGTGTGGTTCAACTGAACCTGCTGCTTTGCAGGCGGCTGTAAAAAAACATAAAGCGGATGTAGGCATTGCTCTGGATGGTGATGGTGATCGCCTGATTATGGCTGATGCTGACGGTGCTCTATATGATGGCGATCAACTGCTTTATGTGATTGCCAAACAACGCCAGAAAAGTGGGACGCTAAAAGGGGGGCTGGTTGGTACATTAATGACTAACCTGGGCATGGAACATGCACTTGAAAAACTGAAAGTGCCTTTTGCCCGCGCAAATGTTGGTGACCGCTATGTGATGGAAATGCTTCAGCAAAAAGGATGGTATCTGGGCGGAGAAACTTCAGGCCATATATTATGTCTGGACAAGCATACTACAGGTGATGGTATTGTTTCTGCGCTTCAGGTGTTGCACGCGTTACGAGTTGGAAAATCTACTTTGGCTGAAGCCACAAAGGATCTGACGCTGTACCCGCAAATTCTGATTAATGTGCGCGTCCCTAAAACCTTTGATTTCCGTGACAATATACCGATTCAAGCTATTCTGGTGGAAGCTGAGTGTTCTCTTGAGGGAGCTGGCAGGGTATTGCTGCGGCCTTCTGGAACCGAACCATTAGTCAGGGTAATGGTAGAGGGTAAACATCGAGAGAAAGTTCAAAGTTGGGCTGATACGATTTCAGAAACGGTTCGCAAGGAATCGGCTCTGATCGAATAGACCCTGAGAAAGGTAAACGCAGGCTGTGGTTATTGAATAATTTCAGCCTGCGTTAATGCCGTATTAACCAAATTTTCCGGAAATATAATCTTCAGTTGCTTTCATCTTCGGTGTGGTGAATATCATGTTGGTGTCTGCAAATTCAATCAATTCACCCAGATACATATAGGCAGTATAGTCGGATACCCTGGCTGCCTGCTGCATGTTGTGCGTCACAATTACAATTGTATAGTCTTCTTTCAGCTCATGAATTAACTCTTCAATGTGTGCTGTAGATATAGGGTCAAGCGCTGAAGCAGGCTCGTCCAGCAATACGACTTCAGGTTTAACTGCGATAGCCCGTGCAATACACAGACGCTGTTGCTGGCCGCCGGAAAGGCTGTTGCCGCTTTGTTTGAGCTTGTCTTTAACCTCATCCCATAGCGCAGCTTTACGCAGTGCCCATTCAACTCGCTCCGCCATCTCACGACGTCTCAGATTTTCGTACAGTTTTACACCAAAAGCGATGTTGTCGTAAATTGACATGGGAAAGGGAGTGGGTTTCTGGAAAACCATGCCTACCTTGGCCCGTAATTTATTCAGATCCTGCCCGGAATCCAGGATGTTTCCGCCATCCAGAACAACCTCACCTGTCGCCTTTTGTTTAGGGTAAAGTTCATACATCCTGTTCAAGGTACGAAGCAACGTTGATTTGCCACAGCCGGAAGGGCCAATAAATGCGGTAACCTTTTTCTCGGGAATATTCAGATTGATATTTTTCAGGGCATGGAATTTGCCGTAATAAAAATTCAAGTTTTTAATAATGACTTTTGGATTCGTGATGATCGGATCGCTCATTAATCTCGTCCTGTTAATCGGTTTTTAATGCAGCGCTGTCTTTTGACGGAAAAATACGCGAGCAAAGATGTTTAGAGTAAGTACGCCAAGTGTAATAAGCAGTGCGCCTGCCCAGGCGAGGTTTTGCCAATCCGGATAGGGACTCATGGCAAACTGGAAAATGACGACTGGCAGGTTGGCCATGGGCTGGTTCATGTTGCTGCTCCAGAACTGATTGTTCAAGGCGGTAAACAGAAGTGGTGCAGTTTCACCGCTGATGCGCGCAACTGCAAGCAGTAGCCCGGTTAATATACCCGCACGTGATGCGCGCAGTGTTACCAGCATGATGATTTTCCATTGTGGCGCACCCAAAGCTGCGGCGGCTTCGCGCAGCGTGTTTGGAACGAGGCGCAGCATGTTTTCTGTTGTGCGCACCACAACCGGAATGACGATCAGTGAAAGCGCCATTGAACCAGCCCAGCCGGAAAAGTGCTTCACATTGACGACGTAAACTTCATAGATGAATAGGCCAATAACGATAGAGGGTGCGCTGAGAAGAATATCATTGATAAAGCGTGTTGTTGGGGCAAGCCATCCTTTCTGGCCGAATTCAGCCAGGTATGTCCCCGCTAAAATGCCGACCGGTGTGCCAATCAGGGTGGCAATCATGGTCATGAAGAAGCTGCCAATAATGGCATTGTAGAGACCGCCATTACTGCCTGGAGGTGGTGTCATCTGAGTGAAAAGTGTGGGGCTGAGACCATGAAGCCCTTGTGATAACAGGGTCCATAAAATCCAGCCCAGCCAGAACAAGCCAAATGCCATTGCAAGCAATGATATTGTCAGGTTAAAACCGTTAACGAAGCGTCTGCGTAGGTAGCGAGTATCCATATATTCCTTAAGTCTGCTTGCCTTCACGTTTGGTGAGTTGGGCCAGGAGCAGTTTGGATAAAGATAATACGATGAAGGTAATTAAAAATAGTATCAGGCCTAATTCTATCAGTGCAGAGGTATAAAGTTCACCTACAGCCTCAGTAAACTCATTGGCAAGCGCAGAAGAAATGCTGTTTCCTGGCATGAGAATAGAAGAGTTCAGTTCATGTGCGTTACCAATAACAAAAGTGACAGCCATGGTCTCCCCTAGTGCACGTCCTAAACCCAGCATGACGCCTCCTACAACCCCCATTTTTGTATAAGGCAAAACAATGTGTCTGACAACTTCCCATGTGGTTGAGCCTAACCCATATGCGGATTCTTTGAGCATAGGAGGCACAATTTCAAATACATCACGCATCACAGATGCAATAAATGGAATGACCATGATAGCTAGAATCAATCCGGCAGTAAGCATGCCGATTCCCATAGGTGGTCCTTGAAATAACGGACCAATAAGCGTTATTTCTCCCAAATGTTCGGTAAGCCATGGCTCAACGTGCTCGGCAAATGCAGGTGCGAATACAAATAACCCCCACATGCCATAAATAATACTGGGTATACCAGCCAGAAGCTCAACTGCGATACCTAAAGGTCGTTTCATCCAGCGAGGAGATAATTCAGTCAGGAAAATGGCAATGCCAAAACTGACAGGCACGCCGATAAGTAAAGCGATAACTGAAGTAACCAGAGTGCCAACAATTGGCACCAGAGCACCGAATTGTTCAGTGACGGGATTCCATTCAGCGCTAAACAGAAAGCCAAAACCAAATGCCTTCATTGCTGGAAGGCTGCCAATGAATAACGAGATGACAATGCCTATCAGGAGTGCAAATACCAGAAAAGCAAACAGCCTGGTCATATTGCGGAACAGTATGTCTAGCAGTTGATGTCTTTTAAGGCGGGCGTCAGTAAATAATTTTGACATTATCGTTGGAATAAATATTTAAAGGGGCCAGATTCGGCCCCTTATTATATTAGCAATATGTGTAAATTGTTATAGTTGCTATTAACAATTTTTATATTGCATTATTTTAGAGAGCCTTGCCACTGGCATCCTTGATCTGTTTTTTCCAGGCATCCTGGATTAGTTTGACAACTTTATCCGGCATAGGAATGTAATCCAGTTCCAGTGCCATCTTGTCGCCATCTGTGTAAGCCCAGTCAAAGAATTTTAACACCGCTTTGGCTGTTTCTGGCTTATCTTGTGATTTATGCATCAGGATAAAGGTCGCGCCAGTGATAGGCCAGCTTTTTTTACCAGGTTCGTTGGTCAGGATTTCGTAGAAACCCTGAGCGTGCTCCCAATCAGCTCCTGCTGCTGCGGCCTTGAAAGACTCTTCCTCGGGCTTAACAAACTCACCTTCCTTGTTTTGCAACTGGGTGAAGCTCATTTTGCTTTGTAGCGCATAAGCGTATTCTACGTAGCCAATAGAGCCTTTGATTTGTTTGACATAAGATGCAACGCCTTCGTTGCCTTTGCCGCCAACACCAGCAGGCCATGATACTGAGGCTTCTTCACCCACTTTGGTTTTCCACTCAGGGCTAACTTTAGATAGATAGTTGGTGAAAATGAAGGTTGTGCCGGAACCATCGGAGCGGTGCACAACGGTAATGGCTGAATCAGGAAGGTTTACGCCTTTGTTTAAGGCAGCGATTGGAGCTTCGTTCCATTTCTTGATTTTGCCCAGAAAAATATCCGCTAATACTGCCCCAGAAAGTTTAACTTGACCAGGTTGAATATCCGGAAGGTTGATTACTGGAACTACGCCACCCATAACGGTAGGAAATTGCATCAAGCCATCTTTTTCCAGTTCTTCGGGTTTCAGCGGTTTGTCTGAAGCACCGAAATCGACAGTTTTTGCCTTGATTTGTTTAATACCACCACCTGAACCGATGGATTGATAGTTCATGCTAACACCGCTTTTGGCTTTATAAGCTTCGGCCCATTTGGCGTATACAGGGTAGGGGAAAGTTGCACCGGCACCAGTAATGGTCATATCGGCTGCGAAAACTGAGGCGCTACTAAGCCCCGCAGTAATGAAAAGGGTGGTGATTAAGCTTTTATTAAATAAGGATTTCATTTGTTCTCCTGGTATTTTCTCAATTAACAATCAGGTATGTCAAAGTGTTGTTCCTGAAGTGCTGGAACGAATGTTAAAGGAACTGTGTTACAGAAATATTACAATTATTACAGTGTAGGTGAAATTGCAGGAAAAGAAATTGATTGTCTTATGTTTTCTGGTGTTTATCCTGTTCCAGTTTGATCAAATTATTTGTTGAGTGCTGAATGGGCACCTGGTTCGGTTGGGTGTATCAGGTGTTGAGATGCGTTTGAAAAGAATTAAAACGGTGTGTTGAAATGCAATCGAATTGTTGGAACTATAAGGTAGAGAATGTTCTTTTTATTTTTGTTCAGGGTTGAAGCAATACGGTTTTGGTAGTGTTGGGATTGACCAAATGTGCCTTCATAGGTACTATTGAGCGATTTGCAAGCTGGGGTTGGTTATGCGGGAAAAGTTGGTTGTTGGTAACTGGAAAATGCATGGTAATCTGGCGCAGAATAAGGCTCTGCTGGATGCCGTTGTGCCCGCTATGGCTGGGTTTAAAAATGTTGGTTGTGCAGTTTGTGTACCTTTTCCTTATTTGTCTCAAGTGCAGTCGTTATTGCAAAAAACAAATGTATCCTGGGGGGCTCAAAACCTTAGCGAGCATGCTAAAGGTGCTTTCACCGGGGAAGTTTCGGCTGAAATGCTGGTTGATTTTGCCTGTACTTATGTGATTGTTGGTCATTCTGAGCGTCGTAGTTTGTACGCTGAAAGTGATCAAACTGTTGCAGCCAAGTACGTTGCGGTTCAGCAAGCTGGCATGACGCCCATTCTTTGCGTCGGTGAGTTGCTGGAAGAGCGCGAAAATGGTGTGACTGAAAAGGTTGTGGCACGACAGCTCGATGCTGTAATCGAGCTGGCTGGCGTAGCATCTTTCGCTAAAGCGGTCGTGGCATATGAGCCTGTATGGGCCATTGGAACGGGGAAGACAGCTTCTCCTGAACAAGCGCAAGCCGTTCATGCTTTTATCCGTTCAAAGATTGCCGGTTTAGATGAAGATATAGCGAAAAAACTAGTCATTCAATATGGTGGCAGCGTCAAAGCATCGAATGCTGTCGAACTTTTTTCAATGAGTGATATTGATGGCGGCCTGATTGGTGGCGCATCTTTGATTGCTGAAGAATTTGTGGCTATTTGTAAGGCTGCTCAGAGTTAATGCTTCGCTGAAAAGGCAAAGCTTCAAGAGGTTATGATGGAATTAGTAATTTGGGTTTTTCACGTAGTGGCGGCGATTAGTGTTATTGGCTTGGTACTATTACAACACGGTAAAGGCGCTGATATGGGTGCTGCGTTTGGAAGCGGTGCGTCTGGCAGCGTGTTTGGCTCTTCAGGCTCAGCAAATTTTTTGAGCAGGGCAACAGCGGTGCTGGCTGCTGTATTTTTTGCAACCAGCCTTGGTTTGACTTATCTGTCCAGTCATAAGTCTAAGCCGGCTGGGGTTATGGAGTCGCACCAGCCGCTCACGCAACCTGCCGCAACAGTAAATGCTAAACCAGTCGATGCGGCTGGGCAAACCAATACAGGCAACGCCGGGTCAAAAGCCAGGGAAATACCGAATTAATTATTAACAGGACGGGCATGGATACTCATGCTTCTGGAAATGATTGGTCTGGTCAGGTTGTCAATACGGAAAAGCAAACCCCGCTTTTCTGTCATACTTGCCGATGTGGTGAAATTGGTAGACACGCCGTCTTGAGGGGGCGGTGGCGAAAGCTGTACCAGTTCGAGTCTGGTCATCGGCACCACAAATTTGTGTTGAAAAAACATAAATTCAGTTACGAATTAACCTGGCGGATCAGGTTGGATGAATAACGTTCTCAGGCTTGACATGGGCCTTAAACCGCAACTAAACTAAATTTTTTACCTTGTGCAACCAAGGTATTCTTCTGGAGCGAATTGGATGCTTGAAAGTTATTTTCCGATTTTGCTGTTTGTAATCGTCGGTCTGCTTGTAGGCGTTGGGCCTATGCTGATCGGCTGGTTGCTTGCACCAAACCACCCCGACAGTGAGAAGCTTTCTCCTTATGAGTGTGGATTTGAGGCTTTTGAGGATGCGCGCATGAAATTCGATGTGCGGTATTATCTCGTCGCTATCCTGTTTATTTTGTTTGATCTGGAAATTGCCTTTCTCTTTCCTTGGGCAGTTGTGCTCAATGAAATTGGCCTGTTCGGATATCTGGCAATGGTTATTTTCCTGGGTATTCTGGTTGTGGGCTTTGTTTATGAGTGGATGAAAGGAGCCTTGGAATGGGAATAGAAGGTGTATTGGAGCAAGGCTTTGTCACTACGTCTGCAGATAAACTGATCAATTGGACGCGCACAGGTTCGCTGTGGCCGATGACTTTTGGGCTGGCGTGCTGCGCAGTTGAAATGATGCAGGCTGGTGCTTCCCGTTATGACCTTGATCGTTTCGGGATTGTATTTCGCCCAAGTCCGCGTCAATCCGACGTGATGATCGTGGCAGGTACCTTATGTAATAAAATGGCCCCTGCATTGCGTAAAGTTTATGATCAGATGGCTGAGCCACGTTGGGTTATTTCAATGGGGTCATGCGCGAACGGTGGGGGATATTACCATTATTCCTATTCTGTTGTTCGCGGTTGCGACAGGATTGTGCCAGTCGATGTGTATGTTCCCGGTTGTCCACCGACAGCTGAAGCATTGTTGTATGGCATTATTCAGCTTCAGAATAAAATCAAACGTACCAATACGATTGCTCGCTAAAGGGTTCTGGATATCATTATGAGTTCCAAGTTGGAAACACTCTCGCTTTGTCTGAAAAATGTCCTGGGCGACAAGTTGGTAAGCCTGACCGAACGGCTTGACGAGTTAACAGTGGTTGTTGCTGCAACCGACCTGTTATCAGTCACTGAAACCTTACGTGACCATCAAGATTTTCGATTTGAAGAATTAATTGATCTGTGTGGTGTGGACTATCTTGATTATGGTGATGGCTTATGGGAGGGGAAGCGATTTGCGGTGGTTTATCATCTGTTATCCATCAATCTCAATCATCGGTTGAGGTTGCGCGTCTTTGCACCTGAAGATGGTTTTCCGTTGATTAGTTCAGTGAATGAGGTTTGGCCTTCCGCAAACTGGTTTGAACGGGAAGCGTTTGATTTGTATGGAATTGTGTTTGAAGGGCACCCTGATTTACGGCGTATTCTCACCGATTATGGTTTTGTCGGGCATCCTTTCCGCAAAGATTTCCCATTAAGCGGTAATGTTGAAATGCGTTATGATCCCGACCAGCAACGTGTGATTTATCAGCCTGTATCTATTGAGCCGCGTGAAGTTACGCCGCGCATTATCCGTGAGGAGAATTACGGTGGCTGAGATTAAAAACTACACATTGAATTTTGGCCCGCAGCATCCTGCAGCGCACGGTGTATTGCGTTTGGTGCTGGAGCTAGATGGTGAGGTAATTGAGCGCGCTGACCCGCATATAGGGCTACTCCACCGCGCTACTGAAAAATTGGCAGAGCATAAGACTTATATCCAGTCTGTCCCATATATGGACCGACTAGATTATGTATCCATGATGTGTAATGAACATGCCTATGTAATGGCAATCGAAAAACTGATGCAGATCGAAGTACCCGTTCGCGCTCAGTATATTCGTGTGATGTTTGATGAAATAACCCGGGTGTTGAATCATTTGTTATGGCTTGGGGCTCACGCACTCGACATTGGCGCTATGACGGTATTTTTGTATGCTTTCCGAGAACGCGAAGACCTGATGGATTGTTATGAGGCGGTTTCAGGTGCTCGCATGCATGCGGCCTACTATCGTCCAGGTGGTGTATATCGCGATATGCCTGACACGATGCCACAATATCAGGCATCTAAAATCCATAACGCAGCAGCGATTAAGGATATGAATACGAATCGTCAAGGTTCGTTGCTGGATTTTATCGATGATTTCACCAGACGCTTTCCTAAGTATGTGGATGAATACGAAACCCTGCTGACTGATAACCGGATCTGGAAGCAGCGGACGGTTGGAATTGGCGTGGTATCACCTGAACGCGCCATGGCCCTGGGTTTTACCGGGCCAATGTTACGTGGATCTGGTGTGGAATGGGATTTGCGCAAGAAACAGCCCTATGAAGTTTATGATCAGGTGGATTTTGATATTCCGGTAGGTGTTAACGGTGATTGTTATGATCGTTATCTGGTGCGTATGGAAGAAATGCGCCAGTCCAATCGTATTATCAAGCAGTGTGTTGACTGGCTGCGCATTAATCCAGGTCCAGTGATGTCTGATAATCATAAGGTTGCGCCACCTTCACGTGTAGATATGAAGCAGAATATGGAAGAGTTAATCCATCATTTCAAACTGTTTACCGAAGGGATGCATGTGCCGGCAGGTGAAGCGTATGCTGCTGTCGAACATCCGAAAGGAGAGTTCGGTATCTATTTGGTGTCTGATGGGTCAAATAAACCTTACCGTCTGAAAATACGGGCGCCTGGCTATCCTCATCTGGCTGCGCTGGATGAAATGACTCGAGGCCATATGATTGCTGACGTTGTTGCAATTATTGGTACACAAGATATTGTTTTTGGTGAAATTGACCGTTGATGAATATGATTGCTGTCAATGGTATGACTGTACATGTATGTGCGGTAGCAAGTATGTCTTTGACCATCTGTTGTGGATTATAAAATGCTGACATCCGATTCTCTCGCACAAATTGATAAAGAAATTGCCAAATATCCAGCAGATCAAAAACAATCTGCCGTGATGTCCGCGCTGCGGATTGCACAGGTTGAAAAGCGTTGGCTTTCTACTGAGGTTATGGATTTTATTGCACACTATCTGGGCATGCCGGCTATTGCAGTATATGAAGTCGCAAGCTTCTACAATATGTATGAAATGCACCCGGTTGGTCATCACAAAATCACGGTATGTACCAATCTTTCCTGTACATTGGTCGGTGCGCTGGATATTGTTGAGCATTTAAAAAAGAAACTCGGGATTCAGATCGGGGAAACGACAGATGATGGTAAATTTACCCTGCGTGAATCTGAATGCATGGGCGCATGTGGTAATGCGCCGTTGTGTACGCTCAATAATCATAAAATGCTCAGTTATTTGACTCCTGAAAAGATCGATCAGATTTTAGCGGAGCTGGAATAGACTCTATGAATGAAGTGATTTTTAACACCCAGCATTTAGATAAACCGTGGACACTCGAAACCTATCGCAGCGCCGGTGGTTACGAGATGCTGAAAAAAGTGGTTACGGAAAAAGTACCATCGGAAGAAATTATCAGTGAAGTCAAAAAATCAGCCTTGCGCGGGCGTGGAGGCGCTGGTTTTCCCACCGGATTAAAATGGAGTTTCATGCCGCGTCATTTTGACGGCGATAAGTATCTTGTTTGTAATTCTGATGAAGGTGAGCCGGGTACTTTCAAGGACCGTGACATTTTGCTATTAAACCCTCATGTGCTGATTGAGGGAATGGCTATTGCTGCCTACACCATGAATGTTAAGGTGGGTTACAACTATATTCATGGTGAAATATTCGAAGCATATGACCGTTTTGAAGAGGCGCTGGAAGAAGCCAAAGCTGCGGGATTTTTGGGTGAAAATCTGTTTGGTACCGATTTTAGCTTTAATCTTCATGCTCATCATGGCTATGGTGCCTATATCTGCGGCGAAGAAACAGCATTGCTGGAATCCATTGAAGGTAAAAAAGGGCAGCCGCGCTTCAAGCCACCTTTCCCGGCCAGCTACGGACTGTACGGTAAACCGACCACGATCAATAATACCGAAACGTTTGCTTGTATTCCCTACATTATTCGTCATGGTGGTCAGCAGTTTCTTGAATTGGGCAAGCCAAACAATGGTGGTACAAAAATTTTCTCAGTATCCGGGCATGTCAACAAGCCGGGAAATTATGAGGTGCCGATGGGAACGCCATTCAGGGACTTGCTGGAAATGGCAGGTGGCATGCGTGGTGGTCGCAAGCTTAAGGCATGTATTCCGGGTGGCTCGTCTGTGCCAGTAGTGCCAGGTGACATCATGATGGATGTCACGATGGATTACGATGCTATTGCAAAGGCAGGCTCTTCTTTGGGAGCCGGTTCGGTCATCATCATGGATGATACGGTTTGCATGGTTAAGGCCCTGGAAAGACTTTCGTATTTTTATTACGAGGAATCTTGCGGTCAGTGTACCCCCTGTCGTGAAGGGACTGGTTGGCTTTACAGGATTGTTCATCGTATAGAACACGGAAAAGGCAAACCGGAAGATCTGGATTTGCTGGTAGATGTTTCAAACAATATTGGTGGCCGAACCATTTGTGCTTTGGGGGATGCGGCAGCAACGCCGGTCAAAAGCTTCATCAAGCATTTTCGGGACGAATTTGAATATCACATCAAGCACGGCAAGTGCATGGTGTAATTGAGAAAAAGTATGTTAAACATTGAAATAGACGGCAAGCAGGTATCTGTTCCAAGTGGTAGTACCATTATGGATGCAGCTAACCAGGTGGGTGTGTACATTCCCCATTTTTGCTATCACAAAAAGTTAACGATCGCTGCCAACTGTCGTATGTGCCTGGTTCAGGTAGAAAAGGCGGCAAAGCCTTTGCCCGCTTGTGCAACGCCTGCAACGGACGGGATGAAAGTTTTTACTAAATCCGATTCTGCTCTTAAAGCGCAAAAAGGGGTCATGGAGTTTCTTCTGATCAACCACCCGCTGGATTGTCCTATCTGTGACCAGGGTGGTGAGTGTCAGTTACAGGATCTTGCAGTGGGTTATGGTGCCAGTAAATCCCGTTACGAAGAAGAAAAGCGCGTCGTCTCGAACAAGAACTTGGGGCCGCTTGTAGCAACGGATATGACCCGATGCATTCATTGCACACGGTGCGTTCGTTTTGGTCAGGAAATCGCCGGCATCATGGAAATGGGGCAGGTAGGACGCGGCGAGCATTCAGAAATTATGCCCTTTGTTGAAAGCACCATTAATTCCGAATTGTCCGGCAATATTATTGATCTGTGCCCTGTTGGCGCACTGACCAGCAAACCATTTCGTTACACCGCCCGAACATGGGAGCTATCCCGTCGCAAGTCTGTCAGTCCTCATGATGGCCTTGGCAGTAACCTGATTGTGCATGTGAAGCAA
Source organism: Sulfurirhabdus sp. (assembly GCA_043759595.1). Taxonomy (GTDB): domain Bacteria; phylum Pseudomonadota; class Gammaproteobacteria; order Burkholderiales; family SMCO01; genus Sulfurirhabdus. The sequence goes on along the minus strand of JAYVLG010000047.1, from coordinate 26,569 downwards.
AATCGTGTCATGCGTGTTTTGCCTGCTGAAAACGAAGAAATTAACGAGTGCTGGATTTCGGATAAAGATCGATTCTCCTATGAAGGTTTGAACTCTGAATCCCGTCTGACTGTCCCCATGATCAAACGCGGTGGCGAATGGCGTGAATGCGAATGGCAGGAAGCATTGGAGTATGTAGCCAATGGTTTGACGCGCATCAAGCAGGATTTTGGCGCTGACCAGATTGGTGCACTGGCAATCCCTCACAACACACTTGAAGAACTATACTTGTTACAAAAATTAATGCGCGGTCTGGGTAGTGGTAATGTGGATCATCGTTTATTGCAGTCAGATTTCAGCGCTGACGGGCAGTTGCAAGGTGCACCATGGCTGGGACAGAGTATTGCCTCCATCGAGGAACTGGATCGTGTGTTGGTGATTGGCAGCACGCTGCGCAAAGATCACCCGCTGCTAGCTCTGCGATTACGCAAAGCGGTTAAGCATGGCGCGGAACTGAACATTGTTAATCCGGTTGATGAAGATTTATTGACACAAGTTGCCAACAAAGCAATTGTTTCACCGGTTGCTATGGTGAACATGCTTGCGCAAATTCTTAAAGCACTTGCAGGAATTAAATCAATCGAAATACCTGCTGCATTGAAGCAGCAAGTGGATTCGGTCACTGTGTCTGATTCTGCGCAAGCCATTGCCTCCAGCCTTGCTCAAGGCGAGCGCAGGGCTGTGCTGTTGGGCAATCTGGCTCAACATCATCCCCGTTATGCAGAACTCTCAGGCATTGCGCAGACGATTGCAGAAATGGCTGGTGCCCAGTTTGGTGTCCTGGGTGAAGCAGCAAATAGTGTTGGGGCTTATGTTGCCGGGGCGGTGCCTATGTATGGATCAATGGGTGAAACTGCAAAAACCGGTTTGAATGCTGCCGCTATGCTTGAAAAGCCGCTGAATGCGTATATTTTGCTTGGTGCAGAAATGGAACTGGATAGCTATAATCCTCAGCAGGCAATACAGGCAATGCAATCGGCTGATTTGGTTGTGGCTATGAGCGCCTACAAGCATGGCGCGATGGACTATGCTGATGTGATGTTGCCGATTGCCCCTTTTTCCGAGACATCAGGTACCTTTATTAACACGGCAGGCTGTGTTCAAAGTTTTCATGGTGTAGTGAAACCGCTTGGTGAAACCAGACCTGCCTGGAAAGTATTGCGCGTTTTGGCAAATCTACTGAATTTGAATGGATTTGAATATGACAGCACGGAGATGGTGCGCGCTGAAATTCTCGGAAAGGGTGAAGAAGCCATTCAGGCCAGATTGAATAACTTGCAACAAAACATTTCGGTACATGCTGTGGACGTACCTCCAGCAAGTGTTCTGCAACGCGTGGGTGAAGTCCCTGTTTACCAGGCTGATCCGGTTGTGCGACGGGCAGAGTCGCTACAACGTACCAATGATGCGGCTACACCTGTTGCATTTATGCATGGTGATCTACTCCAGAAATTGCAAATATCAGAAGGTGGCATGGCGATGGTTCGTCAAAAATCAGGCCAGGCAACCCTCAGAGCTGTACGTGATGATCAATTGCCTGCTGATTGCGTTCGCATTGCAGGTGCACATGCTTTAACAGCGGGTTTGGGCGAGCTGTTGGGTGAGATTGTTGTAGAGAAGGTATAACCTTTTCATGGATATCGTTAAGGGCTTATTTTAATAATGGCATTTTTCCAAGAACTCTTTGGTTTTACCTGGCCGGCAGTCTGGGCACTCATCAAGATTGTTGCAATCGTTGCTCCATTGATGATTGCAGTTGCCTATTTAACCTTGGCCGAACGCAAGGTAATTGGTGCGATGCAAGTGCGTATCGGTCCAAATCGGGTTGGCCCATTCGGTTTGCTTCAGCCAATCGCAGATGGATTGAAGCTGATGTTCAAAGAAATCATTATTCCATCCGGCTCTAACAAGATTTTATTTGTTTTGGCGCCGGTATTGACTATTGCACCTGCACTGGCAGCCTGGGCAGTGATCCCGTTCAGTCCCGAGCTGGTGTTGGCTAATGTGGATGCAGGATTGTTATATATTATGGCAATCACATCCATGGGCGTATATGGAGTCATCGTTGCAGGGTGGGCATCCAACTCCAAGTATGCCTTTCTGGGCAGCTTGCGTTCTGCTGCTCAGATCGTTTCATATGAAATTGCCATGGGTTTTGCGCTAGTCGGTGTATTGATGGCATCACAAAGTCTGAATCTGGTTGACATCGTGAATGGCCAGCAAGGCGGTATATTCAGCTGGTACTGGCTGCCATTATTTCCGCTGTTCATTGTTTACTTGATTTCTGGTGTGGCTGAAACCAATCGTGCACCATTTGACGTGGCAGAAGGCGAATCGGAAATTGTCGCGGGTTTTCACGTGGAATATTCCGGGATGGCTTTCGCGGTCTTCTTCCTCGCTGAATATGCCAACATGATTCTCATTGCCACCCTGACAGCGATTATGTTTCTTGGTGGATGGCAACCTTTATTTGAGTTTGCTCCTTTCACCTGGATACCCGGTTTTGTCTGGTTTATGTTCAAGATTGCTTTTGTCTTGTTCCTGTTTTTATGGTTCCGTGCCACTTTCCCGCGTTATCGCTATGATCAGATCATGCGCCTAGGCTGGAAAGTATTTATACCCATTACGCTAGTCTGGATCCTGGTGGTTGGTGCCGCTATGCAGACACCTTATGCGTATCTGTTTCATTGAGAGCGGGAGAGAATATTATGAACCGCATCAAGAATTTCTTAAGCAGTCTGTTGTTGGCCGAATTACTCAAAGGCATGGCTCTGACTGGGCGCCATATGTTTGCGCGCAAAATTACCGTACAGTTCCCTGAGGAAAAAACACCCCAGTCTCCGCGTTTTCGAGGCCTGCACGCTTTGCGACGTTATCCTAATGGGGAAGAGCGCTGTATTGCCTGTAAATTGTGCGAAGCCGTGTGCCCGGCATTGGCGATTACCATTGAATCTGAGCAGCGTGAAGATGGTACGCGCCGCACCACGCAATACGACATTGATTTGACCAAGTGTATTTTTTGCGGTTTTTGTGAGGAATCCTGCCCGGTTGATTCGATTGTTGAAACCCGCATACTGGAATACCACGGAGAAAAGCGAGGTGATTTGTATTACACCAAGCCTATGCTGTTAGCTGTAGGCGATAAGCACGAAGAGCAGATTGCAAAAGATCGTGCTGCAGATGCAAAGTATCGCTAAAGTTTGAAGCGGTTTTTAGGATATCAATATGAATTTTGAAACATTTGTTTTTTACTTTTTCTCGGCAATATTGCTGTTTGCCGCAGTGCGCGTGATTACAGCCCGAAATCCTGTGCATTCTGCATTATTTCTGGTGTTGGCATTTTTTACGGCAGCCGGTCTTTGGATAATGCTGGAAGCCGAGTTTCTGGCGATTACGCTGGTATTGGTCTATGTCGGTGCAGTTATGGTGTTATTCCTGTTTGTCGTGATGATGCTGGATATCAATCTGGACAGATTACGTGAAGGCTTCTGGAATTATCTGCCGCTGGCCGCAATTGTCGCTGTATTCATGGTGTTTGAAATGGTTGTAGTGCTGGGCAGCAAGCATTTCGGGCTATCGATTGTCCCGTCCCCGCAGGCGCATGAAGCGGGCTATAGCAATACCAAAGAATTGGGACGACTCCTGTATACAGAGTATGTTTATCCATTTGAAATTGCGGCTGTTGTGTTACTGGTAGCTATTGTGGCTGCAATAGCATTGACGATGCGCCGTCGCAAAAATACCAAATCTCAGAATGCAGCACAGCAAATTGCTGTTCGGCGAGAGGACAGGGTCCGACTGGTAGCGATGAAGGCGGAGAAGAAAGAGACTGCTCCAGCCGAATCCGGTCAATAACAGGTTATAAGGGGATTTCAGGTGTTGTCTTTATCACACTATTTAGTACTTGGCGCGATCCTGTTTTCGATCAGCGTTGTAGGCATTTTCCTGAATCGGAAAAACGTCATTATTTTGCTCATGGCAATCGAGCTCATGTTACTTGCGGTAAATATGAATTTCATCGCATTTTCGCATTATCTTGGCGACGTATCCGGACAGATTTTTGTGTTCTTTATTCTGACTGTTGCGGCAGCTGAATCAGCAATAGGGTTGGCGATTCTCGTGGTGTTGTTCCGTAATTTGCGGACTATCAACGTGGATGATCTGGACCATTTGAAGCACTGATCAGGACGTTTATTTCAACGTTATGAAAATTTTTTCTCTGTTAGGTTGATATAAAACTGTGTCCCTGAAAAATAATCAAGTCGAGCAATTGAACTATGACTGAAATGCAAAAACTGTATTTATTAGTACCGCTGGCGCCGCTATTCGGAGCAATAGTGGCAGGCCTGTTTGGTAAATTTATCGGTCGTTCTGGCGCGCACTGGGTAACGATTGTTGGCGTTGCCGTTTCATTTATTGCTTCCGTTGTGATTTTTCAGGATGTAATGGCTGGCCACACTTTTAATGGCAGTGTTTATACCTGGTTAACAACGGGTGATACACGATTTGAGATCGGGTTTTTGATCGACAACCTCACTGTCATGATGATGCTGGTGGTAACGTTTGTGTCGCTCATGGTGCACATCTACACCATTGGCTATATGCATGATGATCCTGGTTATCAGCGTTTCTTCAGTTATATTTCCCTGTTTACTTTCTCCATGTTGATGTTGGTCATGGCCAATAACTTCATGCAACTGTTTTTCGGCTGGGAAGCGGTGGGACTGGTTTCCTATTTACTGATTGGTTTCTGGTACACCAGGCAAACGGCTATCTATGCCAACCTGAAAGCATTTCTGGTCAATCGCGTAGGTGATTTCGGCTTTCTTCTAGGTATCGGAATGGTGTTGTGGCAATTCGGCACGCTGGACTATGCTGCTGTATTTGCACGAGCACCAGAGTTGGCTGAACATACCATTCAGCTCATTCCCGGTCAGGATTGGTCTCTGATGAGCGTGGTTTGCATCTTGTTGTTTATCGGCGCTATGGGTAAATCCGCGCAGTTTCCGTTGCATGTATGGTTGCCTGATTCAATGGAAGGTCCAACTCCAATCTCTGCCCTGATTCATGCTGCCACGATGGTAACTGCGGGTATATTTATGGTGGCCCGGATGTCACCCTTGTTTGAACTGTCAGATACGGCATTGTCTTTTGTGATGGTCATTGGGGCAATAACGGCATTGTTTATGGGCTTTCTTGGCATTATTCAAAACGACATCAAACGTGTGGTGGCATATTCAACCTTGTCACAATTGGGTTATATGACAGTTGCGCTAGGCGCTTCTGCATATTCAGTGGCTATTTTCCATCTGATGACTCACGCGTTTTTTAAAGCCCTGTTGTTCCTGGCTGCAGGTTCTGTGATTATTGGAATGCACCATAATCAGGATATTCGGCATATGGGTGGTCTGCGCAAATACATGCCCATTACCTGGATTACCTCTTTGATTGGTTCACTGGCTCTTATCGGTACGCCATTCTTTTCTGGTTTCTATTCCAAGGACAGCATTATAGAAGCAGTAGGGTTGTCGCATTTGCCGGGTTCAGGTTTTGCTTATTTTGCAGTTGTGGCAGGTGTATTTGTCACTGCATTCTATTCTTTCCGTATGTATTTCTTGGTTTTTCATGGTAAAGAGCGATTTGATACCCATGGTGGTCACGGGCATGGTGATCATGGCCACGGCCACGGTGGTGTGCCGCATGAATCTCCGTGGGTAGTGACGTTGCCACTGATTATGCTGGCAATCCCCTCAGTAGTTATTGGCTATATGGCAATCGAACCCATGCTGTTTGGTGAATACTTTAAAGGTGTGATTCATATTTCAGAAGCGCATTCTGCAATGGAGGAACTGACCCATGAATTTCATGGTGCATTTGCCATGGCATTGCATTCGTTAATGACCTTGCCTTTCTGGCTGGCGCTTTCAGGTGTAGTGGTGTCCTGGTACTTTTATATGAAACGGCCTGATTATCCTGCGATGATTAAAGATCGTTTTAGTCTGATTTATACCATTCTGGAGAATAAATACGGTTTTGATGCTTTCAATGACTGGTTTTTTGCCGGAGGTGTACGCAGGCTGGGTGGCGTGTTATGGCGCATTGGTGATGTAAAAATCATTGACGGTTTCTTTGTCAATGGAACGGCTCGCGTAATAGGCTGGAGTTCCAGGTTGATCAGGTATTTCCAGTCTGGCTATATTTATCACTATGCATTCGCGATGATAATAGGCGTGTTTGTTTTGGTTGCAATTTTTGTAAAAAATTGAGGTAAACCACTGATTGTGGATTTGAGCAAAATGCTGAGTGTCGTGTTTGTTGCAAGTGAATGTGCTTGCGTTTCAAGAATTTAGGATAACTATGATTGCTGGATTTCCTCCATTGAGTTTGGTGATATGGGTTCCGATACTGGCTGGATTGCTGGTATTGGCAACCGGAAGTGACCGGAATGCAGTTTTGGCACGCTGGATTGCTTTGCTGGGTGCAATCGCAGGTCTTGTTGTAGCGATACCGCTTTACACCCAGTTTGATCTGATTAATCCGGGTATGCAATTTACTGAGATGCGCCCATGGATTGAGTCATTTAACATCAATTACCATCTGGGTGTAGACGGGATTTCCATGTTGTTCATCCTGCTGACCAGTTTTACGACGGTCTTGGTGGTATTGGCAGGCTGGAAGGTCATTCAGAAGAATGTTGCGCAGTATATGGCTGCGTTCCTGATTATGTCAGGGTTAATGAATGGTGTGTTTGCTGCCTTGGACGCCATCCTGTTTTACGTTTTCTGGGAAGCAATGCTGATTCCCATGTTTATTGCGATTGGCGTATGGGGCGGGCCGAACCGCGTCTACGCATCTATCAAGTTTTTCTTGTATACCTTGCTTGGCTCACTGCTGATGCTGGTGGCTTTCATTTATCTGTACAACTTGTCTGGTGGTAGCTTTGAAATTCTGGATTATCACGAACTCCGTATTGAGAGAATGCCGCAAATCCTGATTTTTATGGCATTTTTCATGGCGTTTGCGGTAAAAGTGCCCATGTGGCCGGTTCATACCTGGTTGCCGGATGCGCACGTAGAAGCGCCAACAGGCGGATCGGTCGTATTGGCAGCGATCATGCTGAAACTGGGTGCTTACGGTTTCCTTCGCTTTTCCATGCCAATTGCGCCTGATGCCAGCCATATACTATCCGGATTCATGATTACCCTGTCGCTGATTGCGGTTGTTTATATTGGGTTGGTTGCACTAGCCCAGGGTGACATGAAAAAGTTGATTGCGTATTCGTCCATATCCCACATGGGCTTTGTCACTTTAGGTTTTTTCATATTTAACGCCTATGGTATGGAAGGGGCTTTAGTGCAGATGATTTCTCATGGTTTCATTTCTGCTGCGCTTTTCCTGTGCGTCGGAGTCATGTACGACCGTGTCCATTCTCGCCAGATTTCAGATTATGGTGGTGTTGCTAACAAGATGCCCAAATTTGCAGCATTTTTCATGCTGTTTGCCATGGCTAACTCCGGCCTGCCTGGCACCAGTGGATTCGTTGGGGAATTCATGGTGATTATGGGAGCACTACAGGCGAATTTCTGGTACGCATTCCTTGCAGCAACTACGCTGATTTTTGGAGCGGCTTATACCTTGTGGATGTACAAGCGTGTGGTGTTTGGGAATGTCACGCAAAAGCACGTAGAGGAAATGCAGGATATTTCCGGGCGGGAATTTCTTGTATTGGGTTTGCTGGCAATCGCCGTGTTGGCAATGGGTATGTATCCACTACCGTTCACTGAGGTGATGCATAGTTCCGTGAGCAATTTGCTGATACATGTTGCGCAAAGCAAGCTGTAATATGTCTTGCGATAAGAACAAAGACTGGACGTAGTGCTAAAGGAATATGAATAAATGAGTTTTACCTTAACTAATTTGATACCTGTAATGCCGGAAGTGTTTCTGCTGGCAGCGGCATCCTTTATCCTCATTCTCGATTTGTTCATCAGCGACAAAAATCGTTTTGTCACTTACGGCCTGACTCAAATAACGCTGCTTATCTGCGCTTTCATTACTGTCTCAACAGCACAGCAAAACGTGGTCTATGCCTTCAGTAACATGGTGGTAGATGATCCCATGTCGGACATCCTGAAGTTGATGCTTTATCTTACTGTTTCTATTTTGCTGGTTTATTCCAGGGAATATATCCGGTTGCGTGGGATGTACCGTGGGGAATTTTTTGTGCTGGCATTGTTTGCGATGCTGGGCATGATGATTATGATCTCAGCCAATCATTTCCTGACGTTGTATCTGGGGCTGGAACTGTTGTCCCTCTGTCTTTACGCGATGGTGGCATTACAGCGAGATTCCGCAGTTGCAACTGAAGCAGCCATGAAATACTTCGTATTAGGTGCGCTGGCTTCTGGAATGTTGTTATACGGTATGTCCATGCTGTACGGCGTGACGGGCAGTCTGAATATCAATGAAGTTTCCATGGCTATTCAACAGGGTGTGGAAAACCGCACCGTGCTGGTTTTTGGACTGGTGTTTGTGGTTGCGGGACTGGCATTCAAGCTGGGAGCGGTACCATTCCATATGTGGATTCCCGATGTTTATCAGGGTGCACCAACTGCGGTTACAATTTTTATTGGCAGTGCACCAAAAATAGCGGCATTTGCTTTTGTGATGCGGATATTGGTTCAAGGTATGCAAGGCTTGCTTCAGGACTGGCAGGGAATGTTGATTATCATGGCGGTATTGTCCATGGCAATTGGAAACATCACGGCCATTGCACAAACCAACCTGAAACGTATGCTGGCGTATTCGACCATTTCTCACATGGGTTTTCTGTTGCTGGGCTTTTTAAGCGGTACATTAGGCGGTTACAGTGCCTCGATGTTTTATGTACTGGTCTATGTACTGATGAGTCTGGGTTCATTTGGCATGATCATGTTAATGTCCCGACAAGGATTTGAAGCTGAAAACCTTGATGATTTCAAAGGGCTGAACCAACGTAATCCATGGTATGCCTTCCTCATGCTGTTATTGATGTTCTCCATGGCGGGTGTTCCTCCAACGGTGGGTTTTTACGCTAAATTGTCTGTGCTGCAAGCTGCACTTCAGTCAGGTTTTATCTGGTTAGTTGTATTTGCAGTATTGATGTCTGTTATCGGCGCGTTTTACTATTTGCGTATCATTAAGCTAATGTACTTTGACGCGCCAACTGATATGAACGCCATCAAGCCAGAGGCTGATGTGCGTTTGCTAATGAGTGCCAACGGCCTGGCCGTGCTGGCTTTGGGAATCTTGCCGCAACCGCTAATGGCGCTGTGTGCTTATGCGATAGAAAATTCATTGTGAACCTAAATACATTAACCTTACTTTTAATCGGCCTGATAGCTGCAAATTTACCATTTGTTAGCGAACGATTTTTATTTGCGATCCCTTTTAAAAGCGGATTCAAGGCTTTTGGATGGCGTCTTGTGGAATGGTTTGCTATCTATGGTGCTGTAGGAGCGCTGGCTTATTTTCTTGAAGCAAAAATGGGCCCTGTACATCAGCAAAAATGGGAGTTTTATGCAGTGACACTTTGCCTCTTTCTGGTTTTTGCCTATCCTGGATTTGTTTACCGCTACTTTTGGCGGCAGCGTCTGAACTAAGTTTCCTTGGTATGAATCGTCATGAGGGGTGCAGGTAGTCAGCCTGTGCCCCTTGTGTATTTCGGGATATAGTTACAAATCAAACATTGAGATGTGATTTAACCTGGAAACCTTAGTTTGATGGGGTGGAGTGTGCTGTTTTTGAAGTGCAGGGCAAGGCGCAATGACGCAGAATGGTCATTCCATTTCAAGGAGTTGCAACGCCGCCCTGTGCTCCAGAAACTGTGCAATTCAACCCATAGCGGACTCACCAACCGGGTAAACCAGGGAAACATTAAAAATTCTATTAGAATTATTTAATTAAATGTTAAGGGTAGCGGTTAACTGAGGTTTCTAGGATTATTACAAATCCTGGTGATACCGAATGAATCGCAGAGGCGCTTAAGACAGGTGCCATCTCACAGTTAAACTGAAACGGTTACCATTCACCTCTCTAAGCACTTTTCCTGCTTTTTGTTTTTCTCTGCGACTCAGTGCCTCTGCGGTTAATCAAGCTGCAACCGAATCACGGTTACCCTAAAGTCGGCATCGCCAGATTAGGCGAGACATGCTCGTCACTTGCAGGCCAGCGACTGGTAATGACTTTAGTACGGGTATAAAAATATACCCCTTCCATACCGTGCATATGCAAATCCCCGAAGAGCGAAGACTTCCATCCACCAAATGAGAAAAACGCCATGGGCACGGGGATAGGCACATTAATTCCCACCATCCCGACTTCTATCTCGTTCTGGAAACGCCGCGCTGCGCCGCCGGAACGGGTAAAGAGGGCGGTGCCATTGGCATAGGGGTTGCTGTTCACCATATCAATGGCTTCATCGTAGGTATTCACGCGCAATACAATCAAAACCGGGCCAAATATTTCTTCCTTGTAAATCGTCATATCGGTGGAAACATGGTCAAACAGTGTTGGCCCAACGTAGTAGCCATTTTCATAACCTGCCACTTTCAGGCCACGGCCATCCACGACCAGCTTAGCTCCTTGTTCAACACCGCTATCAATGTATCCAACAATTTTGTCTCTATGCGGGGCTGAAATGACCGGTCCCATATCGCTATTTGCCGCATGTCCAGGGCCAACTACTAATTTCTCAGCCTTGCTCTTCAACTTGGCTACCAATGCATCGCCCGCTTCTCCCACTGCTACTACTGTGGAAATCGCCATACATCTTTCGCCCGCAGAACCATAGGCAGCACCCATAATCGCATCTGCAGTAAAATCAAAATCAGCGTCCGGCAATACAATAGCGTGATTTTTTGCGCCACCCAGCGCCTGAACACGCTTTCCGTAATGCGCTGCGGTTTCATAGATATATTTTGCAACCGGTGTGGAACCCACAAAAGAAACCGCTCTCACATCCGGATGGGCCAGCAAAGTATCCACGGCTTCCTTATCACCGGGCACCACGTTCAGCACACCGTCTGGCAGCCCGGCTTCCTTGAATAATTCGGCCATGCGCAAGCTGCAGGATGGCACTTTTTCTGATGGCTTGAGAATGAAGGTATTGCCGCAGGCAATGGCAATCGGAAACATCCACATAGGTACCATCGCCGGAAAATTAAACGGCGTGATACCTGCACAAATGCCAACAGGTTGCATCATGGAATGGCAATCCACACCACGGCCCACGTTTTCTGCATGCTCTCCTTTCAGCAAATGCGGCACCCCTGCAGCAAACTCTACCACTTCGATACCCCGCTGCACGGAACCTGCTGCATCAGCCAGCGTCTTTCCGTGCTCTTCACTTGCTAACTGTGCCAGCTCATCCCGATTGGCCTCAAGTAGTTCACGAAACCGGTTAAGGATGCGTCCGCGCCGTAGCGGGGTTGTATCACGCCACAGAGGAAAAACGGCTTTTGCAGCTGCCACGGCTCGTTCGATATCTTCGCGATTAGCCAGTGGCACCTGCCGAATTACCTCACCGGAAGCGGGATTAATAATGTCTGCCCGACGCAAGCTAGTGCTTTCAGTTCGCTGACCATTAATCCACAAAGGCAGAACCTGTTTCGACATTTCATTCTCCTATCTTCACAACAGACCCATGGCCTGAATGATGGGTTAATTAAATAAACTGCGGGGAATCTCACATACCTTCTGGACAGTTATTTTGGCGAATCTACGTTGCCCAGATTAATTTTTTGCAACTGAAATATAGCGACAATAGGTTTCACGAATAGTCAGAGCGCCGATTAATCCGACAACCGCAAAACCGAGCATAATACTTAACCCCATCTGATAATTGTGCGCTGAATAAACCCTCGCACCAGCAACCAGCTTCCCATCCCATCCCTGATCCATCGCCCAGCCAACCAGGGGTTGCAATACTGCGGCACCCAGAAATGCACCAATATTGATCACACCCGTTGCCATCCCCGAAAGTGCTGGCGGATTAACCTCTTTAACGCTAGACCAAGTCAAGGTAAAGCCAGAGGCTCCTATCCCCATCAATGAAAATAAAACATATCCCAAGCTCACTGGGAAACGCCAATCAAAAACAATTGGAAGCCAGCAAAGCACATAAATCATTAATCCCCCCAGAATGACTGGAAGACGTTTACCCAATTTATCTGAAAGCCAGCCAGAGAACAGTGACCCAACCGCAAATGACAACAACAATACGGTAGTATGGTTAGCCGCAGTTGTGCGATCCATGCCATATACATCGCGCAAATAAGGCACTGCCCATAACCCTGCAAACGCAAACAAGCTGCCACCAATGCCGAGATTAGGCCAAAAACCGGGCCAGGTTGCGCGGTTTTTCATCACCTTGATTAATCCGTCATACCAATGGCCTTCATGGGCTGGATGCGACTCTTTCCCTTCCAGTTCTCGCATAGTAGGCAAACCTACTTCACCGGGATGACTACGCACAAAGAACCAGACAAGCACTCCTAATACCATTGAAAAAAAACCAACACCGATGAACACATTACGCCAGGAAGTTTGCGCCACCAGCCACACCAAAGGGGCCGCCGCTAACACTGCGCCAAGATTACCAAGCAGAAGTGTCATCCCCCCTACTGTGCCAAAATGGCGATCATGAAACCATACTGAATTAAGTTTCATGAGGGATATAAACATCACTGAAACACCCAACCCAACCAATACACGACCATATGTTGCCATGCTTAATGTATCAGCCATGCCAAGCATCAGGGAACCTATTCCGGAAAGCACGGCACCAATGGCCACAATTTTTCTCGCGCCCAATACATCGGCCATGACACCAACCGGTATTTGCATCACGGTGTATGTGTAAAAATAAGCGGCTGCCATGCCACCTAATGCAACCCCGCTAGCCATGAAAGATTGTTGCAGATCGCTCGAAATTGAAGCGGGTGCCATTCGGTGAAAATAAGCCAGCATGTAGCCCAGCACCACTAACGTGTAGCTGGTCCAGCGCAGACGCCGCATGCGACTTTGAATAGGCTTGGTCATAGGAATAAAAGTTGCAATTTTAATTTGATCGGAGCCATGTTACTACTTCTGCCGCATGCTTATCAGGTGGGAAAACAGGGTAAAACACATGCTCAATAACACCTCGCAAGACAATCAAGGTCAGTCTTTTAATTAACACTAATGAACCCACTTCAAACACGGGAAGCTTTAATGCTTTGGCAAACGAAAATTCCGCATCGCTTAAAAGCGCATAGGGCAGATGCAACCGTGCTACAGCTTCCTGCTGGTATGCTGTTTTTTGAGTACTCAAACCAAAAATTTCGGAACCTAGCGTCTTTACTTCAAGATAATGATCTCGAAACCCGCACGCTTCCGGGGTACACCCTCTGGCCCCGGGAATATCGTCCCACCCTTCTGGCAAATTGATATTTGGCTGGCCAGTCATGGGATAACAATAGAGAATGACACGATGATGCAATCCTGAACAGTCAACCAGTTGGCCAGAAGTAGACGGTAATAAAATCGAAGGAAGCTTCATCCCGACAAGGTGTGAACACCCACCATCATCAGCAGGTACAGGCAAGTTTTCCGGCAGGCTGACGAGGTTAACCATCTTCCTTTGTATTAAGTAATAATCTGCAAACTACTTAATGCGCAGCGCCGAGATATGCCGCCTTCACAGCGGGGTCATTTTTCAGTTGCTCAGCCGGGCCATGCACAGAAATATTGCCGTTTTCCATCACATAGCCATAGTCAGCGACATTAAGCGCAGCTGCTGCAAACTGTTCAACCAGCAACATGGTGACACCCCTTTCTTTCAAGTGACGAATAATGCGAAAAACTTCCTCTACCAGTAGTGGCGCCAAACCCATAGAGGGCTCGTCCAGCAATATCACGTCCGGATTAAGCATCAGTGCCCGGCCCATAGCCAGCATTTGCTGCTCGCCACCTGAAAGAGTCCCTGCAAGCTGCTCAGAACGTTCTTTCAAACGCGGAAACAATTCAAATACGCGCTCCATGTCTTGCTCCACGTTGCCACGCGGACGACCAAAAGTAAGCCGGGGAAATGCCCCCAACTGAAGATTATCTGTGACAGATAATGTTGAAAATACGCGTCTTCCTTCCGGCGAGTGCGCCAGCCCGGACTTGGCAATTTTATGAGAACCCATGCCGGTAATGTCTTTATCCCCGAGTTGAATTCGCCCACCTGCGGGCTTGATCATGCCGGAAATTGCACGCATGGTGGTGGTTTTCCCCGCACCGTTGGAACCGATCAATGTCACTACCTTGCCCTTGGGTACTTCAAGGGAAATACCGTGCAACACCTGGACTTTGCCATATGCAGCGTACAAATCTTTAATCAATAACATGCATTTGCCCCTTATGCAGCCTGCTCACCGGCGTTACCACCGAGATAGGCCTCGATCACTTTTTCATCTGTCTGCACTTCAGCGGGTTTGCCTTCAGCAATTTTGTTGCCAAAATCCAGCACTGATACTGTATCTGAAATACTCATGACGACATCCATATGGTGTTCGATCAGAATAATCGTGATGCCATGCTCCTTGATCTTTTTGATCATCCCGATCAATTCCTTGATGTCTGGTGCAGTCAATCCGGCAGCGGGTTCGTCCAGCAGCAACAAACTAGGATTCAGACCCAATGCACGCGCAATTTCCAGCATGCGCTGCTTGCCATAGGGCAGGTTTCGCGCTTCTTCATTTGCCAGATCGGCCAAGCCTACAAATTTAAGCAAGCTTGCGGCACGCAATCTGGCCGCATGCTCCTCTGAGCGGTAATGTTTTGAATTGAAAATGATGCCTAACAGGTTACTGCGATAAGTATGATGCAAACCTACCAATACGTTTTCTATGGCAGTCATTTCACCAAACAACTGCACGTTCTGGAAAGTGCGTGCGATGCCCTCGCTAGCAATATCCGATGGAGTACTGCCTGCAATAAGCTTGCCGTTAAACTCGATTTCACCTTCTGTCGGTTTATAGATACCAGTCAGCACATTCATCATGGTACTTTTCCCAGAACCGTTTGGCCCGATCAAGCCATGTACTGTGCCTTTAGCAATTTCAAGATTCACATTGTTCAGCGCCTTCAAACCGCCAAACTGCATGACCATATTTCGTACTTCCAGCAAATGTCCTTTGCTGGTCAATGGGTGATCGGGGGCCGCCCAGATATGCTTCGTATCACCCACTTCAGTCACGATTTCATGATGATGTATCCATTGCGGGCGAAACCTCATCACAATGCTTCGCAAAAATCCCATGATGCCATCTGGCAGGTAATACACTACGAAGAGAATCATCACGCCGAAAATCGTCAGGCGATAATCAGTAATATTTTCTATCCAGTATGCGAATACAGCCAAGCCTACCGTCAGAAACAAAGGCAAAATCATTTCCTGTGGGGTACGTTTTCTGGAAACCAGCACATAAGCTACGTAAATAATGCCAATAGCAGCAATCACCACAGCAATCTTTCGGAATAACTCTATATCGGATAACCAGTTTGGCAACATCACAATGATAATAGAACCGATAATGGCGCCAGTACGGGTTTTTCGCCCCCCCATGATTACTGCCAACAGGAACAGAATAGTCAGTTCAAAATTATAGGTATTGGGGGAAATATACTCCTCGGAATAAGTAAACAGGCTACCAGCCAGACCAGCCAGCGCTGCACTGATCACGAAAGCATAGACCTTGTAACGATAGACACTCACAGCCATACAATCCGAGGCAACAGGACTGTCACGCAACGCCTCGAAAGCGCGCCCCAGATAGGACTTCAGAATTCTGTTTACGATCACGATAGTGAGCAGCAGCGCTACCAACACAACATAATAGTAATCAATCCCGTTCATCTGATGTCCGAAGAATACCGGTTTACGCAGAGACAAACCCATCGGACCATTGGTGAGAAAAGTCATCTCGTTGATCAAAATTTGCACAATCGTGCCAAAAGCCAGTGTCACCATTGCCAGGTATGGGCCATTTACTCGCAGCGCGGGTAAAGCCAGGATTGCACCGAACAACGCAGTGACCGCGATACTTGCCGGCACTGCCAGCAAGAAAGGTACTCCAAGCTGAAAGTTCAGCACCCCTGCAGTATACGAACCAATACCAAATAATGCCGCATGCCCTAACGATACTTCACCAACATACCCTACTACGATATCCAGCCCTAGAAGCAAAATGGCATAAATACCGATCACAACCATCAGATGGATATAGTAAGGATTGCCCCAAACATGAGGCAATGAAGCCAACCCGACTATGGCAACACCCAGTAAAACTTTTTTGATCAACCCCATATCACACCTTTTTAATTACAGTTTTGCCAAATAATCCTGCTGGTTTGATAGCCAGCACCAGCAGCAGCAACACCAAACCTGGCACATCTTTGTAACCGGTTGAGATATAGTATCCAGTTGTTGTTTCGGCAATTCCCAGAATCAATCCACCTACCACCACGCCCATACCGCTGTTAAGGCCGCCGATAATGGCGACTGCAAAGGCTTTCAATCCAAGTACTGCCCCCATGGTTGCGCCGGTCAGCGTTACAGGTGCAACCAGCACACCCGCAAAAGCAGCCGTCATGGAACTCAGCGCATAAGAAAACGTAATGACCATACTGGTATTGATACCCATCAATCCGGCAGCATCACGGTCATTTGATGTGGCAACCACTGCCTTTCCATATATGGATTTTCGATTGAAAATTTCTACTGCCAACATCATGGCGAGCGCGCCACCCACCACCATCAATTCCATTGGCAATACGTTCACGCCAAAAAATTTAAGCGGTGCAGATGAAAGCGGTGAGGGGAATCTTAGATCATCACGCCCCCAAATATTTTCTGCCACATTCTTGAAAATAATGGCCAGAGAAATAGTGGTCATGATCCAGCCAAATTCGGATTTGATTTTGAGCGCAGGCAAGACTGCCACACGCTCCACAAATACACCCTGCAATGCACCAAAAACAAGCACGATTGGAATCATCATCCAATAGCTCATATGACCTACCAGCGTAAGGCCTACCAATGCACCCAGCATTAATGCTTCACCCTGACCAAAGTTCAGTGTGCGAGAGGTTGCAAAAGTCAGTTGATAACCGAAAGCGATCACAGCATAAATCATGCCCAGTGAAATGCCGCTTACGACGAGTTGCAAGAAAATTTCCATGAGTTTCTTTCCGCTAGAAGTGAGCCGGCAAAAAGTCCGGCTCACATACTTGAAACAACACCAATCTGATTAATACTTTTTATTTCTTGGCAGGTGCCTTTCCCTTGATTTTTTCACGCACCACGGTACCTTTGTCTGACTCATAAGCGTATACCACATGCCCATCCTTTACTTCGCCCATGACTACCATGTTCATGGTAATTGCTTCATGGTCATCGTGCGTGTAGGGGTGGTTATAGGTGGTAATCACGCCATCCACTTTTGTATTCAGGTTCTCTAACGCTTCCCGAATTTTCACCCCATCCGTACCACCAGCCTGCTTGATAGCAGTAGCCATAATGTACATAGAGTCGTAACCCTGAGCAGCAGATACGGGTGAGGGGATACGGTCAACCTTGTAAGCTTTCTGATAGGCTTCAATAAATGCCTTACGCTTAGGTGTATTGGGTTCCTGGATGAAAGTTTGCGGCATACGTGCACCTGCGCCATTTTTACCGGCATTGTCGATGAAGTTACCCATGGATAACGTCCAGCTACCAATCATCGGTACCTTCCAGCCCAGCTTCTCCATACCATTAGCAATCTGCGCAAGTTCCGGTCCGATAGCATAAGTCAGAATTGCCTGAGCCCCGGCTTCTTTTGCTTTCAACAATTGTGCAGTCATATCGACATCTTTAATGTTGAACTTCTCTACGGCAACCGGTTTCATATTCTTTGCTGCCAAAGCTTTTTCCAGATCTTCACGTCCCAACTGACCATAATTGGTCGAATCAGCCAAAATAGCCACTTTGGTGAATTTTTGTTTTTCGGTCGCTTCATTCACGATCATGGCTGACTGAATGGTATCGTTCGCAGAAGTACGGAAAATATAGTTGTCCGGATACTGCGGTGCGACAAACTGCTTGGTGACGAGGGAACCGGTTGCCACGTTGTTAATGACCGGTATTTTGGCTTCCTGGTAAAAACGTTGTGAGGCCAACGCAACACCAGTGTTGATATAACCCAGGGTAGCAATCACACGTTCTTTGTTGATCAGTTCCTGTGCTACTTGTACACCACGTTCGTTCTTTGCTTCATCATCCCGCTCAATCAATTCGATCTTGCGTCCGAGTACACCCCCTTTTTTGTTTATTTCATCGGCTGCAAGTTTCACACCGTCACGCATGCTAACACCCATGGGTGAAGAGCCACCGGTATAGGGACCAGAAACACCTATCTTAATGGGATCTGCTGCAAATGAGGTTGATGTAGCGCACAAGGCGAGCGCAGCTACTATGGATTTAAGCTTCAGGTTCATGCTCTTTCTCCTTTGGTGATTTTTAAAAAAATGAAACAAAAGACAACATGGAGGACCATGTAACGCGGCACCGGAACATTATTATATTTTTTTACATTGTGAAATTCGGTGCTACTCTGTGAGATATTACTCCTTAATTTTTGATGTTTCAACAGTAATAACATAAAAAATACAACATCATGTTATTGATCTATATACCTATTTTTAATTTATAATTTATAATTTATACGAATTCTAAATTGGTGCATGTTTCACTCTCCCATATTCAAAATAATAAATACACGGTAGGGACCATGAGCTCCTAATGTCACAGTCTGCTCAATATCCGCTGTTCGGGAAGGGCCTGACACAAAATTTACAGCTCTCGGTAACTTGCCAAACTCTTTTCTTAACAAAGCCCACGCATCCTCCATCGTTGACACGATCCGATTCGCCGACAATATTGCGATATGCGTTTCAGGTAACAAACTGACAGTCGCTGGCGTAGTAGCGCCAGATAGAAACATCAGTGTACCGGTTTCTGCTATGCCGCAAAACGCTCCTGTGATACCGACTAAATCACTACCAATTGCAGAACGAGCCTGAACAGTCATCCCGGCAGCACACCATTCCATTGATTGAAGCTCAGGCCAGCAAACTGCTTCAACGGGGAGATTGCGCTCCCGCAAATAAATTGCTACTGCAGTCGGCACTTCCAGCGAATTGGTCACTGCGGCAATATCACTTGAGAGCTTGGCAGCCCGATCCCGAAAACGCGCTACCAAATCCTGCTCAATCGCCGGTATCGGTCCGCGATTATGACTGGCAATATAGGTGTCCATATCACCAATAGTTTCAGTAATATTCATGCTATGAGCAGCTAAGCGTGCGAGCATTCTCTCGCGGGCGTTCATGATTTACGTCTCCGATAAAGATCGCGGAAGGTCGACCCTTCCGGTACGGACATATCACGTCCATCTGTCCAGCCTGAAGCCCCTGGCAGATAGTGCAATCGGCCTTCACGTCCGCCCATCCAGTGCATAAATTTAGCTGCAATACGTGTGGAAAATGCATAGAAAGCTGGATGACCCGCCATCCAGCTCCAAGCTTTCAGCGCCAGCATCTCTCGCTTGGGTCGCAACTTTTGCTCCACTTGCTTCTCTCGAAGCTTGCGCAGCAAATCCGGCAGAGGAATTTTAACAGGGCAAACTACACCACAAGCACCACAGAGCGTAGAAGCATTAGGCAAGTCCATTGCATTTTCCAGCCCGACAAAAGTGGGTGTCAGAATTGAGCCCATGGGACCAGGGTATACCCAGCCATAAGCATGACCGCCAATATTCTGATATACGGGGCAATGATTCATGCATGCACCACAGCGGATACAACGCAGCATCGACTGCATCTCGCTGCCCAGCAGACTGCTTCGGCCATTATCAAGTAGAACGATATGAAAATGCTCAGGACCATCCTGATCTTCAATGCCTTTGGGGCCGGTCAGTACCGAGACATAATTGGTGATGGATTGCCCCGTAGCAGAACGAGGCAATAACCTGATCAAGGTACTCACGTCTTCCAGTGTTGGCACGACTTTTTCTATACCGGTAATCGCCACATGCACACGCGGGAGGGTAGTTACCAGCCTGCCGTTACCTTCGTTGGTCACAATCAGCGCCGAACCGGACTCTGCAATCAGAAAATTGGCACCGGAAATCCCCATATCTGCCGCAAGAAAACCAGGCCGCAATTCCTCCCGTGCTTCCAGACATAGTTCAGCAATGCCCGTTTTACGGGGTTTCTGATGTTTTTCTGCAAACAGGTCAGAGATTTCTTCCTTGGTTTTATGCACTACCGGCGCAACGATGTGAGAAGGGGGCTCATGGGCAAGCTGTAAAATATACTCACCCAGATCAGTTTCAAGCACCTGAATTCCGGCACCTTCCAGCGCATCATTCAGTCCGCATTCTTCGCTTACCATGGATTTTGACTTTGCCACCTTTTTCACGTCATGCTGGCGCGCAATGTCGATGACAATCCGATTAACATCTTCTGCCGTTTCTGCCCAATGAACGACAGCACCACGAGAAATCGCTTCACGCTCAAAATGCAATAACCAGCCATCCAGATTATTCAGTACACGATCACGAATTTTCTGGGCAGCATCGCGCGTTGCTTCAAAGTCATCCAGATCCGTGATTGCTGTTGCCCGCGCATCTACAAAACGCTCCTGCAAACGCATCAACGCGCTCTGAAGATTTTCATTTCCGAGGTTTTCAGACGCTTTACGCTTAAAATGAATGGATGCAACTTGCACTATTTGTTGCCCTCCCCTGCCAGTATTTCAGCAATATGAAACACTTTGGTATGCAGATTACCCCGCCGACGCAAGCGACCTTCAATATTCAATAAACATCCAAGATCACCAGCCACGATAGCATCAGCACCTGTCTCTTCAGCATGACGGCATTTGTTATCTGCCATGCGGGTAGAAATATCTCCATACTTGACTGAGAAAGTACCGCCAAAACCACAGCAAGTCATCGATTCCTGCATTTCAACAAGCTGTATGTCAGGCATACTGGCAAGCAATTCTCGGGGCTGTTTTTGCACACCCAGCTCGCGCAACCCTGAACAAGAATCATGATAAGTGATGGTTCCCTTGAAATCTCCAGGCAATATTTTGATTTTAGCTATATTCAGTAAAAAATCTGTCAGTTCATAAGTTCGGGCACTGATTGCCTGCATTTTTTCTGCCAATCGAGGATCAGCCTTTAAGCACTCAGGATAGTGCACTTTAATCATACCTGCACAAGACCCTGAAGGAACAACGATGTAATCGCACCCTTCAAATTCGCGCATGAATTTCACAGCAAGGGATTTAATCGCCGAGGTGTCTCCAGAGTTATATCCTGGCTGACCACAGCAGGTTTGCGATTCGGGCACAACAACTTCACACCCAGAAGCCTCCAGAAGCCGCAATACAGCGAACCCGATACGAGGGCGCATCAAATCGACCAGACAAGTAACAAACAATCCGACTCGCATGAAGATCACCTACCATTGCTTTGAGTGTTGACTAATAATACGAACTTCATCATTATTTTGCATGATGATCTTGTATTTCATAACATGCAATATAAACTAGCCACATTAACTTCACCACTTTTTTACTGAGGCATCAAACTTGAGCGCCACCGAATCCAAATCTTCCATCCAGGTGATCGATCGCATGATGAACTTGCTTGATACTCTGGCCGGCCATCCTGACCCAATGAACTTAAAGCAGCTCGCCCATTTAACAGGCTTACATCCTTCAAGTGCGCATCGCATACTCAATGTCATGGTTGAAAAGCATATTGTTGATCGTATCGAACCAGGTACTTATTGTCTGGGTATCAAGTTGCTGGCGCTGGGTGATCTGGTGAAATCCCGTATCAACATCCGCAAAATCGCACTGCCTTTCATGCAGGCACTCAATGCGGAACTAGGTGAAACAGTCAATTTGATACTGCGTCAGGGCGATGAAGTGGTTTATGTCGAACGCACTTCCACTGAACGTTCCATGATGCGGGTAGTGCAATTGGTTGGCGCACGCGCACCCATCCACATTACAGCAGTAGGCAAGATATTTTTAGCGGAGGAAGGGCCACACGCCTGCGAAGAATATGCAAACCGTACGGGGTTGCCTGCCTATACGAATCATACCATTACAGATTTTGAACGTTTATGCAAGGCAGTACAGCAAGCTAAAAAGCTGGGCTATGCATATGATGATGAAGAGGCGGAAAAGGGGGTATGTTGTATTGGTGCAGGCATCTACGATGCAGATCACCACATCATAGCAGGGCTGTCTGTTTCTGCACCGACTGATCGATTAAACAAGAAATGGGCTTCCAAGGTAAAACAAACAGCTGACGAGATTTCCAGAACTATGGGGTGCCGCTACTAAAGTAGCAGCTATACCCCGACAAAAACTTCAGACATCATTAGAGGATTTGCGTGATGCTGCTACGCTTCCGTTTTGGTTGTTTTCAACCCATTTTTTGATACGATTGGCATCGCCAATACGGGTGAATTTTCCGATGGAATCCAGCAATACAATCACCACAGGACGGTTCGAAATATTCACATGCATCACAAGACAACGACCCGCTTCAGAAATATAGCCTGTCTTACTTAAACCAATATCCCAATCCTTGCTTTTGTTTTTCACAAGGGCGTTGGTATTATTGAACTCCAGACTACGCCCCGAATTGCTAAGCGATACACCATAATTGGATGTTGTGGTGTATTCACGGATCAGGTCATAACGGTAACCTGCCGTCACCATCTTGACCAGGTCTTCGGCAGTAGACACATTTTGACTATGCAAGCCGGAAGAATCGACAAACCGGCTGTGAAGCATCCCTAATGAAGCCGCTTTGCGATTCATGGCGGCAACAAATGCATTGATTCCACCAGGGTAAGTACGTCCCAATGCGGAAGCAGCACGATTTTCAGAAGACATCAACGCAAGCCGCAACATTTCCGTTCGTGTTAATACCGTTCCCACTCCAAGCCTGGAGCCTGAATTACGTAGCGTATCCACATCCGCATTTTCAACAGTGAGATATTCATCCATGGGCAATTGCGCGTCCAGCACAACCATGGCGGTCATCAATTTGGTGATGGAAGCAATGGGCTGCATAGCAGTCGCATTTTTAGCAAAAAGTGGTTTATCGTTATTTTCGTCAAAAACCATCGCAGCAGAAGATGCCAACTTCAGCGGCCCGCTCCCAACATCCAGTTCCGCATTTTCCCAGTTTTTTGCATGATGCCTGACGATCCGTTTACTGGAAGCGTGGGTCCTGGAAGCGTGGGTACTGGATATTGTCTTCTTTACTCTGGATTTTTTAGCTGCAGATTTTGATGATTTTGTTTTAGATGCAACACCAGATTCTGCAGCAAACAATGAAACACTAAAAGTTGTAAGTGTCAGCGAAGCTGCAAGCATCGCTCCTGCCATCAAAATTTTCCGCATACCATCTCCGTTTTTCGCACATTATTTACAAAGTTAACGTTTCACCCCATAAAACGTTTACCTGCAATTCAAAATAATTATAACCATTTTATACAATAAAAATCGGTAGATAGAAGGAAAACTTTAGAAGTTTCTTTACATTAAATTTTAGTCAGCATGCTTTATGGAAGTAAATAATTAGCAAAAACAAGGAAATCAGGGGCTTTAAGCGCCACATCAAACTGAAAAAATAATTTCTGACAATCTAAAATACTGTTCCCTGTTTTTAACATATTCGCGGCAACGGGTCATCTTCCAGCTCTTCCAGCAGTCTTTCTCCTCCCAGTTCAGTGTGCAAGATCACATGAGAAACATCTCCCATAACATATCCGATGGCGCTGGATTCCCGACCCTCTGGCAACGCCCTCCATAATGCCAGCGCTTCCGCCGCTTGTTCTTTATCCACCACCGCTATCACCCGGCCTTCGCACGCCAGGTAGTAAGGGTCATAACCCAGCATATCGCAAACTGATCTCACCGGATCTCGCACGGGAATAGCTGTTTCATTAAGGTGCACGCTCATACCTGTTGCGCGACTGATTTCATGTGCAACGGTTGCCAGCCCACCTCGTGTCGGGTCACGCATGAAACGCAGGCCTTTTAATCCCAACAATGACTGCGTCAAAGAGATGACGTTGGCCGAATCTGACAATAAGGCACCGCGCAAACCAAATTGCTCCCTTGCCAGCATCACTGCGATGCCATGATCCCCTACCGGCCCGCTCACCAGTATGGCATCACCTTCACGAATTTTTCCCATCCCCAGTTGCAAACCTGCTGATTTCACCCCCACCCCTGTTGTAGCCAGATACAAACCGCCACCTTCACCGCGCGGCAGCACTTTAGTGTCCCCTGCCACTACGCATACACCGGCTTCTGTTGCAGCAGATGCAAGACTTGCTACTATCCGATCCAGTTGTGCCATTTCCAGCCCTTCTTCAATAAACGCATTCAGCGTCAAATACAAAGGTTTTGCGCCGGACACAGCCAGATCATTTACTGTGCCATGCACTGCCAGAGAACCAATGGTGCCACCAGGAAACTCCAGCGGCTGAACAGTAAAGCCATCTGTCGTCAACATGATATCCCCCACTATTTCAGGTACATATGAAGCATCGGTTTGGGTATCCAGTAAGGGATTAGTAAGATGGCGTGCAAACAAACCATCGATCAGCTCACGCATGAACCGCCCCCCATTCCCATGAGCGAGCGTAATAAAACGGGGGCCAGACAATGCACACTCTAAAGTTTCAACCTGTGAAACTTCACCAGAGATTTTATTGGATGCGTTTAACGGCTGTTCATCGTTTTTCATCTAACCCACTTTGTGTGTATGAAAGACATTATTGACTTATCTACTTTATATTGCGCGAACTAATCATTCAATCTGATATCTGATCAAAAGAAGCCTGTCATCAGCAAGTATAATTTATGATATCGCGGTTATCTGTAAAGCCAACTATAATAACCTGCCATTTTCTGGAGCATTACCAGCATTCATTTACTGGATATAACAACAATCATGGCTCCCTTTGAATTCATCATGGAATGATTTTATGAAGCATGAAGTACGATTCCTTTTCCTGTTAATTTTTCTCGTCTGTGCCAGCCTGATCAGTTTCGCCCTTTATTTGCAACTAGGTAAGCATCTTTTACCTTGCCCGCTTTGTGTCGCACAACGCATTGCTTACTGGCTTGCCGGATTAACCGCTTTACTGGCGTTTATCCACCAGCCGAAAATATTTGGGCAACGTATATACAGCGCTTTTGTGGCATTATTTTCTCTGTCCGGGATGGCCGTTGCCATCCACCACACATGGGCTATCCGGCATCCTGAATTGGCCGAATGTGGCATCAGCCCGGAAGAAAAATTTCTCAATGCCCTGCCCATTGCCCAATGGTGGCCAAGTATGTTTGAAGCCAATGGTGATTGTACCAGTGTAACCTGGCGATTTTTATCCCTTAACATTCCGGAATGGTCGATTATTTGCTTTATCATCCTGACAGGTTTAGCTGTTTACATTTTCATAAGTAAACCAAAACGGCACTGGCTGGCGTAACCCGCCATCATCTATGCCTGACAACCAGAATTTCATCGGAGTCCAAATTTGAAACAATTATCAAACAGCATGCTGGATGCACTCAGCCTGCAGGCACAGCAATCGCCTCGCAGGCGCGCCAACCACAATCTGCACGCAGAATTAAGCGATCCCATTCAGCGCTTGGCCATTGCCATGGAACCGGATACTTTTGTGCACCCCCACCGTCATCCCCACACATGGGAAATGCTTTATCCCTTACGCGGACGTTTTATTGTGCTGCACTTTGATGAATCGGGCACGGTGACGGACCGCACGGTTTTGGGTGAAGATTGCGGCGTACTGGAAAACCCTGCTGGCACATGGCATGCTGTTTTATCATTAGATACGGGTGGAATCATCTTTGAAGTCAAACATGGCCCCTACACGCCTGTTTCCGAATCAGATTATGCCCCCTGGAGCACTCAAGTCGAAGGCCCGGATGAGAAAAAACTGAATACATGGTATGCACATGCAAAAGTGGGTGACAAAATTCCGGTTTAATACCGCATATCAAACAAATTGGGATTGGACCCTGAGTGACTTTAACCGGAATCACTCACTTTTAATTCAAATTTTCATCTCCCAAAATTCAGCAGCATAGGTTAAGCTTACATACTTCCCAATGCACTGAATAAACAACATGGCTCAATACGTATTTACAATGAACCGCGTGGGCAAGATCGTTCCGCCCAAGCGCCAGATTCTTAAAGATATTTCTCTCAGTTTTTTCCCTGGCGCCAAAATCGGCGTTTTAGGTCTGAATGGCTCAGGTAAATCCAGCGTACTCAAAATCATGGCGGGCTTGGATAAAGACATCGAAGGCGAAGCCACGCCGATGCCTAACCTGTCTATTGGCTATTTACCGCAA
>JAYVLG010000046.1:0-2534 GCA_043759595.1 Sulfurirhabdus sp. | reverse complement strand
ACATTCAATGCAAATATTGGGTAAAATATTGATGCAATTTAACAATTAACCATCGTAACCAAATTTATTAATGTCATCTGGCAACTGCTTACGTATAGTTTCAAAAATTGGATAAGCAACAGGTTGAATTTGTACTGTACCCCGAATAGCATTCGCAAGAAGATAACCCCAAATTTCCGGTTTATCCGGGAACATTGAAACTACATTTTTATATAGATAATCCTTGTAAATAGGCTGTGATGTTATCTTGCTCTCAAGCTGAAAGCTAAAAATCCCGAACATTATAATGATGGATAACAGAATAACCGCAGACTTGATCAATCCATTAGCCCACGATCGTCCTGTTACACACTGCGTCAAGAAAAACAGGGTTTTAAATATATGAACGACCGCTCCTAATACTGAAAATGCCAGCGCTATAGGTGCGGCCAATAGCACACCCATACTATCCTTACCAAATTGCTCGTATTTACCACCCTGTCCAAAGTTTTTCGGAGGTGAGTCAATTATCGCAAGTTGTTTGAGTACATTAATTTCAAGCATCTTTGAATAAACTACGTGATCGAATTCTTGTTTTGTATTCAATCCGGGCTCAAGATGTATTCCTGCCGGATAATTTAGCGTGTTTCTCCATTTATCTTGAACCCCTGGGTTATTGAAGAAGTTAACTGCTGATAGCCCTGAAGGAATATAAAACCCTATAGCCTTTATGATTCCGTCGCGGTAAGTACGCTCTGTTTCAGTTTTTACCTTGCTTGCAACAGCCTTATAGAAACCAACATCATCAGAAGGAACCCAGTTACTCGATACCGGAACGCCAGATGATCTAACGTCTGATCTTACTCTACTGTAGTAGGCTTCTGGCACTGAGTCCGGGGTCATGGAGTGGCGTCCAAGTTTTGCGCTGTAATCGCGCCACGCCTGAATTTGCTGATGTTCGGTATTAGCCAATGAACGAGCAAACGATTCTGACCCTTTTAAATAATCTTCGTTATATGAGTCTTTCAGGTGCTGCAGACTAGTGATGTAACGGTTAAAGTTGGCGCCTAATCCTCCATAGCGTTCATCAAGCATATGTCGAATCAGAGTAATTTTCTGATCCTTGATCTTTGTATCAATATCCTTGACCGCCATCAACATTAATGGGAATGTCGCTAGAAAAGCCTTACCGTCTGGAGCAGCTAACTGCTCGTGGTTAACAGCCAATCCATCTATTCTCGCATCATTAGTCACTAATGCATTCTGCAAGAACATCAGATTGGCAGCAGCATACCTGTCTTCAGGCGTAGAATTTTCAACCATCGAAGTAACCAATGATTTTTCGCCGTAGTAAACAATTACCATTATCAGAAGTGACAATATTGCAATTGCTAAAGTATTAATATTTTTGTCGTGCAACCAAGGCCAGAAAGCCAAAGCGACCGCAAAACCGGACAAGCATCTACCCCATACTTCAATCTCATGAATCTTTGATTCACTGGTTATACCACCCACTGCATCCAACAACCTCGCATTGAATGAAAACTCAATCAGCAGATACACCAATGTAACGATGGTCATAATCCAAAGCGACATTGGCCGCCCCTTATTAACAACTATTCCTTTTTTTAAAAAAAGAACCATCTTCTCTTTAAAATAGATGGAAATTTTATCTAACCAGCCCACTGATGGATGTTCATTGTTTTGAGTGATGTTCATTTTTATTTAATCTTGATTGGTACGGGTTTACTGTCGCCTTTTGATTCATCCACTTTTTTGGGTATGGCGAAATCAGCCTTGTCCATATGTTTAATGTCTACCCGAGCCAATGATGCTGGATTTTCATGCACACTTTTCATTGTAAGTTCAGCGGTAGTATCCTTAGAAGTTTCTGTACTAGCTATAGACTTCATCCTTCCATTCTCACAGTAACGCTCAGTGGTGTTGTAGATGCCCCCATTGCCCATTGTGCCTTTTTCGCAGTATTTTTGATTTTGGGTCAGGATTTTTCCTTCAACACAGGAGTTACCATAGCTAGCGTCATAAATGTCTCCACCGCTACCGAGTTCACCTTTCTCGCAATATTTTTGGTGCTTAGTAAGGATTCTTCCTTCATAACATTGATAACCATTAGCAGCATCGTAAATATCGCCGCCACCCAGTCGACCTTTCTCGCAATATTGCTGGCCTTTAGTAAGCACTCGTCCTTCAAAACAATGATAACCATTAGCTGCGTCGTAAATGTCACCGCCGCCAACACGACCTGCTTCGCAATATTTCTGGTTTTTAGTAAGCACTCTGCCTTCATAGCAGTTATAGTCTTTCGTGGGATAAACTCCTGCCCAAGCACCTCCTCCAAGTCTGCCAGCAGGGCAGAAAATATTATCTTGTGCAAGAGCGAAGGGACTACTAGCCAAAGCGGCTATAACCAACGATATAAAAGCAATCCCACCGAAGAAGATTGACAATCCGTTTGATTCATAATTATTTTGAAATTTATGATTTTTCATAGATTTAATGGGATTCCGTGCACCCGTCAGGCCTGACGGGTGCAC
>JAYVLG010000045.1:0-88054 GCA_043759595.1 Sulfurirhabdus sp. | reverse complement strand
ATTCAGCTGTAAAACTTCTGCGTTCTTTTATCATCGTTTTCCTCTTTTAGGTGAATATTGCACCTATTGAGGTGTCCGTGTAAATTAGACCACAACACCCGGTTTTGCCGGAGGTAGCTTAATTAAGTCTATTAAGCTCTTTTAAGTTTACGAGTAACCCCAATCAAACCAAGAAGGCCTGATCCTAACAGCCACGCTGCGGCCGGCAGGGGTACCGGTTGAACCGTCCCGGTTAAATGAAAATAAAACTCTGAACCAACAAAACCGACATTAGTTGCCGTGGCCGAATAGTCTAAAGTATAGTCATGACCATAAATGCCATCCCAAGTTAGTTTGCCAATTCCATTCACATTGTTGCCATTTACACCTATTGCAGTGGCGTTCAGCGGGTTCCATGCGCCACTAGAGAAAGGGAAGACTGTACCGCTCCATACCATGTTCCACCCTGTCATGTCTAAACCAGTAAGGGTATCGCCTGTAACAGGGGTAGTGGTATAAAAATTAGCCGGAGCAGAAAACCAAAAAGAATCTGCTGCATTAATCGCGCCGGGTGCCTGTGTGCTACCTATAATAATTCCATCAGTTCCTTGAGTAAGTGCGGTTTTTTCAGCCCCCTGAATTTTTCTATCCGCATTTCCATCAAACATAAACCAGGAACCACTACTAACGTTTATTTGATTTCCGCTAGAATCATATGTAGTCACACCACTACTTAGTGTGAGCCTATCCCCCATATTCAGAGTGGCTGCATGTGCATTCATCACGGTTACACCAAAGACCAAAGCTAGGGTAATATTTAAAGATGACTTTTTCATAAAATGTTTCTCCAGAAATAATACGAAAAATAATTCGCGATTGAGAAAATGGATGTTTTAGTCTGTTTAAAGGATGTTAAATGGGTAATCCTGATCGGATTACTTTTAACAGGTTTCCGCTAACACTGCCCCCTACAAATCTCATTAATTACCAAAATAAATCTATAATTTCGGCTATATCTTGAAAAGCAATTTTCATGCCAAAAATATAAAAAACATAAATTTATGATTTTTATATTTAAAATTTATGACGAATTGTTAATTATTGTTAGTGTGTAAAAATAACCGACATCGTACAAATATCGGTGATATGCCCTGTTGCAAAGGAACTTCCTGCTTCTTTACACTTATTGCACAGTAATACTTAACACGCCGATAAGCACAAGCCCAGAACCGGCTATTTGCAAAATGGAAATAGATTCCCCCAAAAACAAATGCGCCATGAATATCGTTGCTAAGGGGCCAATTGAACCAATTAGAGAGGTGAGCCCCGCTCCCATTTTACGTATGCTCGCAGCGAGAAAAAATGCCGGTAAAATCGTTGAAAAAATTGCCATTGCCATTCCCAGTTCATAAACCTGAAGTGGTAACTGTAATTTTGACAGGGGATGAATTGCGGCAAACTGAATCAGTGTGGCAATACTCGCTACCGACATGGCATAAGCCATAAATCTCATCCCGCCGATTCGTGCGATGGATTGCCCGGCGCCAATCAGATACACAGCATAAGAAATGGTGCTGGCGAATACGAGCAGCGAGCCGAGCACAATACCTTTTTGCGTTAAAGTGATATTTTGCAAAAAGACGAGTGCTATTCCCGCATAACTTAACAAAATGGCAAAAATCGTTTTTTTATCGATTCTGTGACTGAAATATAACGCACTCAGGATCACCACAATGGTGGGATACAAAAACAATATCAAGCGTTCCAGGCCCGCAGAAATATATTGCAAACCGAGAAAATCCAGTAAGCTGGAAAGGTAATAGCCCAATAAACCCAGCCCAAAAACAGAAAACCAGTCATTACGGGTAAGTCGAGAGGACGTTTTGTTCAAACCAAACCATAGCGATAAGGTCAAAAAGACGGGTGCAGAAAACGCCATGCGCAGTGCCAGTAAAGTTACAGCATCGACTGGGTAAACATAGGCAAGTTTGACAAAAATTGCTTTGGCAGAAAATCCGACGGCAGCCAAAATGGCAAAAGTTAAGCCCAGTAAGGTTACATGGTTTTTTGGCACAGAAAGTGGGATAGCATTATCCATAAAGTCCTTTAAGTTTTCTGGCGGACTTTATGGCGGAGCTCAGCAATCGCGGTAAAGTCCGCGGTTGCTGAGTTAAATTTACGTCATGCAGGAACAGCCGCGGCGATGGAAAACTTCCATCGCCACAGTAGTGGATTAGATATTGTAAATGGGTGTAAATTTGGTGTCATGTTTTAACTATACATACGTCATAATGTGTAGTCAATGGGATCATCTGGCTTAACTGACTAATGCAGCATTGATTACGGCCAATAGCCTTGGGTAATCAGAAAGGTAGGTTATACTTCATCACTATGACTTCATTTTGAAGCACCCGTCAGTGTGGAGGTTGCGAATATGCTTGTTTCTTTTAAAGCAATTTTACTGTCCGTCATGGCATTTTTCTGTTTTGTGTTCGCCGGAATTACTTTAGCTGCGGATACAGTGGACGAATTTACTCTTCGCCCTATTATCAGTATTGAGAAGCGCCAGGATATTCGTGTTGCTTATGACGTAAAAGATGATGTCTGGGATGCCGGGATCGGTAAGGCTCTTTATTATGTACGTGGCTTGCTTGATTCGTATAAATCCATGGGGGTGAAGCCGGAGCAGTTACATATTAGCGTAATCATGCATGGGGCGACAGCATACTGGTTATTAAAAGATGAAACTTATCAGGAGTATAAGCACGACCCTTTTGGTTATAATCCTAATGAACAGGTTGTTAAAGAGTTGCTTGACCTTGGCGTAAGCGTTGAAATTTGCTATTCAACCATGAAGGGTCAAGGCTGGCAGGCAGAGGATTTGTTGCCCGGAGTCACAATTGTGCATGATGCCTATACACGGTTGATTGATTTGCAACAAAAGGGATATTCTTATATTCGATTCTAATTGATTTTTTATTATAAAGAATGCACATGAGCGAAGATATATTTGAAGTTAAGAACGAACTGGAAAAGCAGCTTTTAGATGCAATCAACGGGGACCTTTCCAGTGATGAATTTATGAACCAGTTGTTTACAGCGCAGGTGTTTATGCCAGTACAGGATGAAACCAGCGAGATCAAAGGGTTTCAGCGCTCTACCAGCGCGCGTCCCATGGTGATTCAAGATGAAGAAGGTAGTAATGTGCTGGTGCTGTTTACCAGCCCCGAACGAGCAAAGCCGTTTGTGAAGGACTTTCCCGCTTTTGGTGGTGGTTTGCTTGCGGATTTTAAATGGGTGCTGGAACGCATGGACACCTGTATGGCGATAGTCGTAAATCCAGGGTGGGAAGTGGGTATGGATCTGGATCCCAATACAGTAGGGCAAATGATGCAACGCCTGGCGAGTGCTAAAGCGAACTAGGGATTACATGCTTCAATACTCCCTCGCACTGAAATCGGCTTGAATCATCTACTATCGTTCTGCGAGAAAGGGAGGAGGCTGGTATATCTGTTTTAAATAAGGAGTTGTTTTTCCGTGGAAAATCAAGAACGCAAATATAAAATTAAAGAGACCTTTAATATCGCTTCTGCGGGATACGACAAACCAGCTTTACGTTTTTTCAGCTCAAGTGCCGAGCATTTGGCCAGTCAGATGAGATTTGAAGGCAGTGAGCGTATTCTCGATGTCGCTACTGGAACCGGTGCTGTGGCCTTGGCATGTGCGAAGCTGCTAACGAATGGCCATGTTACCGGGATTGACCTGTCTGATGGCATGCTTCAGCAGGCAAGTTCAAAAGCAGTTTTACAGCATCTCGAAAATCTCACATTCCATTGTATGGATCTGGAATCAATGCATTTTCCCCTTGCTTCGTTCGATGGCGCAGTATGCGGATTCGGCATTTTCTTTATGCCAGACATGGAAGCTGCCTTAGGCTGCATCGCATCGGTTATCAAGCCCGGCGGTCGTATAGGAATATCAAGTTTCACCGGGGACGTGATGGAGCCGATGTCGCAGAAGTTTCTGGATCGTTTGCAGACATACGGCATTGAGATGCCCCCGCTCTCATGGAAACGGCTGGATGGCGCTGAAAAACATCAATCTTTGTATGCGGCGGTGGGTATCACCCAGGTTGAAACCAGATCACAGCAGGTCGGCTACTTTTTGACTGGTTTTGATGAATGGTGGGACGTATTGTGGAACAGTGGCTTTCGTGGCTTGCTGAGTCAGCTGTCAGAGCAGGAATTAACGCGTTTCAAGGAGGAACATTTTGCCGAGCTGCAGGCTGATACCAGTGAAGAGGGTTTATGGTTGAATGTTGAAGTGTTGCTTTCGGTAGGAATTAAGCCTGACTGAACATAGAATCAATCCGATGGAAACGCCATTAGTCGTTTATCTTGTTGTTGTAGGCGGATTTGTTCTGCTATTAAGATTTTTGCAGCGTTATTGGATGGTATTTTTCCTGATTGCGTTACCTGGAACCATTGCACATGAATTAAGCCATTTTTTGCTGGGGGCGCTGACGTTTGGTCGGCCCAGGAATTTCAGTATTATCCCGAAAAGACAAGGTGGGGGGTATATATTAGGCTCTGTATCTTTGGCTAATGTGCGCTGGTATAACGGGCTGTTCATCGGTTTTGCACCACTCTTGTTAATGCCAGTGGCGCTTCTTTTGATCAAGTGGCGTGTTGTAAATCATCCTGTCATGTATTTTGCCCACGAATCGCTATGGGTATATTGCGCAGCAAGCCTCATTCACGGTTGTATTCCATCCAGGCAGGATGTCCGGATAGCAGCAGTGTCAGTGTGGTGGGTTCTTCCAGCCATGGTTGCAGCTGGCTATTTGTATCTATCCCAATCAGGGATGCTGGCGAAATTTTAGGCAAAAAAACCCCGCTGCTGCGGGGTTTTTTACAAGCTGAAATACAATTATTTTGCTTGCTTTGCAATGATGTTGTCTTTGATTTTATCGTAGACACCTTTAGGAATAACTTTCTTTTTCACCAAGTCATCTTTAGCTTTGTAAGGGCGGCCTTTGATAATTGCTTTGGCTCGCGCTTCTCCTATTCCATGAAAATCGCGCAATTGCTCTTCAGTAGCAGTATTTATGTCCAGTTTATCGTCTACAGCTGATTTCGCTGCTGCAGTTGGTTTGGCTACGGCTTCAGGGCCTGCAGCAAATGCATTGACATTGAGTGTGGCGATTGCTGAAAAAATCAGTGCAGAAATTAGTTTGTTCATATTCCATCCTTATATATTAAGTAATAGCCAATGATATTTACCGATATAACACTACAATAACGCACAAAACGACTGATGGGTTGACTCGATTTTTATTTTAAGTGAATTGCAGCCCTTGATGCTCCCTGAGTTTTAGAGTGAAGCGACCCGGAATCAGCCAAGGAATTCAGGTCTGTACGACCAGGTCGCTGAATTGTTCAATAGAAAAAGCTTCTTGCGGCTTCAACGCGTTGAGCGTAATAGCTTGTTTTAAGGCTGCTGATGCGGATTTTACCGTTTGTGCTGGGTGCATGAATAAATCGATCATCGCCGATATAAATACCCACATGGGAAAAAGAACGATTTAGTGTATTAAAAAAGACCAGATCGCCGGGTTGAATGTTAGCGAGAGGGATTTCCCTGCCTAGCTGGGCAATCTGTTGAGCATTATGTGGGAGGCTCATGCCTAACGCGTTGCTATATATGTAGCTGACCATACCGCTGCAGTCCAGTCCACTTTCCGGGTTGGCGCCGCCAAACCGGTAGTCTATGCCCATGAGTCCCATTGCATACATCACAACTTCTTTGCTCTTTGCCGGGTCCTGTAAAGTGATCTGATAGCCTGTTCGGTTAGCTTTGTTTGTGGGTGGCACACTGGCGCAGGAAGCCAGCAGGCAAACCAGAAATAATGCAGTTTGCTTCATCCAGGGGCAGACAGGCGGTTTCTGACTGTTCAGGAATTGAGGTTGTTCAATGCTCATGGGTTAATCATAACGTATTTGGCAGAAATTATGCAAAATCGAGACTTTAAAACTTTGCGTTGCTATAGTGAGTGATATGCGTGATATTAAAATTATTGGTGTGGCTTCAGGGTGGGGTGCACAGGATCATGGATGTGCCAAGGGACCAGAGGTGCTTCGTGCACATGGACTTCTAGCGTATCTCCAGGCTGATGGAATTTCGGTAGCCTGGGACGAAACCCTTTTCCCTGTGCCTGAAAAGAATATAACACACCTTGTATCCAGACTTTGCGAGAGGTTGGCAGACAAAGTCAGTGGTATGGTAGTAAATGACAGTCTGCCGATTGTTTTAGGGGGGGATCATTCCTGTGCGATAGGTACATGGAGTGGTGTTTCTATAGCTACCCGGCAAAGCGGTCCACTCGGGTTGATCTGGATTGATGCTCATATGGATAGCCATACACCAGAAACATCACCAAGCGGTGCCCTGCATGGCATGCCCTTAGCGTGTTTATTGGGTTATGGTATAACCTCTCTTGTTGAGCTTGGCGGCTTTTATCCCAAACTTTTACCGCAAAATGTGTGCCTGGTTGGTGTGCGTAGTTTTGAAGCAGGTGAGTCTGAATTACTCAAACAGCTTGGTGTGCGGATTTTTTTTATGGATGAAGTGCATCGGCGCGGTGTCAGTGCGGTCATGCAAGATGCTTTGAATATTGTTCAGAATGGTACCGCTGGATTTGGTGTCAGCATCGATTTGGATGCGCTTGATCCATTTGAAGATCCTGGAGTAGGTAGCCCTTCTCCGGATGGTATTATGGGTGTGGAATTATTGAACGCACTTAAGCAAACAAAAGAATGTGTCAATTTGCTGGGGATTGAAATTGTTGAATACAATCCTGATCGCGATCAAAATGCAGCGACGGCGAATAGGGCTATTCAGCTATTGGCGGCAATGTTGCCAAAGAATAGCCCATGAACTGGTAATTCATTGAAATGATGAGTGGTCTTCTTGAAGCTGAGGCATTTCAGATTTTTTTCTTTTGGATCTTGTGCAAATATAATAGATTATTAAACGAAGAATCAGTTTTCATCTGCGGATGACTTGATCCGGTGTTATCGAAAAGCAGTGGCAGCTTGTTTTTCCTTGAAGGGAGAATAGATTGCGATGTTGGTTGTTTGGATTAAAGGAGAGGGATATGAAAATGGGCAGTGATATTCCAGAAACACCACCTAACTTTGATGAAACGCGCGTAATTGAACGACCTGATGGTTTTTTCTGGCAAGATAAAGTAACAGATCGGTTTTTTGGCCCCTTTGCTACATTGAATGAGGCCGTTCAGGATATGCAGTACAACCCTGAATCTGACTACGAACCTGGAGAAACACTGAAAGAAGTGGAAGATGAACTGGGTATATCGGATTGGGT
This sequence comes from Sulfurirhabdus sp., assembly GCA_043759595.1. GTDB lineage: Bacteria > Pseudomonadota > Gammaproteobacteria > Burkholderiales > SMCO01 > Sulfurirhabdus. The sequence goes on along the minus strand of JAYVLG010000045.1, from coordinate 80,689 downwards.
TGATCCTGAAACGGGTGAACTTGGCGAAGAGTCACATCGCCTGGAAGATTGAAATTGTACAGGGTGATTACGGAATTCTGGACACCAGCGCTCCTCTCAGAGAATGTACCTGTAGCTCAAGGTTTTTCAGGGATTAGTCCCCGTTCCTCAGTTTCGACTGCTGCCATGTACCTTTGAATTAATACCTGATCGTGCGGAGTAATGTTGATGAAACGGCATCCGATGCGCGTAACAGGCTCACCCCGGCTTTGTGTTAGTACTATCGTGTAACGTACTTCAATATCAACAGTAATGATGCCAAACTCTTTCAGTGTGATTTGGCAGTGGCGGAATTTCTCTAGTACGGCACTATTTTCAAACCGTTTGGTGGCGTTAAGTGAAAGGCCGCCAAGGCTGATGTCATGTATGTGTAAAGTGGTGGTCGTGTTGTTTAATGCGTCAGGAATTTCGCAATTTATTTTTGCAAACCCAGGTATTTCCAATCGAAAAAATTCGCGACGTTGCAGCCGGAGTAATTGCCGGGGTAATTTAGCGATTAAAGCATCACTACCCTTGTATTGAACTTCACGAATGTCTGTTGCCACAAATTGAATTTTGATACCGTTCAGGGTCGTAACAAAAATGACTCGGTCGCTTTCGAGTAACTTATTGTTTGCATTGTCTTTGCTGCCGCAGTCAAATATAAAAGAACCCCGCCCAGGGAGTACGGTTAACAGAGCGGTCAGAATAAATTCCGAACCTCGGTTGAAATAGGCAGTGAACATGGCTTTTTTTTCAATGGCCTCACGCATAATGAAAGCGATCTCATTTTGAGTATGAACAAGATACTGGCTATCATCTCCCGAAGCTTGGAGCGGCTGGGTTGTATTCTCTTTAATGGGCATAGCGTTGGCTGTTGTGCCTGATTTAATATTGATATTTGTGTATAAATACCATATTTATTTTATTTGTGATAGTTATAAACCTGCAGAGATTCAAGAAGAGGTAAGGGAGGGGTTAAACAGGGGGTGCTTTGGGAAGAAATGGTCATGACCCGGGCGCGTTTAGTTTGAATACGAACGTGATTGCTTTTTAGGCGGCTAAGCTAGTACTACGTTATTTAGAAAACAAATCATGCTCTTCTTTCTCTACCATAACTATAAATCGTTGCAATATTGCCTGATTAGCTGGCGTGATCTTTGCAAATCTGCAACCCACACGCGTAGCTAGCCCACTTTTATTTTGGGAAAGTGCAATTGCAATTCTCACTTCAAGGTCTACGGTGATGTTGCCGGCATTTTTCAGGTCCAGATGACAGTCATGGAATGTTTCCATGATAGCGCTGCTATCAAGCTGTTTATTGGTGATAAGGCCAAGGCCGCCAAGACTGATGTCGCGAACTGTCAGAATAACTGCAGAATCGCCTGAAAGCTCAGGAATGTCGCAGCCTATGCGGGCAAATCCTGGTACTTCCAATCGGTAATATTCTCTACGCTGCAGTCGCAGTAATTGTTTTGGGAGATGCGTAATAAAAGCATCCCTGCCTTTGAATTGAACCGCTCTGGCTTTATCTGTCGCAAACTGCACCTTGACACCGTTTATGGCAGCAACAAAAATCAGCCTTTCACTTTTCAATAGTTGTTCATTCATAGCGTCATTGCCGCCACAATCAAACACAAATTCAACCCTGTCAGATAAAACAGTCAGCAATACCGAAAGAATGAAGCTTTTTCCGGAATTGAAATAAATGGTGAACATGGATTTTTTTTCAATCAGGTCGCGCATAATGAAAATAATCTCAAGCTGCGATGTCACCAAATACTGGCTATCATCATCAGAAGCGATCACAAGTGATTGGGCTGTGTTTTCGTTGTCAGGCATAGTGAACAGGTAAATCTACCAAATACAATAATGTTTGTATAAATAGCATATTTACAGGGTTAGGGATAGGGTTTTGGCTTGTTGGCAGCTATTTTTATGCCGCTTTACTTTTGGTTAAGGTAAAAGCGCGATGCATTGCGCAATTTTCTAAATTACGCTTATTCAGGAGGGGAAAATCCGGATATAAAAGTGGGGCGGTTTTTGAAAGCATTTATGGTTGCTGCTAAAGCATTTCAGTTTAAGCTTCCTCGAATGTGGTTAAAGACTACGAAAATGAAAGCTATTCCCGAAAATTACCAAACTGAAGTGGAAAGTCAGCGACGGATTTTTTTACTAATTGAATGGCATCCTGCAGCAGATCACGTTTGGCCCCTGTAACACGAACGGTTTCGCCTTGAATGCTGGCCTGGACTTTGAGTTTGCTGTCTTTGATAATTCTGACTATTTTTTTAGCCAGTTCAGTTTCAACACCGGTTTTGACAGTGATAGACTGCTTTACCTTGTTGCCGCTAATTTTTTCTATCTTGCCCAATTCGATGCATTTAATATCTATGCCACGCTTGATTAATTTGTTGTTCAGCACATCCAGCACCTGAGTGATCTTGAAATCATCATCTGCGAACACTGTCAGTACATATTCGGCCTGTTCTACACGCGCATCCGAACCTTTAAAGTCAAAGCGGGTGCTGACTTCTTTATTGGTCTGCTCCACAGCGTTTTTGACTTCCTGTTTATCTACTTCTGAAACGATGTCAAAAGAGGGCATGGTGGTTCCTTCGCAATAAGTTAGCTGTTTACCAGCTTGATACTATAGGAAATAATGGGCAATCCGCTACGATCATCAAATTCGGCCGCAGTCTCAATCGCATGTCGAGCAATTTCTTCGGCAGATTTTCCTGTTTGATCATAGGTCGAGTAGAGAGCGCCAAGTGCGTAATCACTACCGCTGCCATAAGCGTAATACTTTGAAAACTCCTGGACTGTCCTGTGTGCTGCAACCCCAAAAATCCCGAATGGGTTGGCAATCAGTACATCCATACGCGTAGATTCCAATTCGTCTTCTTTATCTTCTTCAGTCTGGAGAAAATAATGTTCCTTGAGCTCAGCGTGCAGCTTGTTCCAGGTTTTGAAAATATTTGGAACAGTGTCCAGCTTGGTTTCTTCTTCTGACGTCGCAAAATAATCAGCAAGAATCAATTTAAAAGTAGCCGAACCTGTAATCGCTATATGGCTGCTGCCAACCTGGATGGTTTTTTCGTGATTAACAATATATTCAGCCGATTCTTTTCCGGAGCCCCACTTGGTTAACGTGTCTGCAGCAATCGCTGCATATCCATCTTTTTTGACTACAACAATGGTCGTCATTGCGCAATCAGCAGAAGTGGCAAACGTAATCGAGCATTTCTACAGTTTCAATGTCGAATGAGGAGCTACCCGGAACGGTGAATTTTTCACCTGTTTTATAGGTTTTCCACTCGGTTTCGCCGGCTAGTTTGATTTTGCATTCACCGCTGTTTATTTCCATAATTTCAGGCGCGCCAGTGTTAAACACTAATTTGCTTGGAAAAATAACACCGATGGTTTTTTTTGTGCCGTCAGGGAAATTGACTGTATGGGAAACACACTTACCATCAAAGTAGACATTGGCTTTTTTAACAACATTCACATTATCAAATTGAGACATATTATTTCCTTAAGGCTTATTTGGCTTTGTTTTTTAATTTGGCTGCAATACGTAACCGTAATGCATTCAATTTGATGAAACCCGCTGCATCTGCCTGATTGTAGGCGCCTTTATCATCTTCAAAAGTGGCAATGCCAGGGTCAAATAAAGAATTGGTTTTAGAGTCGCGACCAACTACGGTGACATTTCCCTTGTAAAGTTTGACCCTGACCCAGCCATTTACGTTTACTTGAGAATGGTTGATCATGGTTTGCAGCATTTCGCGTTCGGGACTCCACCAGTAGCCGTTGTAAATGAGCGAAGCATAACGCGGCATCAATTCGTCTTTCAGATGGGCAACTTCCCGGTCGAGCGTTATGGATTCGATAGCGCGATGGGCTTTCAGCATAATGGTGCCGCCGGGCGTTTCATAGCAACCGCGTGCTTTCATGCCAACATAGCGGTTTTCTACTAAATCCAGTCGGCCAATGCCGTGTTTGCCACCAATGCGATTCAGTTCTGCCAGCATGTCAGCTGCAGAAAGTTGCTTGCCATTGAGTGCTACAGGGTCACCATGCTTGTATTCAATGTCCAGGTATTCCGTTTGGTCTGGCGCCTTTTCTGGTGAAACAGTCCAGCGCCACATATCTTCTTCCGGCTCGGCAGCGGGGTCTTCCAGATGGCGGCCTTCGTAGCTGATGTGCAACAGATTGGCATCCATGGAGTAGGGGCTGCCGCCGGCTTTGTGTTTCATCTCGACAGGAATGTCGTGCTGTTCAGCATAGGCCAGCAGTTTTTCACGGGAAAGCAGGTCCCATTCGCGCCATGGTGCGATTACTTTGATATCCGGATTCAGGGCATACGCGCCCAGTTCAAATCGCACCTGATCATTTCCCTTTCCGGTTGCGCCGTGTGATATAGCATCTGCTTTGGTTTCACGGGCAATTTCGATCAAGCGTTTGGCAATAAGCGGGCGTGCAATGCTGGTGCCAAGCAAGTATTCACCTTCGTAGATGGTATTGGCACGGAACATAGGAAAAACAAAGTCGCGCACAAATTCTTCACGCAAATCATCGATATATATTTCTTTGACACCGAATTTTTTTGCTTTTTCGCGCGCAGGTTCCAGTTCTTCACCCTGACCAATGTCAGCGGTGAAAGTAACGATTTCGCATTGGTAAACATCCTGTAGCCATTTTAAAATGACTGAAGTGTCCAGTCCGCCGGAGTAGGCGAGTACGACCTTTTTGATTTCACTCATGATTTGTTCCGTTCGATAGCTTGTTTAATGTGTGAGGTCACGTTTTGTGATGTTTTCAACCAATCCAGGAAAGTTGCCAATCTTCAGGCTGTCCAGATTGGCCTTTTCGCTGGCCTGATCTATTTCAATGCCAACGGGCTGCCCATCAGCACCATAATTGATGATGACGCCTGGTGCTGCTTCCCATGCGCCTGTGGCTTCCTGAGGAACCAGTTCGATGTAGAGAGAATCAGTTTCTTCGAAATATACAATATTCATGTGCTAGAACCTATTTTCATTAATGTTCGTTGCAGGTGTTTGACCGAGGCGGAAGTTGATGTGTTGGAAAAAACGGCCTGCTTACTGCTCCTTGATTTTTCCGAGCAAGAGATATTCCACCAGAGCCTTTTGAGTGTGCAACCTGTTTTCTGCTTCATCCCATACCACGCTTTGTGGGCCATCAATCACACCGGCAGAAACTTCTTCTCCCCGGTGCGCGGGCAGGCAGTGCATGAAAAGGGCATCAGGTTTGGCCAGTGCCATCATCTCTTCGTCAACGCGGAAATCCTGAAAATCCTGTTTTCGATCTTCTGTTTCGTCTTCGTAGCCCATGCTGGTCCAGACATCCGTCGTGACAAGATCCGCATCACGAGCCGCCTCATGCGGGTCTGTAAAGCATTCCATGTGCATGCTTTCAAAACTTTCGCCGCGCTCCGGCTCTACTTCATACTCTGGCGGAGTGGCAATGTGCATATTGAAATCAAGTATTTTTGCAGCCTGCAACCATGTGTTGCATACATTATTACTGTCGCCGATCCATGCGACGGTTTTGCCTTTGATAGAACCACGCTTCTCAATGTAAGTGAAAATATCCGCCAAAATCTGGCAAGGGTGGTATTCGTCAGTCAGCCCATTGATGACGGGAACTTTGGAGTGTGCAGCAAAGCGTTCGACAATATCCTGTTCGAACGTGCGTATCATCACGATATCTACCATGCGGGAAATGACTTCTGCCACATCTTCGATGGGCTCGCCACGTCCTAATTGGGTGTCCTTGGGGCTAAGAAACATTGCAGAGCCACCAAGTTGATTCATGCCGACTTCAAAGGAAACGCGGGTGCGTGTCGAATTTTTTTCAAAAAGCATGGCCAGCGTTTTGGCGCGCAGGGGTTGATATAACTCACCCTTGCCCAAACGCTGTTTCATTGTGCGTGCGCGCTTGAAAAGATAGTCTAGCTCTGATTTTTCTAAATCTTTAAGTTGCAGAAAATGCTTTACTTGCATAAAACCTCGAATGGCATTTTGAAAAAATACCAGCCTTGAAAAAGTGGCACTGACTCCTTTAAAGCGAATAGCTGTTTTTAAGTAGCCTTGACGTTTGACAGGATCGTGCCGGATTTGTTAATGGTTACTCAAAAATTCCTTGATCAGTACGCTGAGCATGTCGATTAACTGTCCAGCTTCTTCCTGGCTCATGATCATTGGCGGCAGAAGTCTGATAACTTTATCGGCTGTGACATTGATCAACAACCCCTTTGGCAGCGCCAGCTTGACCAGTTCAGCACATGGACGGTCCAGTTCAATACCGATCATGAGGCCCAGGCCACGAATTTGTGTAACCCCGGCGATGCCGGCAAGTGACTTATTGAAGCCATCCTGTATATATTGACCGAGCTCGACTGAGTGTTCACGTAAATTTTGTTCTTCGATTGCGGCCAACGTTGCCAAAGCTGCTGCACAGGCTAGCGGATTGCCTCCGAAAGTGGAACCGTGATTCCCCGGTTTGAAGGTGTCCTTGGCTTTGCCAGCAGTGAGGCAGGCGCCAATTGGCATGCCAGAGCCCAATCCCTTCGCCAGAGACATCACGTCGGGTTTGATTGCCGTGTGCTGATGTGCAAACCAGGTGCCGGTGCGGGCAATGCCTGTCTGTACTTCATCGAGCATCAATAACCAGCCATTTTCATCACAGACACGACGTAATGAGGAAAAATAGTCTGTTAACTGGGCAGGAATGTGAACGCCGCCTTCACCCTGAACAGGCTCTACCAAAATAGCGACAATATTTTTGTTGTGCGCTGCAACCTGTGTAATCGCTTCTATATCATCATAGGGGACGCGTACAAAACCCGAAAGCAATGGTTCAAAGCCTGCCTGAACTTTGCGGCTGCCGGTTGCGGTCAGTGTAGCCATTGTCCGGCCGTGGAAGCTCTTTTCCATGACGATAATAGTAGGAATTTCAATTCCCTTGCCATGTCCATAAAGCCTGGCAATTTTGATAGCTGCTTCATTGGCTTCAGCACCGGAATTACAAAAAAACACTTCATCCATCCCGGAAATGCTGGCAAGTTTGTCTGCCAGTTCTTCCTGTTTTTTCACTCCATAAAGGTTGGAAGTGTGTATCAGTGTTTTTGCTTGCTCACAAATGGCTTGTGTCAACTTGGGATGTGCATGGCCAAGGCCATTTACCGCCACACCGGCTACAGCGTCCAGATAGCGTTTGCCGTTTTCGTCCCAAAGCCACACGCCTTCCCCGCGAACGAATGAGACAGGTAGTCTGGCATAGGTGTTCATTAAATGTGACATGTTATTTTTGTTTACCTAACGTTACCTAAAAAGAAATGCAACACGGCGGCAATTGCCGCCGTGCTTTTTATAAAACTATACTACAAAACAAGAATTACTTGAATTATAACCCGAAAACCCCGTGATGTGTCAGTTTGCAGCTATGAAGTCATTGTCAGGTATTCAGTGCAATTATAATGCTGTTGCTAATTCCGGGCTAATCCTGTGCGCGCCAAATCAGCAGATAGTTATATTGCTGTTGAGAAATGTACGTAGTAACTTTGCATCTGGTAAAATGAAATAATTAATCCAACAGTAAATATTTGATATGCCTGACACACAACCAGCCGAAATGATTATTCAGGGGTTAACCTCTGCAGGTAAGGCTTTTAGACCGAGTGACTGGGCTGAGCGGCTTTCCGGGGTGCTGTCTACGTTTGGCAAGGATCATCGCATGAGTTATTCGCCTTATGTCAGGCCGGTAACGATTGATGGTGTGAAGTGCGTGGTCGTGGATAACAGACTAAAAGAAGCGGAACCGAAAGCCCATGCTTTTTTAATGGGTTTTGCAAAGGACAATGATTTGCAGGTGCTGGATGGGCGGCGTTGTTCTGAACGTCCGGCATCTTAGGTGCTGAGTGCAGTTTTAAGGCGGTTTTTTTTTGAACGTATAAGTACAAAATCCCCAGTTAATAACTGGGGATTTTGGTATTCAGGCCCTTAAATTCAGGCCATCGCTTTGATAGCGGCAGACAGGCGACTCTTGTGGCGAGAAGCCTTGTTCTTGTGAATGATCTTCTTGTCAGCAATGCTGTCCAGGGTGCCGACAGAGGTGCTGTATACACCTTGCGCAGCAACTTTATCGCCAGCTTCGATTGCTTTAACTACTTTTTTGATTGCAGTGCGCAGCTCTGAACGCAGGCTGCTATTATGAGCGCGCTGCTTTTCGGCTTGCTTTGCACGCTTGCGGGCTTGTGCCGTATTTGCCAATTTTAACTCCTTAAACCTGTATTCAGGGGGTGTTCGGTAAAACGCAACATCATACGTTGAATGATTGGATTTTGCAAGGGCAACGCGCCGAGTGTTTTCATCGAACCGTGTTTTGTGCTCTGATGATTTGTTGGCATACATCGCATAAACGCTATAACATACGCCATTTTAGTCTTATCCATAATCCCGAAAAGATGAACCTTTTAAGAGCGTTAGCGACCATAAGCAGTATGACTTTGATGTCTCGCATTCTTGGCTTTGTGCGTGACACTGTTGTGGCGCGCATATTTGGTGCGGGAATATATACGGATGCTTTTTTTGTAGCGTTCAAAATTCCCAATCTGTTGCGCCGCTTGTTCGCGGAGGGCGCATTTTCGCAAGCTTTTGTGCCTATTCTGGCTGAATACAAGAATAGGCGTGGCCATGAAGAAACCAAACTCCTGGTGGATCATGTAGCTACATTACTGTCAATTATCTTGTTTGTGGTTACAGCAATCGGCATTCTGGCGGCACCTATGGTGGTTTATATCAGCGCACCAGGTTTTACTGACGAGCCTGACAAGTTCGCGCTGACTGTAGATATGCTCCGTATCATCTTTCCCTATATATTTTTTATATCGCTGGTATCGTTGTCTGGCGGTATTTTGAATACGTATAGTCGGTTTTCTGTACCGGCTTTTACGCCTGTGCTGCTGAATATTTCGCTGATTGTTAGCACGGTCTGGCTAGCGCCCTATTTTAACCCTCCTGTTCTGGCTTTGGCTTGGGGGGTGTTTATTGGTGGTGTGGTGCAATTGGCTTTCCAGTTGCCGTTTCTAAAGCGGCTTGAGTTAATGCCGAAATGGCGCTTCCAGTTGAAAGATGAGGGTGTGTGGCGCATTTTAAAACTGATGGGGCCAGCTGTGTTTGGGGTTTCTATTGGTCAAATCAGTTTGTTGATTAATACGATTTTCGCTTCGTTTTTAATAACGGGGAGTGTTTCCTGGCTTTATTATGCTGATCGTTTGATGGAGTTTCCCACAGGAATGCTGGGTGTGGCGCTTGGGACGATTCTGTTACCCAGTTTGTCAAAACATTATGCGGATAAATCGCATGAGGAATATTCCAAGCTCATGGACTGGGGGTTGCGTTTGATATTGATGCTGGCGCTCCCTTCTGCCGTCGCTTTGGCAATACTTGCAGTACCTTTAATTTCTACTTTGTTCCATTATGGTAATTTTACTGTAAACGATGTGTGGATGACACGCCAGGCATTAGTGGCTTACAGTGTTGGTTTGGTGGGATTGATCTTGATCAAAGTACTGGCACCGGGATTTTATGCGAGACAGAATATTAAAACGCCGGTAAAAATTGCCATTTTTACGTTGTTTGCCACACAAGCGATGAATCTGGCTTTTATCGGGCCTTTTAAGCATGCTGGTTTGGCGTTGTCTATCAGTCTGGGTGCTTGCCTGAATGCAGGTTTATTGTTTTATCATCTGCGGCGCGCCAATATATATCAGCCTCAGCCTGGATGGTGGAGATATATTTTGCAGATACTGGCTGGGGTGAGTGTGATGGCTTTGGTGCTCTGGTATGGCATGGGAGGCAATGAAAGCTGGCTGACATCGGGATTTGTTGCGCGAATCACGCATTTGTCCTGGTTGCTGGTGCTGGGTGTTTTATCCTACTTTCTGACACTGGGTCTTTCAGGATTACGCCCCAGCCATTTTGCTAAACGGGCTGCGGAATGATTTTTGAAATTTGCGCTTTACTATTTTAATATTCGATACTTTAAGTTTAAGCTCTGATTAATGAAAGTTTTTCACGGTGTTCCAGATAATAATCTCCCTTCAGCGGTGACGATCGGTAATTTTGATGGTGTTCATGGCGGGCATCAGGCGATATTAAAATTGCTGGTTGAAAAAGCAAGTGCTTTGGCGCTGGTGCCTTGCGTGCTGACTTTTGAGCCGCATCCCCGGGAATTTTTCACGCCAGAGCAGGCGCCAGCGCGTTTGACCAATCTGCGGGAAAAGATGGAGCTGCTTAGCCAGTTTGGTATTGAGCGCGCCCATATATGTCGTTTTACCCGCCAGTTTTCTCAATTGTCAGCACAGGATTTTATCGAACAAATTCTGGTGAAGGGGTTGAAAGCAAAATGGGTGCTGGTTGGTGATGATTTCCGGTTTGGCGCAAAGCGTGCTGGTGATTTTGCTATGTTACAGGAAGCCGGAAAGCAATATGGGTTTGAAGTGGTTGCGATGCACAGTGTGTTGCAGGAAGGGTTGAGAGTATCAAGTACAGCTGTTCGTGAAGCTTTGGCTGCTGGCGATTTGCTTTTGGCGCGTAAACTGCTGGGGCGTTCTTATAGTGTGAGCGGTCGAGTAGAGCATGGGGATAAACTGGGGAAACAAATAGGATTTCCTACAGCTAACATCCAGTTAAAGCACAACAAGGCGCCGCTAGGGGGTATCTTTGCTGTAGAATTATGTGGGTTGCAAGAAGGTAATCTAAAAGGGGTTGCCAGTCTCGGCGTGAGGCCAACTGTGAAGCAAAATGGCAAGCCAACCCTTGAAGTGCATTTGTTCGATTTTAATCGGCAAATTTATGGTGAACATGTTCGTGTAGACTTTTTGCATAAGCTGCGCGATGAAGAAAAATATCCCGATCTGGATTCGTTAATCGCACAGATCGGACGTGATGTTGAAAATGCTAAATCATTTTTTAACTGCAGGGACGCCGAAGTATAGTGAATAAAGAATTCTTCTTGGCAGTAAAAAGGGAATTTAGCCTGAGTTCTCAGTCAGCTTCTAATACTAAGACACAGGATTGATGGTTCGCTGTTCCTAAATGCCTCAGCAGTAAGATTGTTTCGTTGGAATATTTAAATGCCTGACTATAAAGATACACTCAACCTTCCTGATACAGCTTTTCCCATGCGGGGAGATCTCGCCAAGCGAGAACCTGGCATGCTGGCAGGCTGGCAGGAGAGAAAACTCTATCAGCAAATCAGAGAAGCCAGAAAGGGCCGCCCAAAATTTATTCTGCATGATGGCCCACCCTACGCCAATGGTGATATTCACATTGGACATGCGGTCAACAAAATACTGAAAGACATTATTGTTAAGAGCAAAACCCTTTCAGGCTTTGATGCTCCCTATGTGCCGGGATGGGATTGCCATGGTTTGCCGATTGAACTGCAAGTTGAAAAAGAACACGGAAAGGCAATTCCAGCAGCAAAATTCCGCGAGTTATGCCGCGAATACGCGCAAACTCAAATCGAGAGGCAGAAAGCAGATTTCATTCGGCTTGGCGTGCTTGGCGATTGGGAGAATCCTTATCGGACCATGGATTTCAAGACTGAAGCCGATATCATGCGGGAACTGGGGCGGATTCAAGCCAATGGCTATTTATATCAGGGTAGCAAGCCAGTGCACTGGTGCGTTGATTGCGGTTCTGCACTTGCTGAAGCAGAAGTAGAATATGAGGACAAAGCTTCGCCCGCTATAGATGTGGCTTTTGCTGTGAAAGATCTTGGCGCCCTTGCCAAAGTCTTGGGCTTGCCGCATATTGCCGAACCTGTATATGCCGTAATCTGGACCACCACACCCTGGACTTTGCCGGCTAATCAGGCGGTGAGTGTGCACCCTGAATTTGTTTATGACTTTATCCAGACACCAAAAGGGATTCTGATACTGGCTCGTGATCTGGCTGAATCCGCTATCAAACGCTACGATTTTGAATCAGTGGAAGTGCTGGGGCATTGCAAAGGTAGTGCTCTGGAACATATTGAGTTGCAACATCCGTTTTACGACCGCGTGGTACCTGTTATTTGTGGGGATCATGTCACGACTGAGGCCGGTACAGGTTTGGTGCATACCGCACCGGCACATGGTCTGGATGACTATGTGGTGGGCAGTCGGTATCACTTGCCGGTGGAAAATCCGGTGGATGCTAATGGCAGGTTTTATGAGGCCATTCCCTTGGTAGGTGGTCAAACGGTCTGGCAAGCGAATAAAACCGTGATTGAAACCCTTGAGCAAAGCGGTCTGCTGCTCCACCATGTCAAGCTGCAACATAGCTACCCTCATTGCTGGCGACACAAAACCCCGATTATTTTCAGGGCAACCAGCCAGTGGTTCATAGGTATGGAAACTGCTGGAATAGATCAGAAAACCTTGCGCGAAAAGGCCAGACGTGCTGTAGAAGCAACGCAGTTTTTCCCTGCCTGGGGTCGTGCGCGACTGGAATCCATGATCAACAATCGGCCGGACTGGTGTGTGTCACGTCAGCGTAACTGGGGTGTGCCTATGCCCCTGTTTATCAATGACGAGACCAAAGAGTTGCATCCACGGACACTGGAATTGCTGGAAGAAGTCGCGCTGCGGGTAGAAAAGCAGGGGATTGAAGCCTGGTTCAGTCTGGAAGCAGAGGAATTGCTGGGTGATGATGCAAAAATATTCCGCAAAGTGTCAGATACACTGGATGTCTGGTTTGATTCCGGTTCTACCCATGCCAGCGTGTTAAAGCGTCGTCCTGAACTGCAACATCCTGCTGATCTTTATCTGGAAGGTTCGGATCAGCATCGAGGCTGGTTCCAGTCAAGTTTGTTAACGGGGTGTGCCACCGATGGACGAGCGCCCTATAATGCCTTGCTGACCCACGGATTTGTGGTGGATGGGCACGGCCATAAAATGAGCAAATCCAAAGGTAACGTGATTGCGCCGCAAAAAGTGATCAACAGCATGGGCGCGGATATTCTGCGGTTGTGGACTGCCTCCACGGATTACTCTGGTGAGTTGACCATTTCCGATGAAATTTTGAAGCGGGTGTCAGAAGGCTACCGCCGTATTCGCAATACTTTGCGATTTTTGCTTGCCAATATCGATGATTTTGATTTGGCCAAGCATGAGTTGCCACAGGATCAATGGCTTGAAATAGACCGTTATGCGCTAATCATGACGGCTGATTTGCAAACAGAGCTACTTAGTCATTACGAAAAATACGAATTTCACCATCTGGTGCAAAAGTTGCAGACATTCTGTTCGGAAGATCTGGGTGGTTTTTATCTGGACATTCTGAAAGACCGGCTCTACACCAGCGGTGAAGATTCACTGGCGCGACGTTCTGCGCAAAATGCGTTGTATCACATCACGCACGCGATTACGCGCCTGATGTCCCCGATTCTGAGTTTTACTGGTGAAGAAGTCTGGGCCGTATTAACCCGGAATAATCAGGATAGCGTGTTTGTTCATGCCTGGCATGATATTCCAGTAGTGCCAGATGCTGAAACCCTGCGTGCCCGCTGGGAAGCTTTGCGGGAAATTCGTTCCGACGCACAAAAACAGCTTGAAACCCTGCGTGCCAGTGGCGTGATTGGGTCGTCACTGGCTGCTGAGGTGGAAATTCACGCAAGCGGGAATAAATATACATTGCTGAAGTCCCTGGATGATGACTTGCGATTTGTATTGATTACCTCCCAGGCAAAAGCCGTGGAAGCAGCAAATGAAGCGGCTGAAAAAGTGCATGCTGTAGCAAGTTCCCATGAAAAATGTGAGCGCTGCTGGCATTATCGGGCAGATGTGGGTAGCCATGCTGAACATCCTGCGCTGTGCGGTCGATGTGCTTCCAATCTGTTTGGTACAGGTGAAGCTCGCCATTATGCGTAATCCCACTCCCTGGCTTTTAATTAGTATTGTCGTTATTGTATTGGATCAGGTTAGCAAGTACGCCATCACCCAATCCTTTACTTTAGGTGAAGGCGTTGCGATCACTTCTTTCTTCAATCTGGTGCTGGCCTATAACACTGGGGCAGCATTCAGCTTTCTTGCCAATGCAGGTGGCTGGCAGAAGATTTTTTTCGCAGGCATAGCAGTAGTTGCTTCCGTTGTCATGTTTTACCTGTTGCGTAAACATCATCAGGAACGATTGTTCAGTTTCGCAATCAGCCTGATTTTAGGTGGTGCTGTAGGAAATCTGATTGACCGGGTAGTGCTTGGGCATGTCGTGGATTTTCTGGATTTTTACGCAGCGGGTTACCACTTTCCAGCCTTTAATGTGGCTGATTCAGCGATTACCGTCGGGGCGGCTTTGCTTATCTGGGACAGCTTTAAAAAGCCCGTTGATAAGCCATAGCATTATTCAGAATTCAGCGTTTGTTTAGACACTTTCTTTTCATTTCTGAAGATGGAAAACATTAAAACCGTAAAGCTTGGTGATACTGTGCAGATGCACTATAAGATCAGCGCAGTAAATGGAACTGAATTTGAAAATTCATTTGAAGCTGAACCGTTGGAATTGACCATTGGCAATGGAGATATACCCGCAAATCTGGAGCAATGGCTGGTAGGTATTGAAACGGGTGAGCGGTATGTTTTTCAGCTTGAACCGCAGCAGGCTTTTGGTGAGAGTGATTCGTCGCTAATACAACAGATTCCATTGGATATGTTTCCAGATGATATGCCGGCAGAAATTGGCAGCTTGATTGAATTTGGCATGCCGAACGGTACGGTAATGGCAGGAGAGGTAAAGAGTAAAAATCAAGAAGTTGCTACAGTCGATTTTAATCACCCCTTAAGTGATTGCCCAATTTTGTTTGAAGTAGAAGTGTTGAAAGTTTTGTAGGGTTTACTGCTCTGCTCGTTGATATCCAGTTCTGCTTTAACTGTTTTTTTAAATAGAAAACCACTATTATTACCCTAAATCATCCCTTCAATTTTGAAAGTTAAGCTCTGAAACTATGCAAGTAATACTCGCCAACCCCCGTGGATTTTGTGCCGGCGTAGATCGCGCCATTGAAATTGTGGAACGTGCGCTATCACTGTATGGCGCACCCATATATGTCCGCCATGAAGTCGTCCATAACAAGTTTGTTGTAGAAGACCTGAAAAAGAAGGGCGCAATTTTCATTGAAGATCTGGCGGATGTTCCGGCAGGTAATACCCTGATTTTTAGCGCCCATGGCGTATCACAGGCTGTTCGCAAAGAAGCCGAAGCGCGAGGGCTGAAAGTGTTTGATGCGACATGTCCTCTTGTCACCAAAGTGCATGTGGAAGTCTCCAAAATGCGCGCTTCCGGTAAAGAAATTATCATGATCGGGCACAAAGGGCACCCGGAAGTGGAGGGTACCATGGGCCAGGCAGATGGCGGGATGTATCTGGTAGAAACCCCTGAAGACGTAGAGCAGTTAAAAGTGACTGATGTATCCAATCTTGCCTTTGTAACGCAAACCACGCTTTCAGTGGATGATGCCAATAAAGTCATAGATGCGCTTAAAACGCGTTTTCCTGGTATCGCCGGGCCCAAAAAGGATGATATTTGTTATGCAACCCAAAACAGGCAGGATGCTGTAAAGGTACTGGCAAAGGATTGTGATCTGGTTATTGTGGTGGGTTCCCCTAACAGTTCTAATTCCAACCGACTGCGAGAAGTGGCAAAAAACCTGGGGGTAGAAGCCTACATGATTGATAATGCCAGCCAGTTGAAGCCGGAGTGGCTGCATGGCAAGCAGAAAGTGGGTATTACTGCGGGGGCATCTGCGCCGGAGGTGCTGGTTCAGGAAGTGATAGCGACTTTACGGAATTTGGGTGCGCTTGAGATAGAAGAGCTGAATGGAATTGAAGAAAATACGGTGTTTCCACTACCTAAGGGATTGGCGAGTAGTATTACTTAATGAACCAAACAAAAGGCCTTCAGAATTGAAGGCCTTTTGTTTGGTTGTCGAGCCAAAGTGACTTGGTTAATTTTTGGGTGGGAGCCTGTAAAAAATTCTGTGTAACTGCCCGGTTTAGAATCTCCCCGGCATTCTGTCGGGGAATTCAATCATAAAACGATTTAATGCATTCTGCCAATGATGAATCGGCATCGTCCATTTTTTTGAGGCTGCCTGGATCGCCAGATAGATCACCTTCAAGGCTGATTGATCTGTCGGGAAGACCTTGCGGTTATTGATGGCCTTTCGTATCACGCTGTTAAGCGATTCAATGGCATTCGTGGTGTAGATTACCTTGCGTATATCATCCGGGTAGTCAAACAGGGTGATCAGATTGGGCCAGTGGTTGCGCCAGGATCGGCTAATGGTGGGGAACTTCTCATCCCAGCGCTGGGCAAACGCGTCTAATTCATGCTCAGCTTCATCTACAGTCAGAGACTGGTAGATTCTTTTCAAATCCGCAGCCACTGCTTTACGTTCCTTCCAGGATACAAACTTCAGTGAGTTGCGCACCATGTGCACAATGCAGAGCTGGATTTTGGTTTTCGGATACACGGTGTTTATGGCTTCGGGAAAGCCGGTTAAGCCGTCCACAGCTGCGATGAAGATGTCCTTGAGGCCGCGTTGCTGTAACTCTGTCAGGACGGATAGCCAGAACTTGGCCCCCTCGTGCTCACTGAGCCATAAGCCCAGCAACTCTTTACGCCCCTCCATATTGATACCCAAGGCCAGGTAGATGGCTTTGTTGATTACCCGTTTGTCTTGCCGGATCTTAACCACGATACAATCCAGATAAACAATCGGGTAAATTTCATCCAGCGGGCGGGATTGCCATTCCTGTACTTCCTCCAGGACATGTTCTGTGACGCGGGATATCAATGTGGCAGATACTTCTACATCGTACAATTCACGCAAGGTAGCGGTGATGTCGCGGGTGCTCATGCCCCGGCTGTATAAGGCCAGAATTTTATCGTTAAACAGCGGCAGCCGTGTCTGACCTTTTGGAATAATCTGGGGATCGAACTCACCGTTGCGGTCACGGGGGATTTCAATGGCCATTTCGCCATGTTCCCCTTTCAGGGTTTTACTGCTATAGCCGTTGCGGCTGTTTCCACTGCGATGACCTTCTGGTGCATGTTTCGGGTAGCCCAGGTGATCATCCAACTCGCCTTCCAGCATGGCTTCAAGGGTTGTTTTGCGTAATAGTCGGGTTAATCCTTCCAACTCTTCAGTTGACTTGATATTGATACCAAGCGCTTTGATCTGTTGTTCCAGTACTTGTTGTTTGGTGCTCTTGCTCATGGCTCTTTTCCTTTACTCTCAAGGGTATTGAACTATGAGCAGTTACACAAATTAATTTACAGTCTCTTGGGTGGTGCAATCCAGATCTCTTTAATTATTTCTTTATCGCTGTACTTTTCTTTGACGGTGTTAAAGCGAATTAACATACCTTTTTCAAGACTCATATTTTTTCCCTCAACCCTATGTCCGCTTGTGTGAATGCTGACAGAAGATGTTGGGAATGGGTAAGTTATTTCGTCAATTGAAATGGTTTTGTGATCAAGATCAATAGAGTTGATCATGCCTCCCCGCTCAATGGTTCCTGACGTATTGACTACTGATGTGTTGGCTGGGGTGTTAATCCCTTTTGGCATTACCGCCCAAGAAGATTGGGATAATGCTAGCAATGTTGCAGTCGTACATATTGTCCAGTAAATTGTTTTCATTTTTTTACCTACCTTTTCAAATATATTTATATTCAATTTGTACTGTTAAAGAATTTCGCGCCAGGAAACACGTTTTCCAGATGATCCTGTTGGTGGTATTGGAACATCTTCCGTTGCCGTTGTGGCATCCGATTTGCGAATCAGCGTAACTACCTTGCCGCTTGGTAATTGGATGAGTACAGGCCGACTGGCAAGCGCTTGTCCCAAGGACTTTCCTGACCAAGTTACTGTGGAGTTTGTAACTAGTCCACCCGTCTGATAATTCAAGAAATATAACCAACTGCTTCCACCGGGAACACAAATGGTTGTGCTGGGAATGTTAGTGGTAAAGATCAAGGCACCGCCTGCTAATGCAGGGTCAGTGTTGACGCGCTCACCTGTTGTAGGTAAATCAACATACCACCCTTTTTGAGTAGTGAAATTGACTGTGCTATTGGTAACGGTACTTGTCATTGAGGTTGTATTTATAGTCAGAGACTGCTGCTGCAAAACGCTCCTTGTTGAAACAGAAGTACTTGAGGTTAATGGATTAATTGTATCGTCAATCATGCCATACATAGTTTGGGTTTGTTGAGCATTTGCATTTTGTGTTTTACCGGTAGGGCAACCGCTTGCAGGGCATGGAACGTCTGTGTCACCCATGTATTGCCCCGTTCCAACATAAACAAAACGGCGGTTAGTGCCGCTAATCGAAATGCTGGCTAGTTCTGGAGCAGTGGTGATAGGTTGTGTTGCGGGGGTAGATGCATTGTCTTTTAAAGTTGCAAACTTGGCTACAGACCAGCTAGAAGAGCTGTTTGCTGACAGATCAAAACGCCATACGTTACCCATAAGGTCTCCACCGTACACAAAGTCAGTGGTGTTATCCAGATCCGGGTTATCCACATAGGCACTAATTTGAGCCAGGCCGCATGGGGATGATGTTGGAGTTGTAGTGCATCCAGTGGTTGGAATATCTTTAATTAAATCACCTGTTTTGGGGTTTACTACGTACAGGTGCCCTAGACCATCACCCCCACTGTCACCGGTATTGGTACCGTTGTTATAACCAGAAGTGACAAGCACGACCCAACCTTTAGCTGCGGTTTTGACAATGATCGGTTTGCCAAAGGAATAACCCATATTCAAAATGGCTGCGTTTCTAGTGGAGGTGTTGGTGATGCTGTTTGGAAATTCCCATAATACCTTGCTGGCAACGGCTGCTTCGTTGGCAGCAGTCGGGTCCGTGACATTAAGCGCATAGTAACCGCGCCCTCCCTTACCCAGTCCTCCAACCAGAATTGTGCGCCAAGCTGTTCCGCTACCCGTGGCACCATCCACATTTTGAAAATCCACATCGCCTGAAACTGGCGTGCCATCGACGATATATTTATGACTAAAAGCGGTTTTGCTACTCAAGTTGTTAAGGCTGGCCATGACAAGATTTGGGATAAATGCCCAAGCTTCAACACCCGTACTTGCAGTAAACGCATGCAACATACCATCGTTTGCAGCTTGATAAACCATACGGGTTCTTCCTGCATTGGCTTCTTTAAATGTTGTTGTGGTGCCTTCGTAGTCTGTATCTGCATAGTTTGCGCTAGGCTCTCTCACTACAACGGGCTCTGCATTAACAGTATCACCAAATAAATGTGCACGAACACGGTAAGTACCGGCTGTTTCACCGGTGCGGTCGCCACGCAAGTAGCTTAATACTGCAGCGCCATCAGTAGCGCTAGGTGAGTTAAGCAAAGTTTGCTGTGCTGTGCTTAATTTAGTAGTGGTAGATGCTGAAGTTGGTTGAAATTGAATGCCTCCTATAGCACCAGCTGTGGCCGTGGAAGTGACAATCATCCGACTGGTAAGGGTGAGCGAATCAAGCTGAGCTTGAGCTGAACCCGATGTCCAGAGTGAGGTTGTTTGGGGTACACCGGTTGTGACATCAATTGCAAATGAATCTAAATTTCCAGCCCAGGTGCCCGAGTTGTAGCTTGTGGCAAACGAAGCATTATCAGTAGAAGTAACATGGGCATTTGCGACAGAAACCGCAGCGGATGAACCAACTTTAGCAACAATGTCATCGGTAATTGCATTAATCGCATTCTGAAAAGATGCTGCATCGCTGGCGAGCAAAGCCTTATCGGTTCCTCCGTTATATGCCATTGCATTCATTACCGACAGCGCATTGGCATTGGCAACGGTGTCTCCCAACGCTACGACATAGGTGGTGATATCGTAAGGCGTTGTTTTAGTGGCGTTGGTAGTGCTGCGCAAAGCCGTGACTGAGCCAATGGCATCGTTTGCGGCAACGCCGAAGCTGCCTGTGGTACACGTGTTAGTGGTGGTGCTCCAAGTGCAACTGTTGGTGCGATCCGAATCGGAATACAGTGAACCATCCGTTTTTCCCGTAGGCAGGCCGTCGGTAACCAGCATCACAAAATTTTGCTGGCAGGAGTATGCTATAGGGCTGTTATTGCTGTTATAGGATGTGGCAAAGTACGTTTTGGCTGAATCCAGTGAGCCTTTAAGGGGAGTAAATACCGCGCCATTTTTTACTTCGCTAGTGCTGCCGTTGGTTTCACTCGCCAAGAGCGAAATTAAACTATTGTAATGGGTCGTAGAATCTGCCTGTACGGATTCATTCAGATTGCCTGATCCTGTAATGTTGGCATTATATCCCCATCCTCTAGGAGTATATAGTTGACGTGTAATAGGAGGATTGGTCGATAAATAGCCAGCATCAGTAGGCGTGAAGCTCCAAGTCCCTTGAGAAGTTTGGAACGCACCCGAAACCCAGGAGTTACCTGAAGATGTTTTGTGTGTGAGATAAATATCGTAACTGGTGCCTGTGCCAGCGTTAAGCCCCCACAAACTGGTGAATACACTAGGGTGATATAGAACGTCTTGAATGTTTGCATCATCGCCAGTAACGTCATAGGTGACGTAATTTCCGCCAGTAAATGGTTGGGGGTTCGCAATGCAACGTCGGTTTCCGTTTGTCGCTGAAACACCTGGCGTGGGTGGATTGCCAGAACTGTAGCCCACGCAGTCATCGGTGAAATTCATGCCGGTATCTGAGCCCAGGTAGTAAGCGTAGGTGTTGTATAACCCAGGGGTACCCGACATGCCATAGGTCATGAGCCCCCAATTGAAGGCATAGCGGTAGCTTGTTATGGCATTGCGCATTACTCCACGCCCAATGTTGCCTCGGGTGTTTGTGTTATTACCTGAGACCAGTGTGCCATTCATGTAGGCATCCATGGATTGGGAATTATCGTAAATAACCAGGATATTCGGCGTGACCGAGTTTTTTACTGCCATTGGCACATTGGCAAGGTCGGTAGACGCAGCATTGGCTATTGTTGCACTTTGGCTATAAATTAAGACAGAGGCGACGATGACCGCAAGAGGCTTCAGCAATTGTCCAAGGGTGTTTTTCATTTTTGGTGCTCCTTCAAAAGCGCTATTTAGGCTCACTTAATTATTTTCAAAGATCGTGATGGCTACGAGACGATTGCTTGTATCATGCTTGTGGTATTGCGTGGCCCACTTACCTGTACCGTAATACGGTAGTAAACGGCTGTTGAACCAGTGAATGAAGGTGAACTGCTTTTTTTGCTACCTCCACCTGTTGGGGTGGCAGAGTAACATTTTCCAGCAAGTAAGGAACCCCAGCATAAACGGTCTATAACGTAACGCACTTGATAATCTGAGTTGATGGTAGTTGCGGGTACTGAACTCCAGACTATACTAGTGGGTATGCCCCTTGTGTCGGTCGTTTGCATGGTTGGGTAATAATTACATGCACCAGTTGCACATCCGGATGGAGATTTTGCATCGAGTGACGTGGTGACAATCGTTGCAAGCGCATTAACAGCATTTTCAACACCCACGTCAGTGGTTTGTAGTGCGGCCTGCCTGAAAGCAAGATTGCCAGAGATGAGGTTGGAAGTGTCAACAGATCGTACCAAGGCAATCCCTGCAATGGTCATGCTGATCAGCGCAATCAGCGCGATAAACAAAGCCGCACCTCGCTGCTTTTTTTCAGACTGCAGAGGATGATGTGGTGCATAAAAAAAAGTGTGTATGGTTTTCATACGTTAGCCCAGATAACGTTACGTAATGGAATAATTGTTGTGTAAACGCGGTAGCGGTATTTCTGCCAGTCTGTAAGGTAAGACACGCTCACACCCCCAGGCGCGGTAGTGGTGACATTTGTTGCTTCTTTTTTCCCGCTGCGTGCAACGATAGTGATTTGAATGGCTTTAATTCGTTTAATTTTATCTGTGTCCAAAGTACCGTAGGTTGTGGCGTCTACCCATTGATTGACCGCTTGAATACCTGCCGCGCTAGAAACGCCATAAAGTGCTTTCATGCGAACTATGTCTTTTACCAAGGGGACGCCACTGGCTGTTCCAGCCGCCAATTGCAAGTTGAGGTCTGCATCTATTGAGTATGTGTTTGTCACAATCGAACCAAAATCAAGGACTTGTGAACCTTGCGGAAAAGTAGGCCAAGCATTTCCGGGGACGGAGGTATAAAAACTACCGGGAGGGTTGTAGCTAGGGCCACTATTTGCAGGATTATGCTGAACTTTGAAGGCGGAACCCTGGATAGCGGAAACCTCCATCACAGTGCAATTGTTGCCTGACATAACAATGATTTTTTGCCCAATGGCGAAACCTTCTGTTCTGCTGACATTTAATTCGGCAGAAGGTTGTGGCATGGCGCTGGTAATGGTGGCAGGAATGGATCCCAAAAATTCTGATGCTTTTCTCATGGTGATAGTGTCAGAACCTGATGCGCCGCCGTCAGTGATGGTGACTGGGGCAATGCCAGTTGAAGATGTAGGCATGCCGGGTGCTGGGGATACAGGGGTGGAGCCGCTTACACCAGAATCATAATAACTGTTAATGGTGCTGCAGTTGAATATATCGGCATTTAATAATCCATTTCCGGCGCTTCTCAACTCTTGCTCAAGCTGTACCATTGCCATCATGCCGTTGGCTTGGGCATCTGAGCCGGCGGTAGTGGTGCGTTTTTGGTTTTCAAATACAGAAAATACCTGCATGATGATAATTACCGTCAACAAGCCTAATGTCATGCCGACCATTACTTCGATCAAGCTGAAGCCATTTACGTGATTTCTATTTTGTAAATTTGCGTAAAACATGTGAGCTCCAGTTTATGGCATGATTATTTGTGCGGTTGCTACAAAGTTGTGGTAATAGGTTTCTCGTGGTCCTTTCCAGCAAACCGTCACTTTGACTTGTTTTGTGTTGCCAAAAAGGGTGGTAACAAAAATTTGCTGGATTGCACTGGTTGCGCCAGGCAAATAGGCGTCACTTGTTGCAGTAGTAAAAGTATTTAACCAGGCTACGACATTGGTGTTAGTAGAGGCAGCACCAGTGGGCGCGCAGGCTGTTGTCCCGCCGGAATTGTGAGCGTATGAATCAATATTGGTTCGGTCTACCCACATTCGGGAAATAATTTGGTTGGTGAAGTAGGCTGCATCAGCCCGGTATTTTGCATCAATACTGTTCTTGATAGAGGCTGCCTGAAGCCCCATAAGCGCGATGATTCCCATAGAAAAAATCAAAACGGCAATTAACGCTTCAAGCATCGCCGATCCGCGCTGTTGTTTTAGCGAAGTGAGTGTTGTTGCCATTTCAACATTTCCTTGGGTCGCCAGCGGCGGTAAAGTAAGGGTCGCAAGTTCTAACCAGACCATACGAAGATATGATTATGCGTAGGGGTCTACCCACATTAGTTGGCATAGAGGGAATTTTCATTTCAATTTGCGTCGGCGCTGTAGACGGGTTGGTAAGGCGGCCAAGTGGGTCAAAAGTGGCTGTTGTTGCACCCGTGGGGGTTACCGTGGGCGTTACATTAACTGAGCCTTCGCTGCTTAAACCGCTTTGAAGCACTGTACCAGTTGAAACAGTTTGTACTGTCCAACTGGTGCCCGTTCCTAATATAAAGCTAACCTGCTCGTTGCGTCTCACGGCTTCGGCACGTGCTAGCTGCAGTCCATTTTGAACCGATTCTGTGCTAGTGCGTATTTGCGTGTTTTGAACCCATGTTTGAAAACTAGGCAAACCTGCTGCCAGCAGAATAGCCATAATGGATATGCCAATCATTAATTCAATTAACGTTACGCCCTTCTGCAGGGTTTTTCTCAGGTTTAACACGCCCCACCCCTTGTTCTTACCCAGCAGGTAGAACCACTGCCAGACCATCCACTAGCTACTGTCGTTGTTGCCTTGCTATTAGTTTGGTCAATGGTATATCGAAAACCGCCAGTACCCTTGGCGGAGATGCCATCAGCTTGCACAATAAATGCTGTACTACTAAGCGTTGGACAGGTATAAGTAAAATTATCGCTGGAAGGTAAAGGAACATTTGTGCCAGTAGCGCAAGCCCCCGCATAAGTACGGTTATCCTGATAAAACTGTTCAAGTTTTATGCGGGTATCCGATAGTGTTGAAAAAGCATCATTAAGCTTTCCCCGCGTTACATAGTCCCGGTAGCTTGGCAGAGCAATGGCAGTAACAATGCCAATAATAGCAACGACGATCATCAATTCAATTAAAGTAAATCCAGCAGGATGTTTGCGAAAATCTGCGCTGTGTTTGCTGTTTGTGATCATCTTGGTGTCCGCTCCTTTTCCATGGTTCTCATATTAGAGAATATGTTTAAATTAAGCGAACTGCATCCGATGGGCGGTCAATTTGTTAGAATGAGTGGTAGAGGCTTATCAGGAAGGTGTTTTTGAAATCGGATTTCATAATTGTTGGTGGTGGGGTTGTTGGTTGTGCGACTGCGCTCGAGCTGGCTTTGCAAGGGGCGCGCGTAACAATACTGGATCGTGGGTTGATGGGCAGTGAGTCATCATGGGCAGGTGGAGGCATTTTGTCTCCCTTGTTGCCGTGGGATTATTTGCCGCCCGTGACCCGGCTTGCACAATGGAGTACTTCTCTTTATTTAGAATGGGTCTCTGGCTTGCTCGTGTCAACGGGTGTGGATCCGGAATTTTCTGAGAGTGGTATGCTGGTATTGCCACCATTTGATGCTGAAAAGGCGCAAGATTGGTGCCAGGATAATGACTGGGATGCTTCCCGGGTAGCAACGCAATCAGTGATGCCTGAACTTACGCAATATATGGATTCTTTATGGTTGCCCAAAGTGAATCAGGTGCGAAACCCACTCTTGATCAAGGCGCTGGTAAGTCGCCTTGAAATGCTGGGTGTGGAGATCAGGCCGTATTCGCAAGTGTCGGCAATTGAGTATGACCAGAATAGGGTATTAGCAATGAAAGTTGCGGGTGAGAGGGTGTCTGCTTGTCAATACATTGTGGCTGGAGGGGCCTGGAGCAAGGAATTGTTTGGTACAAAAAGCGGGGCGCTAAATATTAAGCCTATTCGCGGTCAGATGTTATTGTTTAAGCTCGAACCAGGCGCACTTTCTCATATTGTATTGCAAAGTGGCGTGTACTTGATCCCTCGTAAGGATGGCCACATTCTGGTAGGTAGTACGCTCGAAGATGTGGGTTTTGATAAATCCACTACCGAAGAAGCGGCAAAGCAACTTCATGAAGCAGCGGCACGCATTTTCCCTCGTTTAAAAAATGAGAACCCTGTCAAGCACTGGGCTGGTTTACGGCCTGGTTCACCGGATAATATTCCGATCATTGCCCGGCATCCTGATATTGAAAACCTGTATGTGAATAGTGGTCATTTTCGTTATGGTGTCACTATGGCGCCGGGAAGCGCTAAGATACTGAGTAACATGATTTTTGATGAGCCTCAGCCATTTGATGTTTCACCTTACCGCTGGCCATCTGGGATACAGGAGTAGCCTGGAAGAATATCTTTGCTTTTACGATTTATTTAGCGGACATGTAATTATTTTGTAAAAATTAGACATTGTCTAAGTAATATATTAATATCAAACTGTTATTATCGTTACAATCTTTCAGTATGCAGCAATATACCCGCGACAACATGGCTGAGCTTTTGCGTAGCCACAGTATTAATCCGACTCATCAGCGGATTGAGATAGCCTTTGCGCTTTTTTCCCGTCAAGAACATCTCTCTGCTGACCAGATTATGGCGTTGGTGAATACCCGGTATAGTGAAACTTCAAAAGCAACGGTCTATAACACGCTCAATTTGTTTGTTGAAAAGAAATTGGTGCGTGAGGTGATTGTTGATCCCAGCAAGGTGTTTTATGACCCGAACACGCAGGAACATCATCATATCTATAATGTTGTTAGCGGCGAGTTAACAGATATTGATGTGTCTGCCATTTCCATCGGAAGTTTGCCTGATTTACCAGAGGGTTTGGTGACAGAGGGAATTGATGTGATTGTCCGGGTGCGTCCTCAGAACATTTAATTGTGAAGAGCAATTTTTGAAGTATTCCTTCTTGAGAAGCATCTGTCACCACATGCCAGGTTGGTAAAGTATCAATTCCCTTTTTCCTCTAGGGGATATTCAAGTTATAATCAACAAGATATTAATAAGCGTTATACAGCGTCAATATATTGTGGCGGAGATAACAGCAATAGTGCGGATTAGAGGATGATGTTTAATTTCAAGAAATTTTTTGGTGAGAAAGACGAAAGCCCGCTTGCCAATGTGGAAGAAGTTACACGAATTCTGGATTACCTTCCAGTTACAGATCCTGTCCAATCGTTGCAAGAGCTAACTCATTGGCTTAATCAGCTCGCAAACAAAGAAAATTTCAAGTTAAAAAAGCGCATTCTGCTGGCTGAACGTTTTGATCAGTCAGCTCAACAGCATGTACGTAAACTGCTGGTTGAGTATATTAAAACCCCTAGAATGAATAAAGCACGCGATGAAACCATTTGGACTGCGTGCAAACAATTTGAATCGGCGGTGAATGCTGCGGAATGCCGCTGTCTTGCTGATTACCAAAAAGATGCCGAAGGCGTTAGTGTAGCAGAAATAGCCTTGTTAGCTGTCAGGGCTATGCGCGCGCTGTCGATGCAGGTACATTGGTTGCATTTGCGTTATCAGTCCCTCCCGGAAGACTTCTGGGGTAGAGTTTACGCGATCTATAATGTGTCTGAGCAGCATGGCTTTAGTCGATTGGCTGTTTCGCTGAATGCTTACGCTAAAGTAGAAACAAGTGTTCTGGTTGAGATGCTGAAGATCCTGATGATGGAAGTTTCAGCACCGGATCAGCTGACTAAATCCCAGATAGAGATTGCCAGATTGCTGATTGAAGACTATGCGACTTCTTTTGTATGGGAGGATTTGCCGGCTGACAGTACGGTTTTTCACATGGATTTTGCCTCGCGCAATCCGCCTCTCCGTTTAAGCCAGATTACGCAATCGCATTTTATGACCCGCTGCTTTGGTCCCGGAAAAGTAGTCAGTTCTATGGTGATTGCGTTGAAACAGTTCGAGTCTGGTGCTATTCAAAAAGGATTTGATATTCAGCGCTTTAGGGAATTTGAGCGGGAAGATCTTTTAGAGGTGCTTTTGCATCTTTCACAGGCTTGGGGCAAAGCCAAGTCAAAGTCTCAAGAAGAGCTTGCTCATGACAATAAGCGTGATTCGCAACGTAAGAAGGCTTTTTCTTATCTGGATGTGATTCACGGATTGGCGAATATTCATAAGAAATTGCACAGCCTTTCAGATGTTTTTAATAATGCGCATGCGGAAAGTGATATCCATCAGCTGATGCAAAAAACAATTGATGCGTCTATTCAGGTTGAGAGCTGGGTGGTGGAAAATGTCAGTCAGAGAGGATATGGTTTGACCATTCCTTCTCTCAAGCAGGACTGGGTTCAGGGGGCGGTCGTGTTGGCGGTGAAACTTTCCGAGTCCCCTTGGGCAATCGGTGTCATTCGGCGTATTGATGCAGGTAAAAAAGCTGAAACGCGCGTGGGTATTTCTGTATTGTCTCACAATCCTGTTGCAGTCAGATTGCGTCCGGTTATTACTGATTCGACTGTTTGGGAATCTAAAGAACAGGCATCCGCAGCTCAAAATATTGATGCGCTGTTATTAAAAGCGGAACCTCCGGCGGAAAGTGTTGATACCTTGCTCGTTGAGATGAATTCTTACCATTTGCATAGAATCTATGAGCTTATAACGAGCGAGGGAACCCAATTGGTGCGTCTGGATTTTTGCGAAGAAAATTTCAAACGATTGGATAGGGTCGCTTTCTCTGAGGTAAAAAAAGAAGACCTCAAGAAAAGCTCGTCCCTGTATCGCTGAAAGTGGGTTTATCAGTTAGCAGCAACTAATCTGTGTACATAATTTTCCGGATTAGCAAGAAAGCTCAACTACATTGATAGTTCTTACCAATGTTGGAATTTCTGCAAACCCAGAAAACTCGGTTTTAACCGCAGAGGCGCTGAGAAATTCAATGCTTTGTGAAAGCAAACAGCCACCCATGCAATAAAACATCACAAATTTATTATGTTATGGCACATCAACTCTGCGCCTGCGTCTCTGCGGTTAATGTACAAAGCTGCATAAACCACCTAGTACACTCCAACGTGTTGTTAATGTTGTGAAAACCTATCCTCGTTAATTGGCTGAGAATGATTGGTAATCAGGGAACTTTTTGATGACCTGCTGTTTTAATCCCCCATATTTCTGCTGCATATTGCTGTATGGTGCGGTCGCTGGAAAATTTCCCCATATTGGCAATGTTGATGATTGTTTTGCGTGACCATTCATCCGTATCGCGATAAAGCGCGTCAACATTTTCCTGGCAGGCAATATAAGCGCCATAGTCAGCCAGCAGTAAATAGTGGTCACCATGGGTAGTAAGGTTGTCCATTATCGGCCGGAAGCGATGGGGCTCTTCTGGTGAGAAAAAGCCGTTACCAATCATATCAAGTACTGCTTTTAATTCATGATTTCCATGATAATAATCCCAGGGTTGGTAGCCTTGCCTATATCGCTCTGCAACTTCCTCCGTATTCAGGCCGAAAATAAAAATGTTATCTTTTCCTACTTCTTCACAGATTTCAACATTGGCTCCGTCCATTGTGCCGATGGTGAGTGCGCCATTGAGTGCCAGTTTCATGTTGCTGGTACCTGATGCCTCAGTGCCGGCAGTGGATATTTGTTCTGAAAGGTCAGCGGCAGGAATAATGTCCAGGGCGGTGGAAACATCGTAATTGGGAATAAACACAACTTTGAGTAATCCGCGTACTGCAGGGTCGTTGTTGATGATGTCTGCAACATCATTGATCAGTTTGATAATGAGCTTGGCCAGGGCATATCCTGGCGCCGCTTTCCCTCCGAATATAACAGTGCGCGGTACCAGGTCACTATCAGGGTTGTGGCGGATGCGATTGTAGCGCGTGATGATGTGCAATACATTGAGCAGTTGGCGCTTGTATTCGTGAATGCGCTTGATTTGCACATCGAATAAAGAATGCGGATTGACCTCAATATCCATGTGCTGTTTTATCAGGCTGGCCAATCTGACTTTGTTGGCATGCTTTACTTCACGAAACTGTTTGCGGCACTTTGCATTATCTGCGAGTGGAATCAATTTTTTAAGTTCCGTGAGGTCAGTGACCCATTTGTCTCCAATGTGTGAATTAATGACCTGGGATAATAATGGGTTGGCTTGTTGCAGCCAAAGCCGGGGAGTGACCCCATTGGTCATGTTGATAATCCGGTCAGGAAAAAACCGGTGAAAATCGGCAAATATAGTGGTTTTCATTAATTCTGTATGA
Organism: Sulfurirhabdus sp.; assembly: GCA_043759595.1. Taxonomy (GTDB): domain Bacteria; phylum Pseudomonadota; class Gammaproteobacteria; order Burkholderiales; family SMCO01; genus Sulfurirhabdus. The sequence goes on along the minus strand of JAYVLG010000045.1, from coordinate 51,247 downwards.
ATTCTCGCCACGCCATTGACTTTATGGCTGCCAACAAAAGCAAGATGCGCCATCCTTACCCGCTTTTCTCCAGTTTCATCAATGATTGAAATACGGCGCAGAAGATCAAAGTCCCCAGGATGGCGGTGCATGACGTCTTTCAGAAAGTGGTGATTTATTTCGTAAATAATTTGTAAATGACGGGGTAATATTGTGCCAAACATTGATAGCGGCCAAGTTTCCAGCGCTTCAGGCATCAGAGTATGGTTGGTGTAGGAAAAAGTACGTTGAGTAATGTCCCAGGCTTTATTCCAGGGCAAGTGATAAGTATCCAGAAGCAAGCGCATCAATTCCGGAACAGCAATGGAAGGATGAGTGTCATTGAGCTGGATGGCTACTTTGTCCGGCAAGGTATCAAAGGAGCTGTGATGCTTGTGGAAACGGAAAATAATATCTTGCAATGAGGCGCTGACAAAGAAATATTGTTGCTTGAGTCGCAGTTCTCGCCCCATTTCGGTGCTGTCGTCCGGGTATAAGACTTTGGAAAGGTTCTCGGAATCGTTTTTATCTTCGACGGCTTTAATGTAGTTGCCTTCGTTGAAATACTTCAGGTTGAAGTCACGGGAGGCCTTGGCTGACCATAGCCTCATGTTGTTGACCGTGCCATTGCGATAACCCGGCACCGGGGTGTCGTAGGCCATGGCCATTACTTCTTCTGCATCTTCCCAATGATGCAGAGTGTTGCCTTTGCTGTCTTTATAGTCAACAACATGGCCATAAAAGCTAACAGGGAAAAGCACTTCAGGCCGTGGGAACTCCCATGAGTTTCCATACCGTAACCAGTTATCAGGGTGCTCAACCTGTCTTCCATCTTCAATGCGCTGGTGAAACATGCCATATTCGTAACGAATGCCGCAACCATAACCGGGAATGCCAATGCTGGCCATGGAATCAAGGAAACAAGCTGCAAGCCTGCCCAGGCCGCCATTGCCAAGCGCTGCATCGGGTTCAAGTTCACGTAAATCTTCAATATCAAGGCCAAATTCTTCAAGAGATTTCACGCACTCATCGTAAAAACCAACATTATTCAAACTGTTTATGAGTACTCTGCCAATCAGGAACTCAAGGGAAAAGTAATAGACGCGTTTAGAGTCTTCTTGGTAGTAACTGCGCATCGTTTCCATCCAGCGTTCAATAAGCCGATCGCGGACTGTGTAGGAGAGCGCATTAAACCAGTCTCGATCAGTCGCAGTGAGAGGGTCTTTTCCGACAGTAAATGTAAGGCGGTTGGCGAGGGATTGCTTGATGGCACTGGCATCAAGTCCAAGAGGTTGGGAGCTGAAAGAGGTGGTTTTTGTAGTTTTTTTCATGTGATTCCCCGGTTTGAATTTTTTATTGTGATCAATTAAATATATTCATTTATATTAAATCAAGCAAAAGAATAGAATATAGACAAAACAGAAGAGCCAGTAAGTAACGCCTATTTGAAGTTTATAAAATATACGCTGCTGGATGTTTCAGCGTTCCAAGTCTGGAAAAAAGGACAAATTTAGCGTATTTCCTCAATAGAGAAACGTTTCTCCATAATGTTGGGTGCGATGAGAGCATATCCCTGATTTTGCCAGTGCGCTAATTCAGTTATGGCTGATGGCACAATTTGAATGAAGTCCTGAAAATCTTTGGGTTGATAATCATAATCTTTTGCGGCTAATCCACATACCTTGAATTCCACACCTAAGCTGGCGTAATAGCGCATCCTGTCTACAGCATCTTTATATTTGGGATAGTTTTTCTTGATTACGGTGACAATTTCAGTGCCGTGAATAACAACTTTGATATTGAGTGCTTCAGGGCTAAAGGAGTAGGGTTCCTCTCCTAACGTATTGATCAGCGAGCGCAGCCAATATAAAGCGCTGTTGATTTTTTGCGGATGGTCAAAATAAAAGTCATATACAACTTTTTGGGGATGGTAGGGGGTGTCAACTACTTTCCCCTCGCCATATGCCAGACTGGAGGTTGCAATCATAATGATCGTATAAAACAGTTTAGCCAGTGCCATCGCTTAACTTTCTTTAACGGAGTTCCAGTATAGACAATTTCGATAAAATAGCTGGGGAAGTTTTACGACCGGGTATGGCCTGTCTGAATCAGTTTTTGGTAGGCGGAGAGGCGCCGCTTGCTGATTTCGCCTTTTTTAAGCGCTTCAAGTAGTGCGCAACCGGGTTCTGATAAGTGCAGACAATTGTTAAATTTGCAGTGGCCAAGGTAGGGGCGGAATTCAATGAAGGCATGATCAATTTCGGCGGGGGCAAGGTGATGTAAACCAAACTCTTGCAACCCGGGAGAATCAATAATCTGGCTTTGTTCATCCAGATGGTAGAGCCGTGTGTGAGTAGTGGTGTGCCGGCCGGAATCCAGTGCTTCTGAAATTTCAGCCGTCACCACACGGGCTTCCGGTAAGAGTGCATTAATGATACTGGATTTTCCCATGCCAGATTGCCCTACCAGTACGCTGGTATGGCCTTTCAGATAAGGTTTGAGCGGGCTGATGTCCTGTTTTGCAGAGAGTTGCAGAACTTCATAACCTAAATCACGGTAGAGTTGCAGGTCTTTTAAAGCTTGCTTTGATTCTTCAGAGAGATCGCATTTATTCAGGACGATCAGCGCTTTGATATTGTTGGTTTCAGCGGCGGCCAGGCAGCGGTTGAGCAGTTCTTCATAATAACTGGGTACCGCCGCTGCCACAATAATAATCTGAGTGACATTGGCGGCGATGATTTTTGTATGAAAAGTGTCTGATCGGTACAGTAAGGAAGCGCGCGGGGCAATACGCTCAATGGCGCCTTGTTCAGTCCCGCTTGGTGTGATGAAAACCCGGTCACCACAAGCCACCCCGCCTTTTTTCCCCCGCATGACACAGCTGATGAGCTTACCACTGTCTAACTCAACCTCATAACGCCTGCCATAGTTCGCAACAACCTGGCCTTCGAGCAAAGCATCCTGATTTTTTTTATTGGATTGTTTGTGCAAAACGCAGGCAGGTTTGGAGGCTAAATTTCTAACAATGCGTCAATTTTGGCTGCGCAGATAAAATCGTTCTCTGAAAGTCCATTAATGGCATGTGTCGTGTAGTGAACGCTGCACTTGTTATAACCCACTTCCAGATCCGGGTGGTGATCTTCGCGGTGAGAAACCCATGCAGTGGCGTTGACGAAAGCCATGGTTTCATAATAATTCTTGAACTGGTAGGTTTTGCTGATTGTATTGTTGGCAACTTTCCACCCTTTCAACTCTTTGAGAAAGTGCTGGATTTCACTTTCTGTCAAAGGTGGAACACCGCCTTCACAGGGTTTGCAGTTTTTGTTGGTGAGGTCGCAGACTTGACTCATTGCCTATTCCTTAATTTATTTAAAATGGTAGTAATTTAAGTTCAAATAAGCAGCAACGTGCATTTCTTCATCAGGGTACCAGTTTGCACCAGCATTGGTATTGCAGATACGGATGCGGGAAAGCAGTTGTTGCGCATTTTTTACTTTGCGGTCTGGCCGGGTATAGATTTTAGAGCCGTCACCGCCAAACATGGAAATATGGCAGGCAGCACAGGATTTATCCACAAGGGATTTACCAACTTTAGGGTCACCTTTGGCAAAGGTATCTGCAAAGGCGGGCGCAATGGCCAGACATAGCACCAAGGTTGTCATAAAAATTCTCATGTGTTCTCCTCCTCATTAAACCTGATTGGTTCACTCAAGTATTATGCCCTGCATTTAGCAATCGCGCTATACGTGTCGCGGCAGGTGGGTGGGAATCATAGAATACGGAATGCAGGGGGTCAGGGGTTAAAGTGGATGCATTGTCTTTGTAAAGCTTGACCAGTGCTTGCACCATATCACTGGCGTTAGCGTTTTGCGCAGCATATTGATCCGCTTCAAACTCATGCTTGCGTGAGTAGAAACTGGACAAAGGCTGAAACAGGAAAGTAAATGCCGGAATGACCATGAAAAACAGAATCAATGCCATACCAGTACTTTGGGTAGTCACGCCGAGCCCTTCATAAAACCAGGTTTTGTTCATAAGCCATCCCAGCAGCCATAAAAATCCGAGACTCAAAATAAACGTCCAGACTATACGTTTAATGATATGGCGGCGTTTGAAATGCCCTAGTTCGTGGGCGAGCACAGCTTCAATTTCATCATGTGTCAGGTGGGTAAGCAGTGTGTCAAAGAAGACGATGCGTTTGCTTTTTCCGAAACCGGTGAAGTAGGCATTGCCGTGGCTGCTGCGTTTGGAGCCATCCATCACAAACAACCCTTCTGCCTTGAATCCGCATTTTTGTAAAAACTGTTCGATGCGGGTTTTGAGTTGCAAGTCTTCCATGGGAGTGAATTTGTTGAAAAACGGTGCAATAAACGTAGGGTAGATGGCCAGCACCAGCAGATTGAAACCCATCCAGGCAAACCAGACATATATCCACCAGTTTTCAACCATCTTATCCATAAGCCAGAGGACGCCGGCAAGGAAAGGCAGGCCAAACAGGGAGGCAAGCAAAAGTTGCTTGAAAATATCCGCAATGAACAACGCTGGCGTCATTTTGTTGAAACCAAACCGTGCTTCTACCACGAAGGTGAAGTAAACGTTCAATGGGAATTCCAGAATACTGATGATCAGTATCGGGCTGATAATCAGCGCCATACTGTGCGCTATTCCCGTATTGAAAATGGTGCTCCAGAAATCACTAAGCATTTGCAAGCCGCCACCCAGAGTGAAAGCTAGCAATAAAACCGCATCCAGTATGATCTGAATAAAACTGAGGCGGGTTTTGGTGCTGCTGTAGTCAGCGGCCTTCTGGTGGGCATCCAGAGCGATTTGTTCCGAAAACTCCTGGGGCACAGCGTCGCGATGAGCCTGGATATGTCGAACGTGCCTTGCTGCCAGCCACAATTTTGTCAAAGTGGTAAGTAACAGCGCTATCAAGAATACCAACGTAAAAGTTTGCACGAATTGTCCTTAAATGAGCTGTCTGTAGTGACGATTCTTTCCAGGTTATGACACAATACAGACTTTGAAAACCGAGTAAGGCAATATTATGGCACAAGATGCGAATCACCTCATCTGGATTGATATGGAAATGAGTGGCCTTAATCCTGATGGCGACCGAATCCTGGAAGTGGCGCTGGTGATCACGAATGCAAACCTGGAAACAGTTGCAGAAGCACCTGTGCTGGTAGTACATCAATCAGATGAAGTGCTGGATGGTATGGATGCCTGGAATAAGGGTACCCATGGAAAATCGGGATTAATTGAAAAGGTAAAGGACTCAACGCTGAATGATGCAGATGTGGAAGCGCAGATGATTGCGTTTCTGAAAGAATATGTGCCGGCGAAAACCTCTCCGATGTGTGGCAACTCCATTTGTCAGGACAGGCGTTTTATGGCGCGTTATATGCCTGAACTGGAAGCCTATTTTCATTACCGCAATCTGGATGTAAGTACGCTGAAAGAACTGGCAAAGCGTTGGAAACCAAGCTTGAAAGCGGGTTTTGTAAAAGCAAACAAGCACGAAGCACTGGCTGATATTTACGAATCCGTAGAGGAAATGAAATATTACCGTGAACATTTCATTAAGCTTGATTAATACAGATTAACTCAATATATGGATTCAAACTCTAATCCCCATCGCAGAACGGGTATGACCATGCTGGTAATCGCATGGTTGCTGGTTTTCGCTGGCATATACTGGTTTTTTAATGGCTGGTATATTCGGCAAACCAATCCAAACCCACAAGGAGCGCTGCAAAGCCAGACTGGGGAAGTGATTTTGCAGCGTAATCGTGCTGGTCATTACGTGGCGGATGGTGAGATCAATGGCGCACCCGTGACATTTTTGCTGGATACCGGTGCCACGCAGGTAGCCATGTCAGCCAAGCTGGCCAGTCAGCTGGGCTTAAGACGAGGGGCGAATGTCACTGTTCAGACGGCAAATGGAATGGCGCAAGGTTTTACCACTAGGCTGGATTCGGTGCGTCTAGGCTTTATAGAAGTGAACAATGTCAGTGCTATCGTTAGCGATGGCATGGATGATGGCATGGTATTACTGGGGATGAGTTTTCTAAAACAACTTGAATTTACGCAACGTAACGATCAGCTGATTCTCAAACCACTTTAGTCCGAACCTGTTTTTTTATTTTGGGATTCCGGATTTTATTGTGGGTGGATGTAAAATCTTCCAAAGGTTAATTTCGTCTAATAATGTGGGTGGGGCAATTCTCAGGTTGAAATTAGCTCAATCTGCATGCGGCAGTTTGGTGCCAGGAACGGACCCACGCCAATCACTAGCCATGGTCTGGTTGTGTTGGCTCAGCTGACGTTCATCGTTTGAATTACGCGTTTTGATGGTTTTCGTGGATTTCTGCAGAGCCGCAGTGAAGCGCGCGCATTGACCAGCGCGGCGGCGAAACTTTCAGAGACCTCTTTCAGGAAGGTCTGGGATAACGAGGGCGACGCCGTATATGACCGGCTATGTGTTCGGTAATACGTGCTTGTACCGTTCCATTTTACCGACCTATCTGCTACAAAAAAGCGTCACGCAGTCTACCATTGAGCGCGGCCTCATCATCAGCAAACTTGAGCAGCTCAAAGAAGAACTGGCAATGCACAAACGTACAATCGATAGCATCCTGGTATAATCGGGCAGCTAAAGAAAGCCACTAGTCCGGCAGCACCAGGAACATCACTTTGAAATGCACGCGCCATGCTTGTTAACGATTGGTGCAAAGCATACAAAAAGTACTATGGAAAACCTTGAAGAGGAATGTCAGGTATCACCAACCGGCCATTGACTATAGCAGTTCCAACTTGATTCGACAGTCTGTGTTGTGCCAAGCTGCTGGTCAGTAGCAGTTCGACATGCCGTTTGCAACTCGCAACATATCGTCTATGCTGAACTGATACAATCTCTAAGGGTCAGATTCGACCAAAAACAATGGGATGAATTCCACCTCACCTAAACGGCATCTTTGTGCCAAATTGGAGTTGTCATAAAACCAATAAACCGACATTCAATTGCTTATTTACCGCCAGCTCTAAAGAAAACTTGACCCATGTCGATGAACAAAAATTTGAGCGGTTCAGACAGAAAACAAGTTTTGCTTTAGTGAATAAACAGGGAAATTCGACAAATATTAATGAAATCTGATATGGATAAAAACATCCCAGCATATAATGCCATCGATTATCGGGCGATTTTCGATGCGAATCCCGATGCTGCTTTTATCCTTAGTTCAAAAGGGCAGATTCTCAATGCAAACCTGACCGCCGTACAACGTTACGGGTACAGTATCGAAGAATTGAGGCATATGAATGCTTCTGACTTGACTGCCCAGGATTTGAGGAGCAAGGAGCCGACCCACCTCAGCAACTCGCTGAAATCAGGTGACAAATTCGAATGGAGGCACCGGCGCAAAGATGGTAGCGAGCTGGCAGTAGAAATCTTTTCCCACCCAATTGCTCACCAAGGTGAGCATGCCATTCTCTCGAGTGTGCGCGATATCAGTCAGAGAAAAAGTCTTGAGTCAGAGCTGCATAATCAAAAGCATATGCTTGAGCGGATTTTGGATACCGAACCGGGCACTGTCTATATCTTCGATCTGGTAGAACAGCGGAATATCTATATCAATCGGCACTGGCTCACCACCTATGGCTATACGATCGAGGAGACCCAGGCCATGGGCAGTGAGATCATCCAAATTTTTCATCCGGATGATTTATCCTGTATCGCCGCTAACCACGATGCATGGAGAGATGCCTCTAATGGGGAGATCGAATACCGCCTTAGAGATAAAGAGGGTGCCTGGCACTGGTTGATTAGCCGGGAAACCCCTTTTACCCGTGATGAGAGTGGACAAGTAAGGCAGATCCTCGGTATTGCGCATGACATCACTGAACACAAGCAGGCGGAAACTCTGCTCAGCGGGCAGAAACACGTGCTGGAGATGATCGCCGCCGGAACCTCATTGCCGGAGACGCTGACCGCGCTGGTTCGTCTTATCGAGGCTCAATCGCCTGGGATGCTGGGGTCTATCCTTCTACTCGATGAGGACGGCGTTCTCGTCCACCATGGCGCGGCGCCGAGCCTGCCAAGGGAATTTGTCGCGGCGGTGGACGGGCAACCGATCGGACCATGCGCCGGATCGTTCGGCACGGCGATCTACCGCAAGGAGGCTGTGTTCGTGGAGGATATTGCCACCGATCCGCTTTGGGCGGAATACAAAGCAGTGGCGCTGCGGCACGAGCTGCGCGCCTGTTGGTCCACGCCGATTTTCGATGCGCAGCAGCGGGTGCTTGGCACATTTGCGATGTATTACCGCCAGCCAGGACTTCCGCGGTCGGAGCACCGGCAGCTCATCGATACCGCCACGCATACCGCTGCCATCGCCATCAGCCACCACCTGGCGGAGGAGGCACTATGGATGAGCAAGACGCGAATCCACAGCGTGTTCGAGCAGGCCAATGACGGCATTTATATCATCTCAGCCGAAAATCGATTCCTCGACGCAAATGCGCGCGGGCTCGAACTGCTCGGTTACACGCGCGACGAACTCTTGCAAATGAGCGTTGCTGATGTACTTGCGCCGCACGAGGTAACAAGGCTAACCGAAGAACCGCTGAGAATGATGATCGGCGTGCCCCACCTGGCAGAATGGACCCATGTGCGCAAGGATGGCTCGATGTTCCCGGGTGAAGTCAGTGCACGTAGACTCGACGATCACTCTTATCTGGCTATCGTGCGTGACCTGACCGAGCGCAAGCATGCTGAGGCGGCGGTGCGCGCGAGCGAAGCGAAGTTTCGCGCGATTATCGAATCGTCGCCGGTGGCCATGGCGATGAACGATGAGCATCAGAACATCACGTTCTTGAACCGGAAGTTCATCGAGACATTCGGCTACACACAGACTGACATCCCGACGCTGGCAGAGTGGTGGCCACGAGCCTATCCCGATCCCGCCTATCGACAGCATGTTACGCAAGAATGGCAGGCGGCGGAAAAGGCGCGGCAGGACGGGACCGAACTCAAACCGTTGGAATATAAGGTTACTTGCAAGGATGGCACCGTGCGTGACATCCGGTTCAGCATTGCGTCGATGGACGCCTCCAGCCTGGTGATCTTCTACGACATCACCGAGCGCAAGCAGGCTGAGGAAGCTGTCCGTAATAATGAAACGCGTTTCCGCTATATGCTGGAAACCAGCCCCATCGCAGTGCGAATTGCCGCATCCTCTAGTCACAAGGTCTTGTTTGCCAATCAGCGTTATGCCAAATTGATCAATTCGGCACGCGATCAGGTTGTTGGCACAGATTCCAAACAGTTCTACGCTAACCCTCAAGATTATGAAGAGATTTTTCAGCAACTCGACAAAGGATTGTCGGTCACTGACAAGCTGATAGAATTAAACATTCCCGGAACTCGAGCAACCTGGGTCTTGGCTTCCTACTTCAGGCTGGAATATGAGAATGAACAGGCGGTTTTAGGCTGGTTCTATGACGTGACCGACCTCAAGGAAGCCGAAGTTAAAATTCACCAATTGGCATTCTATGATGCACTGACGCAACTCCCCAATCGTCGTTTGTTGATGGATCGCCTGAGCCAGGCGTTTTCGGCGAGCACACGTAATGGGCAGTATGGCGCAGTGCTGTTTATTGATCTCGATCACTTCAAAACCCTCAACGATACTAAAGGGCATGCTATTGGTGACCTGTTGCTTATCGAAGTAGCCAAAAGGCTGAAATCCTGTGTGCGTGAAGGCGATACAGTGTCGCGTCTGGGAGGGGATGAATTCCTGGTTGTGCTGGAAACGCTAAGTACCGATGGCGACGAGGCTGCAACGCAAGCCGAGATGCTTGCCGAGAAGATACGCACTACCCTGAGCGAATCTTATATGCTCAAGGAACGCCTGTGTTATACCACACCAAGTATCGGCATCGTTTTGTTTCGTGGTCATCTGGAAAGCCTTGACGATTTACTCCGGTATGCCGATACGGCAATGTATCAAGCCAAAACGAGCGGCCGTAATGCTATTCGTTTCTATGACTCAGCCATGCAGCTCGCCATCGATACGCGCGCCAAACTGGATGACGAATTGCGTCTTGCACTCAAAAATCAACAATTTCGTCTGCACTACCAAATTCAAGTGGACAATTTGCGTCGCTCTATTGGTGCAGAAGTGTTGTTGCGCTGGGAGCATCCTGAATACGGCTTGGTCTCTCCTGCCCAATTCATCCCTCTTGCAGAGGAAACCGGACTCATCATACCGATAGGGCTGTGGATGCTTCAAACCGCCTGTGTGCAACTTGCAGCTTGGCAAGATGAGGCACTGACCCGCGAACTGACGCTGGCGGTAAATGTCAGTGCCAAGCAATTCCATGAGGCTGACTTTGTGGCTCAAGTACAACGGGTGTTGCTGGAGAGTGGTGCAAAGCCATCTCACCTGAAACTGGAATTGACCGAAAGTACCATGCTGGAAAACGTTGAGAACACCATCATCAAGATGCGTCAAATAGAAATACTAGGTGTACGTTTCTCGATGGATGATTTCGGCACCGGTTATTCTTCTCTTCAATATCTGAAACGTTTGCCGTTGAGTCAAATCAAGATTGACCAATCATTTGTTCGCGACATCGTCAGCGACCCTAACGACGCCTCCATCGTGCAAACTATTATCGCGATGACTGAGACGCTTGGATTACACGTGATCGCGGAAGGTGTGGAAACTGAAGCACAGTGTCAATTCCTTGAGCTGCGCGGTTGCCATGCTTTCCAGGGCTACTTGTTCAGCAAACCTGTGCCGTTGGATGAGTTTATGGTATTCCTAAAAAACCGGAGCTAGCAGAGTAATTTTAGCCTTGATACCACATGATTGTCATAAATTGGCACGGTAAATGCCGGCCAGACAACTGTAACTGGATGGCAGCTTTCGCAGGCTGACCGGACCTTTAACAACAAGGTAATGACCGTCTCTAAGGGGTCGTGAAGCGACGGTCGACTTTCCCTTTAACTGACGGTGGTTTCAATGTTTCGCTATAGATCAGCAACTTGCCATAAGTGGAAGTTAGCGTCGAGAACTGCGATTATCTCAAAGTAGGTCAAAGCCCTTCGCGCACATCCAGAAGTTGTTACCGATCTGGTGGTTTTTCTGTCTGCCAAAATAATGGTGGTTCGATGCGGCTATCTCAGACCTTCGCACTTTTGTTGCGTCGTAGCCCTCCCAAGATCAAAGGTACAATGCCGACCAGAATCCCGCCAACGCCTAGGATGTTAGTAATGACGTCAAACGTAGGAATGCTGTAGAGCGCTACGAATACCATAAAAATTGCCGCAAACAACGGCCAAAGAACATAGGAGATAGCGTTGTAGGCGCTACTCTTCAACTTTTTGCGATAATGCCAGGCACAAGCAAATCCGGCCAAGCTCATGTAAAAGCATATCTGGAAGCCGATGGCTAAAATCGAACTTTCCAGGATTTTTTTCACTGATGGCATGTACGATGAACAAAAGAGTAGTGATACACCCAGGAACCAGATCACAAAGGTTGCCACCCATGGGGTTTGCCACTCGGTGTGGATCTTGGCGTAACGGGGATGCAGCATGTCATCACGCGCCATGGCAAACATGCTTCGGCTGAATTGCAGAATTTGTGTTTCGATAGTACCGATAGTGCTCAGGAGGGTTGAAAGTACCGCCAAGTAATTCCATGGTGCCGGAAATAATTTGTTGGCGATCGCATAGAGCACGTTGGTGTTGGCCTGCGCGATTTCGTTATCGCTCAGCACGATCAGTACCACTATCATCATGATGATGAAGAACAGGATCAGATTGACCATAGCCCAAAATGCACCTTGGCTGGCTGGATGTGGCTTGCCGGTGTCGCCTGTCTTGGTTTCCTCGCTAAGATTCATGGTGACATCCCAGCCCCAGTAAAAAAAGATGGCCGTTAAGGCCCCCGTGGCAAATAGCTGCGGTGTAAATGAAAATGGGGAAAACCAGATGATTGAAGGGGGGTGTGCCGGATGGCCACCGTATTGGATAAAAGCTGCAATTATCAGCGAGAAAACCACTACGGTTTCAATCCCAGTCAGAATCAACTGTGTATAGCTCGCGTGTTTGATGCCCTTTGTAACGACAATAGTGACCAAGGTCAGCCAGATCGCCGCCGTGCCGGTCACCCAGGTGGTGCTCTCGACCAGATCAGGGGCGATTAGGACCAAGGTTGATGTGGCTGCAGGTATCGTGGCCGACACCATGAAGAATATCGAAGCGACTAGCAGTCCCCAACCGGTAAAGAATCCCCAGGTTTTACCGAAGACATGCCCTACCCAGGCATAAGCAGCACCGGCATGCGGGGTGATCTTGCTGAGATGAAAGAATGCCAGCATGATGCCGAACATGATGAGGCCGCAATAGAAAATGCTACCTACTGACAGAACCCCGACCGATGCAACAATAGCCGCCGTTGTTACGGCTACGCTAAATGCAGGCGCAGTGCCAGCAATTCCCATGATGGCAGACTCGAAAGCCCCGAGTGATTCTTTTGCTAATTTACCGCCTTCTGACACAACGCTTCCTTGATTGTATGAGCTTAAGTTTATTGACCAGATGATACCTCTGCTTTTATTGATTGAATAGGCCCGGATTCAATATTTTCCACGGTTCCTGACTGCCTTGATCAAGGATTCTGGCAGGAAAGTGTTCCTGACCTTGCCCAGCTAGCTATAGTCCCCAGCTCAAGCCAGAGGAGCGCCTTAATGTGGATATCAAGCAAGAGATGGGCAGGCTCGGTCCTGTTCGCAGCAAAGCCAAACTACGCGTGGCAACCAGCGCGCATATGATGATGTTGGAGCAAAACCCCGAGCGCGTAATGAGCCACTTTCAAAACAATCGTGTGAAGTATGCGGCTTAAGACCTCATTGGGCCGGAGCAATACGCCGACTATCCAGTACGCAGCCATAGCAGCCGTTTGAGTAGCAATCCGTGACAGGCTGCTGAAAGTCGAAGGTTGTCGGCAAGCCTTACTGGATAGCAGTCATTTGCAAGTGGTGAAGCGTCGTTGATATCTGTGACCTGCTTTGCTGCCACTTTAAAATGACCATTCACAAGGAAATCCAAATTTCAAAATTCAATGAGTACTCAGAAAAAAGCCTTTATCCACAGTAAAATCCTGAATCCCTGAATTTTGTAATATTTCCCCTGTAATATTTTCAAACTGAAAAAAACGTCTAATATTAATTTAGAACGTTGTAAAACTTAAATGTTATTGAGTATTTTGAAAAGAACAAAAATCAAGCAAGGGAGCATCGTATGAAGGAAGGCACACCTTTCATCATTGAAGTAAATCCAAAAATCCCAAGACGTTTAAAGCGGATGGATGAGTTGGCAGGTAATTTATGGTACAGCTGGAATCGTACCAGTCGAACGCTTTTTGCGCGTTTGCACCCCAGTCTTTGGGATGCTGTAGGGCACAGTCCCAAGGCGTTTTTAAAGCGGGTAAGTGAACAGCGGCTGGTAGATGCGGTAGATGACCAGGTATTTCTTGCGAACTTTAATCGCGTGTTGTCTGCTTATGATACGTATCATTCTGAACCTATGCGTCAGAATGGCACAGGGTTGCATCAAAGTGATCTGGTAGCCTATTTTTGTGCTGAATTTGGTTTTCACGAGAGTTTTCCTATTTACTCCGGCGGGTTGGGTATATTGGCGGGTGACCATTGTAAAGCGGCCAGTGATATGCGCTTGCCCTTTATTGCCGTTGGTCTTTTGTATCGGCAGGGTTATTTTTCCCAATTGATCGATGCGGAAGGTAATCAGGTCGCAACTTACGCAGATTCGGATTTTGATGATTTGCCTATTTCTCCCGTGCTGCGCGATGATGGTAACGAAGTGCATATTGAAGTGGGTTTTCCCGGACGTACTGTCTTTGTGAAAGTCTGGCAGGCCAGAGTAGGACATGTGTGGCTTTATTTGCTGGATACGGATCTAGAAGTCAATTCTTTGGCAGATCGTGACATTGTTCACCAGCTTTATGGTGGTGATCGTTATATGCGGATGCAACAGGAAATTCTGCTGGGGGTGGGAGGGGTGCGTGCTTTGCAGGAAATTGGGTTAAAGCCTACTGTATGGCATATCAACGAAGGGCATGCTGCATTTCAGATTCTTGAACGGGCCAGATGTCTGGTAAGAGATGGACTGGATTTTGCCAGTGCGCTTGAGGCGGTTGCGGTTAATACTGTATTTACGACGCATACGCCGGTACCTGCCGGGCATGATCATTTTTCTTCTGAAATGATGATTGAATATTTCAGTGAGCTGTTTCATGAGCTTAAAATCGCGAAAGAGGAGTTTCTGGCATTAGGGCAGGCAGCAGACAGTCATGAATTTAATATGACGACCTTGGCGATCCATGGTTCGCGTTACCATAATGGTGTAAGCCGGATTCATGGTGATGTTTCGGCCAAAATCTGTGGTGATTTGTGGCCACAAGTCGGGCCGGAAGAAAGCCCTATCACGTATGTCACTAATGGCGTGCATGTCCCCAGCTTTCTTGCAGATGAATGGGTAGATTTGTTTGATACCTATTTAGGATATGAGTGGCGGCATCGACTGTGCGATACAGAATTTTGGACAAAGATCGACATCATTCCGGATCATTTGTTCTGGAGTGTTCGCCAGTCACTCAAATCGCAAATGTTGTATCAGTTACGCCACCGTATTTCCAACCAGCATTTTCGAAATCATGGCTCTGAGGCGCATCTTGATCGCCTGCTTAAATACACAGACCCCATCAATCCTAATGTCCTGACGATTGGCTTTGCGCGGCGTTTTGCAACCTATAAACGGGCGACCATGCTGTTTGATAATCTTGATTGGTTGCGTGAAATTATTGCAGATGAAGACCGCCCCATCTTGTTTGTGTTCGCAGGTAAAGCGCATCCCGCAGATAAACCCGGACAGGAGTTGATCAGGCAAGTGCACAACATCTCTCGTTTACCTGAATTTGAAGGAAAAATATTGCTGGTGGAAGGCTATGATATGGGGTTGGCCAGAAGGCTGGTTTCAGGTGTGGATATCTGGCTGAATAATCCCGTTTACCCGTTGGAGGCGAGCGGAACATCGGGTATGAAAGCAGGAATTAATGGTGCCATTAATTTAAGCGTGCTTGATGGGTGGTGGGGTGAAGGCTACGACGGCAAAAATGGTTGGGCGATCAAACCTTCGCCTGAACATTATGATGATTACCGTCGCAATCAGGAAGAAAGCCAGACACTGTACGAAATTCTGCAGGATCATGTATTGCCGCTATATTACGATCGTGGAAAATTTGGATATTCGGAAGGCTGGGTCAAGATGGCCAAGCATTCCATTGCGACAGTTTTGCCGCGGTTCAATGCCACACGTATGGTGGGGGAATATGTGTCACGTTTTTACACCTCGGCCAGCAGGCAAGGAAAGGTATTCGCTCAAAATGATTTTGAAAATGCCAAGCGATTGGCGGTCTGGAAATCACGTATTAAAGTTGCATGGCATGGGGTTGCTTTGCGCAGGCTGGATGAGCCGAAAAAACGCATTCAATTCGGTGATGCAATGCGTTTTGAGGTTGGCGTACAACTGAATGGATTGAAACCAGAAGATGTGAGGGTGGAATTGCTCGTAGGCAGGCCAGGAAACGTTAATGCCAGTGAGATGCAACATTATAGTTTTGTGAGTCAGGAAACGACAGGAACAGGCAATGAGCAAGTTTTTGCATTGGATCTTGCTCCTGATTTGTGTGGCAAGCTGCAATACCTGATACGCATTTATCCCTGGCACGAGTTGCTCACGAATCCGCATGAAACAGGGATGATGATTTGGTTGTGAGTTTCATTTGCTTATTTCTGAATAAGCGATAAATAAAGCGATAAATAAGTTTCGGCGCTTTTTGTCCAGCCAAAATCTCGGCGCATACCGTTTAGCTGCACTTTCCGCCAGGTTTTTTTATCGTGATATGCCTCAATAGCGCGTTTGACGGTCTGGAGGAGGTTTGTTGCGGTAAAAGACTGCAACATAAATCCAGTTGCGCTGCCATCTTTCAGGCTGGAAGGTGTGAGGTCAACCACAGTATCAGCCAGACCACCGGTTGGTGTCACAATGGGTGGCGTTCCATAAAGCATGCTATACATCTGATTGAGTCCGCATGGTTCAAAGCGGGATGGCATCAGAAAAATATCCGCACCCGCCTCAACCTGATGGGATAGCCCCTCATCAAATCCGATGACAGCCCGGAAATGATTGGGGTATTGTTCACCCAGAAGCAGGAAGGCTTGCTCCAGTTCGAGTTCACCTGTTCCAAGCAGGATGATTTGTGCGGGTTCGCGCACAATGGATGGCAGAATTTCCAGAAGCAGATCCAGGCCTTTCTGGTGTGTAATGCGGCTGACCACGCCAAACAGAGGAATGTCAGCAGAAACGGGCAAATTTAATTGCTTTTGCAATGCCTGTTTATTGGTTTTTTTCCCATTTAATCTTGTCGGACTATAAGTTGTAGCAAGGTGGGTATCGCATGCAGGGTTCCAGTGCTCGGCATCTACACCATTCAGAATGCCGGTCAGCTGGTTCGCGCGCTCAGCAAGCAAACCTTGCAAACCAAACCCAAGCGCCTCTGACTGAATTTCCTTTGCATAGGTAGGGCTGACGGTAGTCAGATGGTTGGCGTAGTAGAGCCCGGCCTTAAGGAAAGAAATGTTGCCATAATATTCTACCCCGTGCATGTTAAAGCATGCTTCGGGTAAGTTGAGTTGAGGGAATATTTCTGACGGAAATATTCCCTGGTAGGCAAGGTTGTGAACAGTCATGACTGTTGCAGCCTTGGGCCCTTTGGCAAAGTGCAGATAGGCGGGTGCAAGGCCAGTTTGCCAGTCGTTGCAGTGAACAATATCTGGCTTCCAGGTCAACGGATTAGCATCTGAACCTAAAAGTGCTGCAATGCGGGACAATAATCCAAATCGAAGCGCATTGTCCGGCCAGTCCAACCCGCTTTTATCTGAATAAGGTCCGCCTGTGCGCTCATAAAACGCCGGATAGTCTACAATTATGATTGGAACATCGCAGCCGGGTATTTTTGCAGAGAGGAGATTTACTTCTCCGTGGCCTGGAATGTCTATGATGCGTGCCAGTTTGCGTTTGTTTTTAACTGAAGACAAAATCCTGGGATAGCCGGGCACCAATACTCTTACGTCCACACCAATGGTACGTAAAGCAACGGGAAGCGCCGCACTTACATCAGCCAGGCCACCCGTCTTGATTAACGGATGAATTTCTGAGGTAACAAAAAGGACTTTGGGTTTTTTATTTTTGCGAGAATTTGCTTGCAAGATGATTATTTTACCAAAAAAAGACGATTTATTCTAACGCATATTTTTGTGTCGAGCAGGTGAATTCACCATATAAGTCATGTGGGGTATTGATTTAAACAGATTATCCATCTATTTTAGGGATGTACGTTTGTATTACAAATAGGCTAACTGGGAGGCATTATGAATATTGGCATGATCGGGATGGGTCGAATGGGCGCAAATATGGCGCGCCGGTTGCGTCGGGGTGGTATGGAGGTCGTGGCCTATAATCGTAGTGTTGAGGTCACCCAGCAACTTGCAAAAGAAACTGGTTTGACGGCAGTTGAGTCATTCGAGGAAATGATTAAACAGCTTGCAGCACCTCGCATTGTCTGGCTAATGCTGCCTTCTGGAGAGGCAACCCAAACAGCGATAGATCAACTTGCACCCATGCTGAGTGCGGATGATATTCTGGTTGATGGCGGAAATGCGTACTACAAAGATTCCATGAGACGGGGTGCTCAATTGGCTAAATCCGGCATTCATTATATTGATGCCGGTGTGTCAGGTGGGGTATGGGGGCTGGAAAATGGTTACGCAATCATGACTGGGGGGGAGGTTGGTCCGATGAAACGGCTTGAGCCGTTTATCAAAGTGTTGGCACCTGGCGCAGATGCAGGCTGGCATCATTGCGGGCCTGTGGGTTCCGGACATTTTGTGAAAATGGTCCACAACGGTATCGAATACGGCATGATGCAGGCCTTTGCAGAAGGTTTGGCGTTAATCAAAGGACGTGAAGATTTTAATATGGATCTTGCTGCCATTACCGAGATGTGGCGTCATGGTAGTGTCGTGCGTTCATGGCTACTGGATTTAACGGCAGAGTTTTTGAAGGAGGATCAATCGCTGGATAATATCAAACCCTTCGTTTCAGATTCGGGGGAAGGTCGTTGGACAGCGCTTGAGGCAGTCGAACAAGGCATCCCTGCGCCGGTAATGAGTCTTGCATTAATGATGCGCTTCGCAAGTCAAGGTGCCAACGATTACCCCGCCAAGATGCTTGCAATGATGCGCAAAGGGTTTGGTGGTCATGCAGTTAAGGGAGATTGAATATGAAGGATCAAGCGCAGTTTCCTTGTAACTTCGTGATTTTTGGTGCCACCGGCAATCTGGCTTCAAATAAATTGTTGCCTTCGCTATACCATCTTGAAGTGGCCAATCGCTTGCCGCCAGCTTTGAACTTTACTGCTTATTCCCGCCGGGACTGGGGGCAGGAAGAGTGGAAGAATCATATGCAACTGACGCTGCAAGATAAAATTGGTGCGAATTTTGATGAAGAGATTTTTGCTAAATTTACAGCACGATTCAGCTATTTGCAAGGGGAGTTGCACGATTTGGATTCCTATAAGCGGCTATATGAAGAACTATCCAAGCCAAAAGAAGGGGTCTGTTCCAACATGATCTTTTATCTTGCGATCAAACCGACTGAATATAATTCAGTCGTTAAAAATCTGGATGCAGTGGGGTTGAACAAGCCCCGTGGACTTCATCGTATTGTTCTGGAAAAGCCTTTTGGCGAGGATATCGAAAGTGCACATTTACTGAACGAAGTGTTACACCGCTCGTTTGATGAGGAACAAATCTTTCGTATTGACCATTATCTCGGGAAGGAAACCGTTCAAAATCTGTTGGTGTTCCGTTTTGCGAATACCTTGATTGAGCCCCTTTGGAACCGCAATTTTATTGACCATGTGCAGATTACAGTGGCAGAAGATATTGGCATTGAAAAACGTGCAGACTATTATGATAAAGCAGGTGCTTTAAGGGATATGTTGCAGAACCACTTGATGCAGTTGCTGGCGGTTGTTGCAATGGAGCCGCCTCCAGCACTGGAAGCTGATGCGTTGCGTGACGAAAAAGTGAAGGTGCTGCGATCCATCAGACCCATTTCAAAACGCTCTATCAGCGCCCATGCTTTCCGCGCGCAGTATGCTGCGGGATTTGTGAATGGCAAATCTGTTGCCGGATATCAGGATGAAGAGGGTGTAGAAAAAGCATCGGCCACGGAATCCATGGTAGCTGCTAAATTTTACATCGATAACTGGCGCTGGCGGGGCGTACCATTTTATCTCCGTACGGGTAAGCGTCTGGCAAAACAGATGTCACTTATTGCTATACGGTTTCGCTATCCGCCACAGCAGTTATTCCGGGAAACGCCTGTTGAAACTATTGCGCCTAACTGGATATTGTTGTCTATTCAGCCCAGTGAAAGCATGCATATGGAAATTCATGTAAAACGACCAGGTCTGGAAATGGATACGCGGGTTATCTCGCTGAATGCATCTTATCGTAAAACAGACGAAGTACCTCTGGATGCATACGAAACCCTTCTGCTGGACATTATTGAGGGTGATCGCAGCCTGTTTATCCGGTTTGATGAAGTGGAGTGGGCATGGCGGGTTGTTGATCCTATACTGAAACACTGGGCGCAGGAACGGGACTTTATTCATACTTATCCAGCCGGCACATGGGGGCCAGACGAAGCCAATCGACTGTTTGATAGTGAAGATCATCAGTGGCGTAATGAGTTATGACCCGGTTGTAAGTGACTGGCGTATAGTTGTTGTGGTTGCTCTGTACTGCTGATCACATTCTGAAGGGCGGTGAAATTTATGCAAAAGTGTCGTTGGCACGTTTTCCCAGATACGAAAGCATTGAAGAAGCAGGCTGTTAAGGAAATCGTCAAAGCAGCAAAAGACGCAATCGCACAGCGTGGTGTGTTCAATCTGGTGCTGGCTGGTGGCACGACGCCCCGTGAGGTATACGAAAAGCTGCGTGATATCAAGACCAACTGGTCAGCCTGGTATATTTACTTTGGAGATGAGCGTTGTTTGCCAGCTAATCACCCGGATCGTAATAGTGTGATGGCGCTGACCGCCTGGCTTGAATACGCCACTGTTCCTCATTCCCAGATTTTCATTATTCCGGCGGAGCAAGGCTCAACATTGGGTGCTGAAGCTTATGGCAAATTGGTAAATGATGTGGCATTTGATCTGGTCTTACTCGGGTTGGGGGAGGATGGCCATACCGCCAGCTTGTTTCCCGGACATGATCCTGGGTTGACAGGCGATGCTCCAGCTGCACAGGCGGTCCATGATGCGCCAAAACCACCTTCGGAGCGAATCAGTTTAAGCGCCCGTTGTTTAAGTGATGCAAAAAAAGTGATCTATCTGGTGACAGGAGAATCCAAACGTCAGGCTGTTAGTGACTGGCGCGCAGGGAAGCCCATTCCGGCCTCGTTAATAGCGCCAAAAAATGGGGTGGATATTCTGCTGGAAGAGGCTTGTCTAGCCCCTTGAATCAATCGAAACAGTAATGTTTTTTGACTGATTGCCTGATATCCCAGGTGCAGGACATACCAGCTGGAAAAGTAACAAGATCGCCTTTTTCAATTTTCACCGGCTCACCCTTGGTAGGGGTGACGATGACCTCACCTTCCAGCAGATAACAGGTTTCCCTGCTTTCATATGTCCATGGAAAGGTGGAAGTTTCTTTATCCCATATCGGCCAGCGGGGCACTTCCAGTTCCATTAATCTGGCTTCAGATGGGTTGTGCTCAATAGTAATTCCGTTCATGTGTATTCCAGTTAAAATTTAAATTTAGTGCTACGGTAACAAAGCTAAATTCTTTGCGATTTGTAA
This sequence comes from Sulfurirhabdus sp., assembly GCA_043759595.1. Lineage (GTDB taxonomy): Bacteria > Pseudomonadota > Gammaproteobacteria > Burkholderiales > SMCO01 > Sulfurirhabdus. The sequence continues at coordinate 30,208 of JAYVLG010000045.1, read as the reverse complement.
GAATTAATCAAGCCGTTTGTGGAAGTGTCATGGCTGCTTACCTCACTGGTTCCAGCGAGTTCAGGCTGAATGACTTTGGCTAATTGTTTGCCGAGTTCAACACCCCACTGATCAAAAGAATTAATATTCCAGATGATACCCTGAACAAAAATTTTATGTTCGTAAAAAGCAATCAGAGAACCCAGCGACTTGGGGTCCAGGGTTTGCATTAATATTGAATTGCTAGGTTCATTGCCAGGAAAGACTTTATGCGGCAGCAAGCGTTTAATATCTTCATCACTGAGTCCTTCTGCCTGCATTTCCAGAATGGCTTCTTCAGGTTTTTTGCCGCGCATTAATGCTTCAGTCTGGGCAAAATAGTTGGCCAACAGAATGGCGTTGTGTTCACCGACAGGATGGTGGCTCTCAACCAAAGCGATGTAGTCAGCAGGAATGAGGCGCGTACCCTGATGGATAAGCTGAAAAAATGCATGCTGCCCATTGGTGCCAGGTTCACCCCAAATGATCTGGCCTGTTGGATAATTGACCAGGTTGCCATCCCGGTCTATGCGCTTGCCATTACTTTCCATATCCAGCTGCTGCAGATAGGCTGGAAGCCTGCGCAAATACTGACTGTACGGCATACAGGCTTGTGTATCTGAACCGAAGAAATTGTTGTACCAGATACCTAACATTCCGAATATGACAGGAAGGTTTCTTTCAAGAGGCGCAGATCGGAAATGCTCGTCCATTTCATGCGCACCCTGAAGTAACTCTTCGAACCGGGTCATGCCGATCGCCAGCGCTATGGATAATCCGATGGCAGACCAGAGTGAATAGCGTCCGCCAACCCAGTCCCAGAATTCGAACATTTGATCGGGATTGATACCAAATTCTGTGACTGCCTTGGTGTTTGTAGAGATAGCTACAAAATGCTGAGAGATGGCGCTTTCTTCAAGCGCTTCTTTCATTAACCAGTCTCGCGCCGAGCGGGCATTGGTCATGGTTTCCTGTGTAGTAAAAGTCTTCGAGGCAATAATGAAAAGCGTAGTTTCCGGATTGAGATGACGCTCGGTTTCAAACAGGTCGGTGCTGTCGATATTGGAAACAAAGTGAAATTTTACATTGTGACGATGATAGGCAAGGAGCGATTCAGTCACCATGGCGGGACCGAGGTCTGATCCACCAATACCGATATTGACAACATCCGTAATGGTTTTACCACTGTAGCCTTTCCATTCTCCGGAACGAACAGCATTGGTAAATTTACGCATTTTACTGAGTACAGCATTGACTTCAGGCATGACATTTTTGCCATCAACCATAACAGGTCGATTGGTGCGGTTACGCAGTGCAACGTGCAGAACAGAGCGATTTTCAGTGAAATTGATAGGTTCGCCGGTAAACATTTTTTCTCTCCAGCCTGGCACGTCCATCTCTCTTGCCAGGTCGAAAAGTAAGGCTAGCGTTTTATCCGTGAATCGATTTTTGGAAAAATCGAACAGAATGTTATTGAAGGTAATTGAATGTTTTTCGAACCGTTGCGGGTCAGCCTCGAACAGATCGCGCATATGAGTATGCGCGATCGTCTTCTGATGTCTTTTTAATGCTTTCCATGCTTTGGTTTGGGTAGGTTGTGTCATACGAAAACCTTTAAGTTATTGTTTGTATTTCAGGCTCTTGCAAGAATAATGCCGGCGAGGGGCGGTAACGTGATTTCCATGGAGTGAGGAAACCCCATCCAGGTCTTGTCCTGAGCAAAAAGTCCGCCACCATTTCCGCTGTTGGTGCCACCATAATAGGTGGAGTCACTGTTGAATATTTCCTTGTATTCCGCGCCTTCAGGCACGCCAATTCGGTAATTGTTGCGTGGTACGGGAGTGAAGTTCAGAACGACCACGATAAATGACCCATCACGCGCACGTCGCATGAAGCTTAGTATGGACTGATCCGCATCGTGACAATCAATCCAGGAGAAACCATCTGACGAAAAATCAAGATCATGCATAGCAAGATTGTTTGCATACAGGTGGTTCAGGTCGCGGCAAAGTGTCTGAATATTCTGATGCAGCCCTATATCCAGAAGTTGCCATTCAAGCGCGTTTTTTACTCGCCATTCCCGTCCCTGGGCAAATTCATTTCCCATGAAATTGAGTTTTTTACCCGGGTAGGTCATCTGGTAGGTATACAGCAAGCGTAAATTGGCAAATTTCTGCCAAGCATCACCGGGCATTTTGTCCAGCAGCGAGCGTTTTCCATGCACTACTTCATCATGAGAAAACGGCAAGGTGAAATTTTCGGTGTAGGAATAGAGTTGGCCGAAAGTTAACTGGTTATGGTGATAGCGTCGGTGAACTGGGTCTTGCGAAATATAGGCCAGAGTGTCGTTCATCCAGCCCATATTCCATTTCATGGAGAAGCCAAGTCCACCAAGGTAGACAGGGCGAGACACCATGGGCCAGGAAGTGGATTCTTCAGCAAATGTCAGTGCGCCGGGGAAGGCATCGTGCACCATGATATTGAGCTCGCGCAGGAACTCAATGGCTTCCAGATTTTCACGGCCACCAAATTTATTGGGTATCCATTCGCCTGCTTGTCGGGAATAATCCAGATAAAGCATGGAAGCAACCGCATCTACCCGCAAGCCGTCAATGTGGAACTCAGACAGCCAGTAATGGGCACTTGAGAGCAGAAAACTCTTTACCTCATTGCGGCCAAAATTGAAAATATAAGTGCCCCAATCCTGATGAAAACCCATGCGTGGATCTTCGTGTTCGTACAGCGCGGTACCATCAAATCTGGCTAATGCGAAACTGTCCTGAGGAAAGTGTGCCGGGACCCAGTCAAGAATGACGCCAATGTTAGCCTGATGGCATGCATCTACAAAAAAACGAAGATCATCTGGTGAGCCATAACGGTTTGTCGGTGCAAAATATCCGGTTGTCTGGTATCCCCATGATTCATCCAGCGGATGCTCGCTGATTGGCATGAGCTCAATATGGGTGTAACCCATCTCTTTTATATAAGGAATGAGCGATTCAGCCAGTTCACGGTAATTGAGAAAATCCTCATTGGCATGACGTTTCCATGATCCTGCATGCATTTCGTAGATGTTGCAAGGTGCATGCTGCCAGTCGTGTTTGGCGCGTTTTGACAGCCACTCGTTATCTTGCCAGTTATGGGTGCTGACTGCGGCAACACTGGAAGCAGTGCCAGGGCGTTTTTCAAAATATTGGGCATAGGGGTCTGTTTTGACCAGGATATGCCCATTATGGCGATTACGAATTTCGAACTTGTATAAGGTGCTATCAGCCAGGCCCGGGATAAATAGCTCCCACACACCACTTGAACCATGCACCTGCATAAGATGCGTGCGGCCATCCCAGTGGTTAAAATCTCCGATGACACTAACGCGTTCCGCATTTGGCGCCCAGACGGCGAAGTGAACACCTGTTATACCATTAACCGTGATGGGATGTGCGCCAAGGGTATTGTATGTTTGATGCAGGTTCCCCGCATTGAATAAATACAGATCGAGATCGGTGATTTGGGCGGGGAAAGCGTAGGGGTCGTAAAATTCATGCAATTCACCATATGCCCCAGCGCGCAGGCGATAAGTGGCAGGCAAAGCCTGTTTGCCATGCCATTCAAAAAGGCCGTGAGGTTCGGTTTTGGTCAGGGATGTCCATTCCGTTTCAGTCTCAACCCAAACCTGTTGTGCATAGGGCAGGAAGACACGCAATACATAGCCATTTCCTTCCCAATGCTGGCCGAGATACTGGTGTGGGTCGTGTAAACGTGCCTGTACAAGGAGTTCGGTTTTGGTGTTGAGTTTAGGCTTTGTATCCTGTTTCATAGCTATGTCATTTGAGTATTGTTTAATTGTAGCTCTAAAATTACATAATATTACGGGAAGATTTGAGTCAGGAATATTTCAGCCTGATAACTATCATCCTACCAGCCATCGGCTAAAATAAAAAATGGATGTTTGAATGAGGAATAAATTTTGGGTGATTTTGGTATGAAATCGCAAGAATGCTTATCATTCCGGGATGTTTTTCGGATTTTTATAATTTCGGGATTGTTGTGTTAGTAAAATTTGCAGTAGTATTGAATTAAATATTAACAGGCGAAGGAGAGGCTCTTGCAAAAAGATTTACCACGCTTTGTCAGTCTGCTGACGAAAAATACAGTTGCCTTGATTCTTGCCGGAGGCCGTGGCAGCCGATTAAAGCAGCTGACAGATTGGCGCGCCAAACCCGCAGTTCCATTTGGCGGAAAATTCCGAATCATTGATTTTCCTCTTTCAAATTGCCTGAATTCAGGTATCCGGCGTGTTGGCGTGATTACTCAGTACAAAGCCCATAGCATGATCAAGCATATTCAGCGTGGTTGGGGATTTTTGCGGGGCGAGTTCAATGAGTTTGTAGAGTTGCTCCCCGCACAGCAACGACTTGAAGCCGACTGGTACAAGGGTACAGCAGATGCGGTTTATCAGAATATGGATATTATCCGCGGTTATGAACCGGAATATGTACTGATTTTGGCCGGGGATCATATCTACAAAATGGATTATGGCGAGATGCTTGCCTACCATGTGTCTCATGAGGCGGATATGACGGTCGCTTGTATTGAAGTGCCACTGGCTGAAGCATCGGCATTTGGCATCATGACGGTAGACAAAGATAATCGTGTTATCGATTTTAATGAAAAACCGGAAAACCCATCGCCCATGCCGGATAATCCGGATAGCGCCTTGGTAAGTATGGGTATTTATATTTTTAATGCCAAATTTTTATATGAACAACTGATTCGGGATGCTGACGTGCGGCATTCGTCTCATGACTTTGGTAAAGACATTATTCCTCATTTGGTCAAAAAGTATAAAGTTGTTGCCCATCCTTTCAGTGAGAGTTGCGTTTGCAAACCTGATGATGTGCCCTATTGGCGTGATGTGGGAACCGTTGACGCTTTCTGGGAGGCAAATATGGAACTGACCAAAGTGACACCAGCGCTCAATTTATACGATAAAAAATGGCCGATCTGGACCTATCAGGAACAGTTGCCTCCTGCTAAATTCATCTTTGATGATGAAGAAAGAAGGGGTATGGCAGTTGATTCCATGGTTTCAGGTGGGTGCATTATCAGTGGAGCCAAAATTCTAAGATCCCTTCTTTTCTCTAATGTGTATGTGATGAGTTTTTCAGAAGTTGTGGATTCCGTTGTACTCCCTGATGTGAAAATTGGTCAGAATGTATATTTGAAGCGGGTGCTAATTGATAAGGGTTGTATTATCCCGGATGGATTGGTGGCCGGGGTGGATCCCGTTGAAGATGCAAAACGCTTCCATGTTACAGAAAAAGGAATTGTGCTGATCACACCGGAAATGCTGGGCCAGCCTGTCCACCATGTTCGCTGATTCTGCATCCGTCATTTGAAATATGATCGTTAATCAGGCGTATAGATTATGACTGTTAAGCAAGACAGAAAACTGGACCTGATCCTTTGCTGGCATATGCACCAGCCGGATTATCGCAACTATATGTCAGGCGAATTTGAACTGCCCTGGACTTATCTTCACGCCATGAAAGATTATACGGACATGGTGTATCACCTGGAGCAAAGTCCTAAATCAAAAGCGGTTTTCAATTTTGTCCCCATTTTGCTGGATCAATTGGAAGCGTATATAGCAGATTTTGACTGTAACAAGATGTCGGATCCTTTGCTCAGATTGTTGGCGCATGAGGATATGAATTCGATTGGTGACGCGCAGCGTAAACTAATTCTGGAAAAATGTTTTCGCTGTAATCATGTGACAATGGTCCATCCGTTTCCATCCTATAAACGACTGCAAGACTTTTTTAATGTGATAGACGCGCAGGGTGAGGCCTGCATGAGTTACCTTTCCGGACAATATCTGGCCGACCTGCTGGTGTGGTATCACCTGGCATGGACGGGTGAGAGTGTCAGGCGTGAACACGCATTGGTAACGCAGCTTATGGCTAAAGGTGAACACTTCAGCTATAGCGACCGTATGGGTTTATACGATTTAATTGGCAATCTGATGCGCGGTCTTATTCCACGCTATAAAGCTTTAGTGAAGTCAGGTCGGATTGAACTGTCCAGCACCCCCCATTATCATCCTATCTCACCCCTTTTAATTGATTTTAAGGCGGCAAGGGAATGTACCCCTAATGTCGATTTACCAGAGTCGCCATCTTATCCAGGAGGTAAAAGTAGGGTTGCGTTTCATATTGAGTCCGCAATAGCAAGCCACGAAGCGCGATTTGGCGAGAAACCCCACGGTTTTTGGCCCGCTGAAGGTGGTGTTTCTGACCCGTTGCTCAATTTGCTGGCACATTATGGTGTTCGCTGGACAGCTACCGGCGAGGGCGTACTGGTAAGCAGTTTGCGCAAAGCACATCCTGGTTCGCCCGTACCTGAGAAAAAACAGTATTTATATCGACCATATCAAGTCACTGGTCAGGAAAAAAAGATTACCTGTTTTTTCCGTGATGATCATTTGTCGGATTTGATTGGTTTTGAATATGCAAAATGGTACGGACGGGATGCCGTCAATCACTTTGTTCATCTTCTGGAAGGGATTATTGAACAGGCACCCGAAGGCGAAAATCCTGTTGTCAGTGTGATTCTGGATGGTGAAAATGCTTGGGAATATTATCCCTACAATGGCTATTTTTTCCTGTCGGAGCTTTATGAGGCTTTGTCAGCACACCCATTCATCAATATGACAACATTCAAAGATTATCTGGATGCAGCTGAAAAGTCTGAACCTGCCGCTGCATGCAAAGCTGATTCGGGTAACTTTGCAACAATGGGCCGCTTGCCAGGGTTGGTTGCTGGTAGTTGGGTGTATGGCGATTTTTCAACGTGGATAGGCTCCGCAGACAAAAACCGAGCCTGGGACTTGTTGTGCGCGGCTAAACGAAGCTTTGATCATGTGATAGCAAGTGGTCGGCTGACTAAAGCCGAGCAGGAGGCTGCTTATAAGCAATTGTCAGATTGCGAAAGTTCTGACTGGTTCTGGTGGTTTGGTGACTACAATCCAAAGAATAGTGTGGAAAGTTTTGATAAGCTATATCGGGAAAATCTGACTAATTTGTATCAACTGTTGAAGCTCGAAGTGCCAGAAGTGCTTAGCCTGCCAGTCAGTCACGGTGGTGGGCATGCAGAAGCAGGTGGCGCAATGCGACGTGCAAGCTGATCTGCTTGTTGGAAAAGCACTGGAGTTGCAATTGCTGGCGACTCTCAGTGCTGCCCTCAATATAATAGATTACTGTGCTTTAAGTAATTCCACATCAAAAATCAGTGTCGCGTTAGGAGGAATGACCCCACCTGCGCCATTGGCACCATAACCCATTTCTGGTGGGATAGTCAGCGTGCGTTTTCCGCCGACTTTCATTCCTGCAACACCTTCATCCCAACCGCGTATCACCTGACCTCCACCTAAGCGGAATGTAAACGGCTCGCCGCGGTCCACAGAGCTATCAAACTTTGTGCCTCTGTTTTTCGGTGCGGTTGCGTCAAACAACCAGCCGGTATAATGGACAGAAACCATTTTACCGCTAACGGCTTCTTTTCCTGTGCCGACTTTTTGATCGACTTTGATTAATTGGGATGTTTGAGCTTGGTTGGATTTTTCAGCGCTATTGTTTGCAGTATTGTTATCTGCGCAGGCGGAAATAGAAAAAGCGAGTAAAAGTGCAGCGGTTAAAGTGGTGAATTTTTGCATGGTCTGCTCCAGTTGTAATGAATATGCCAGAGAGATTCTATCTCAAACAACGGTGCCATGGAAAATCATGGTTATTTGAACAGATTTATACGAGATTTTATCTGTTCAAACAGAGGTAAAGAAATGTTTGCTTGTTCTGCATCGATATGAATGGTTTCTGTTGATTCTTCAGGTGTTAGGGGGTGGTGGGTGTTTAATTGATGTACAAGTACGTTGAGATTGGCCTCCGATGCATCTGTACCACTTTTTTCACGCTGTGCGATACGAGTTCGAAGTGTATTTTCAGATGCAATGAAGTCTAGAATAAAAAAGGGAACGTCAAGCGCCGTAGCGAGTGCTCGGAAAGTGCTGCGATCCTCCCGTTTCAGAAAAGTGGCATCAGCGATGACAGAAAAGCCGGCCGTAATCAGATTTTGTGCAGTAGTTGCCAGTCTTGAATAGGTTTTGTCACCTGCATCCGCAGAATAAATGCCAGTGTTAATCTCGCTCCCGCTCTTTGCAAGAGGCGCAAGATCAAATAGTCTTTTACGTTCCACATCAGAGCGGATGCGAATAGCGCCCAGTGCCTCCAATACAGGCTGGCTAAGGGTTGTTTTGCCAGAACCGGAAAATCCGTGGGTTATCAACAGAGCGGGCTGGGAAGGCTGGGTCAAACTTTCGGCCAATTGGATAAACTGTCGATACTGAGCCATGAAAGCATCGCGCTGCTTATCATTCAATCCGGGCTGGCTGGCACGGATACAAGTGACTTTTGCGCGAACCAGTGCGCGGTAAACCAGATAGTACCGAAGTACTTTGATGCCTGCGTAGTCACCGGTAATTTCCAGATAATGGTTTAAAAAGCGCCAGGCAAGCCTGCTTTGGTTGCGATGGAGTAAGTCCATAACCACAAAAGCGATCTCACTGATGACATCAATCCAGCGCAAGTTTTCATTAAACTCAATGCAGTCAAAAATCGTGACAGCATCCTCAATCAGCGCCATGTTGCCCAAATGCATATCACCATGGCATTCCCGAATGAAACCGTTCGCTTTGCGTTCAGCAAAATCTGTTTGATGAGTAGCAAATGTGCCCTCAGTCCATGCGAGCAGCTGCGCTATTTGCTTGAAGTCATCTTTTAGATGAAGCAAAGGCTTTATCTGCTCGAAATTTTCCAAAGCAGGCTGGCGAATATTCTGGTTTGATCCGTAGGGGCTATCTCGCGAAGCAACGGGTATGGATTGGTGAAAAGCTGAGATTTTGTTTGCTATCTGATCAATATGTTCCGCTCGAAGCTTACCGTGGATTTCTAGTTGATCAAGCATGCTATCTTGAGCAAACTGGCGCATCTTCACAGCGTATTCAATAGCAGGGCCATCGCCATTGATAAAGGGACGATCGACAGAGCCTGTAATAGCAACAACATCCAAATAGAGATCAGGCGCTAATCGCCGATTGAGGCGCAATTCTTCCTGACAGCAAAAATGGCGTTTTACCAAAGTGCTGAAATCAAGGAATCCCAGATTCAGCACTTTCTTGATTTTGTAAGCGAAATCACCGGTGAGCAATACGTAAGAAATGTGAGTTTCCAGCAGATCTACATGGCTGACTTCCTGTTGATAGGCTGTTGTTTGTTGCAGAGATTGAATCAACGTGCTTTGCATATCAGGATTCATGGCTGGCAATCGCTTTGTATATTGCTGATAATAGCATCTTTTAACTGAAGCCGATTTTAATCAAGCGAGGGTAATACTATGTCAGGTAGCGAATTTCACGTTCATGGCGCGCATGAGCACGAGGTTGAACATCATGCGCAGCATGGTCCAGGCCTTGGGCAGTCTGTGGCAATTTTCACCGCTATTTTGTCTACAGTCGGTGCGATAGTCAGCTATCAAGGCGGGGCAACACAAAATGAGGCTATGTTATTCAAGAATGAGGCGGTACTGAAGAAAGCGCAGGCATCAGATCAGTGGAACTTTTATCAGTCAAAAAGCAATAAAGGTCATCTCATGGAACTGGCTGCTGATATAGCTCCGGCAGATAAGCAGGCCCATTATCAGAAGTTGATTGAGAAATATGAAAATGATAAGAAAGAAATCAAATTAAAGGCTGAGGCACTGGAAGCCCAATCTGCTAAAGCGAATGAAGAAAGCGAGCATATTATGCACCCTCACCATCGGTTGGCCCAAGCCATGACATTGATCCAGATTGCCATTGCGCTGGCCTCCATTACCGTATTGACGCGCAAAAAATGGCTTTTTGCGATGGCTGCCATTGCTGCATCAGGTGGGCTTGTCTTGTGGGGGGCTGCCTTTTTTGCTTAGGCGGTAAACTAAATATGAAACCAATTTTGTATGACTGGAATGGCTTAAATATTTGGCTGTTTTATTTTATTAATAATATTCGGTCGGAATTTATAGATAAACTCATGCTGCTTGGAACCGAGTTGGGAGGTCACGCCCATTTTCCTTATTATTTGGCTGTAATTGCATTGGCGGCTGTGATTGCTGTTTCCGGAAAATCAGTGCAGGAGCCTCTTCAATACAAAGAACAGGTAACTAGTTGGGTGGTAGTCCTTGCAGTGTTCAGTATTGCGTATTTACTGGATGGATTGCTGCTAGGCATACTTAAACCGCTTTTGGATTTTCCTCGTCCGCCTCTGGCATTGGCGCTTGGCAGCGTGCATATCATAGGGCAACCTGAGTATCACCATAGTTTGCCGAGTGGGCATTCCTCTTTTGCTATGCTGATTGTGGCCAGCCTCTGGCCGGTTTTAAATAGCTGGTGGCGGCTTGGTGGTAGTGTGTTTGTATTATGGATTGGGTTATCCAGAGTCAGCTTGGGCGCGCATTTTCCTGCTGATGTAGTCGCTGGATTTTTGTCCAGTTTGTTTGTGGTGATCCTGGTGCGAGCTGTGCTTATGGGAATAAGCCGAATACGCACTAGACAAGACTAATCAAAATAGGCTTTGCTTGGCAACTGTGAATAGGGAATGAAGAAATGGCTGTAACGACAATTGATTTAATTCGCCATGGCGAACCTGTTGGTGGCAGGAAATACCGGGGGCAAACCGATGATCCTTTAAGTGAAAAAGGATTAAGGCAAATGTGGGAATCGGTAGGTGATTTTCATGATTGGCAGCAAATCGTGTCGTCACCACTACTACGTTGCAGTGCGTTTGCCCTGTTACTGCAAGAAAAATGGAATATTCCGGTGAAATACGATGCGCGATTAAAGGAAGTGGTATTCGGCGAATGGGAAGGGAAAACACCCCAGGAATTGAAGGAAGGGAATCCTGATATATTGCTCGATTTTAAGCTGGACCCTATTGGGAACCGACCTGCAGGAGCGGAAACACTGGATGCATTTCATGCGCGAGTTTCTCAGGCCTGGCAGACAATACTGGAAGAATGTTATGGCCAGCATGTACTGGTGGTCTGTCACGCGGGTGTGATACGTATGGTACTGGCGCATGTGCTGGGTATTCCGCTGGAGAATGTTTATAAAATTCAAGTGGCAAGTGCAGCGATCACGCGCATAGCAGTGGAAGGTCAGGGCGAGCGTGCGCTAACCAGTTTGCTGTTCCACGACGGCAAGCTGGATAGCAACAGGAAAGTGGCAGATTAATTCCACGTGCACAGAACTGGGGCGGGCGTGCAGCTTTCTTGTGCACTGTTTAGTATTGTTCTGTGTTTTTGTATGGCTTCAATCAAGTGCTTTTGCACAAGAAATAACCCTCAGTATTGAAGATATTCAAAGCCCAACATTTAGTGCCAGTTCCATCGTCGCAAAGTTGCAGGGAGAAGGTTTCTCAATCCTGAAGGTAGAGATTGGCGAGCTGACTGTTCAGGGGAAAAAATGGAAAAAGGTGGGATTGATTTGTACCGATGTGAAGCTGGAAACGAGAGGCGTGTATTGCAAAAAAGGGATGTTTAAGGGAAAAACATCTTTTCCTGTCAGCTTCAGTTATTTGCCCGGAGAAAAGCAGCTTGGTTTGATTTTATATCCCGCACCGCACGAAAAGTGGGAGCTGTTCGCACAATTCAAAAAATCCGAGTGGGAAACCCGCTTGACCATAACTAACGGAGCAGTAGCGCAATTGGCACAGTGGTTTCCTGCCGCAATGCCTGTCCCGAGTGCAGGACTAATCAGTGGTCAGCTCAATCTTGCCGGGAAAGGCAAGTCGCCAATCAGCGTCAAAGGAGATATTCAGTTCAAGCAGCTCGCTTTTAGCGATGCAAGTGGCCTTCATGCGGGCGATAAACTGGATGGCCGTCTCAAAGTACAGGCTTTCAATCCTGGCGCAGCCTGGAACTGGCAGGCCGATTTTGACTGGCGCAGTGGGGAAGTATTTTGGCAGCCGCTTTACTTTTCAAAAGGCGGGAACAGCTTGCTAGCCAAAGGCAGTTTGAATAAAAATTTCTTTACGGTGGAACAAGGACAGCTCAAGCTGAATGGCGTAGGGAATGCCGAGCTTTCAGGAAAATGGAATCAGGCAGAGAGTTATTTAAATGATTTCGAATTGCGCGGTTCAGGCATTGATGTTGATGGATTATATCGCATCCTGTTGAAACCTTTTTTTGAAAAAACCGCATTTGCCGATTTAAAAACCAAAGGCAAGATAGACTTGAACTGGCAGTTCAGAAATCGTGCTACACAATTATTTGATTTGAAGGCACATGACGTTGATCTTGATGATGAAAAACAGCGTTTTGCATTGAATGGCATGAATGCAAGCATTCCCTGGAGCCGTGATCATCCTGCCCAGGCAGATATTCGGATCAAGACCGGTCGGGTATTGAATCTGCCATTGGGGGAAATGCAAATTCCTTTGCAAATGAATGGATTGCACTTTGCGCTTTCATCGCTCAGTATTCCATTGCTTGATGGAAAGTTGAATCTGGCAGATTTTGAAGCTTCAATGCAGAATAATGCATGGCGGTGGCAATTTAGCGGGGGGGTCATTCCCATATCCATGGAGCAGTTTTCGAAAGCCATGAAAATACCGGTTATGCAGGGTACGCTGTCAGGTGTTATTCCCAAGATTACTTATGCAGATGAGACGCTGCGCATGAATGGCGCGCTGTTGTTCAAGATATTCGATGGTACCGTTGTGGTTAAAAATCTGGTCATGCTGGAGCCGCTTGGACTTGCACCACGATTAATGTCGGATGTAGATATGCGGAATCTGGATTTGGGTTTGCTTACCAATGCATTTTCGTTTGGCAGTATTGAAGGGCGTATTGATGTGAACGTTGAGGATATGGTCTTGTCCAACTGGCAACCTGTAAAATTCAAGGCAAAAGTTTTAAGCAGCCCGGGTAATTATCGCAAGAAAATTTCCCAGCGAGCTGTGCAAAATATTTCCGCGTTGGGCGGTGCAGGTGCTGCAGCAGCCATTCAACGAAGCTTTCTGGGCATATTCGAGCAATTTGGATACGACAAGATTGGGGTGAGCTGTGTCCTTACAGATGGTGTTTGTGTGATGGAGGGGGTGGAGAACACCGCCAATGGTTTTGTTATCGTAAAAGGGGGCGGGATTCCAGCTATCACCGTAATCGGCTACAATCGAAAGATAAGCTGGGATGAGTTTTTGCAACGTTTGAAACGCATTACACAGAGTAATGTTAAGCCAGTAGTTCAATAATGGAAGGAGTTTACATGCGAATTTTATCATTACCCACGTTATTGTTATTGAGTCTGGGCGGGTTGTTAGCCTCCTGCGTGACGATCAATATTTATTTTCCTGCGGCGGCAGCAGAGAAGGCTGCCGATAAAATTATTGAGGAAGTATGGCAACTTAAAAAGCCGGAAGAAAGCAAAGCGCTTCCCAATACAGCTGCACCCGCCACACAGCCCAAACCTTAAGGAGTCGGTGATGAATACATGGATGACACGTTGGACATTATTTTGTGGATTGCTAGCCTTTTTGATCAGTGGTTCCGTATCTGCCGCCGCCGATCTTGAAGTGAATACGCCGGCTATTTCCAGTATCAAGCAAAGCATGCAGGACAGGCATGGCCAGTTGGCGGAGTTCTATGCCAGTGGCGCAGTTGGGCTGACACGTGATGGGCAGATTGCGGTGCATGATGCCGGTTTGGTGCCGTTATCCAAACGCCAGCAGGTCAGTTCGCTGGTGGCCGATGAAAATCGTGATCGCAGTGCGCTGTACCGGGAAATAGCACGGGCAAACGGCCACCCGGAATGGGAAAGCGAAGTGCGCTCTACATTTGCCGATCGATGGGTAAGCAAGGCTGCATCTGGCTGGTGGTACCAGAATGGCAGCGGTAGCTGGGTCAAGAAGTGATACCAGTCATAGTCTTTGACATCGAGACGGTACCTGATACAGAAGGGATACGTAAGCTTTATGACACCGGTCCGGATGTCACTGCCAACGAGCTGGCAGAAATGGCATTTCAGCATCGTCGACAGGCAACCGGGAATGACTTCCTGCAATTACATTTACAGCGTGTGGTTGCCATTTCCTGTGCCATGCGGGACCGTGATTCGTTCAAAGTATGGACGCTAGGCAGTCCGGAAGATCCAGAACAAGATCTGATCAGGCGTTTTTTTGATGGAATTGAAAAGTATTCGCCTCAAATAGTGTCTTGGAATGGTGGGGGATTTGATCTCCCTGTATTGCACTATCGGGGCATGATTCACGGAATTCAGGCGCCTCGATATTGGGATATGGGTGAAGATGACCGTGAGTTTAAATGGAATAATTACATCAGCCGCTATCATACACGGCATCTGGATTTGATGGACTTGCTGGCTATGTACCAACCTCGTGCCAATGTGGGATTGGATGACATGGCCAAGCTGATTGGTTTCCCCGGAAAAATGGGGATGGATGGCTCTCAGGTATGGGGCGCATTCCAAAATGGAGAAATAGTATCGATTCGTAACTATTGCGAGACGGATGTGGCCAACACTTATCTGGTGTATTTGCGTTTTCAACTGATGCGCGGCATTTTGAGTCACGAGCAATATGTGCAGGAGTGTGATCTTGTGCGCAGCACCCTGCAAAAATCAGACGAACCCCACTGGCGTGAATTTCTTGGTCGCTGGAGCTAAATAGAATGCCTGTTTCCATTTTTATGCCGAATCTCAAATACCGCAATTTTTGGTTGCTAATGGGCTTTGTGTGGATTGGGTTGGATATTTTTCTTTCCCTTATGCATAATCCGCCGCAGATTCTGGATGTGCGTATGGCTGATAAAGTTGAGCACTTTGCAGCTTACGCATTATTGATGTTCTGGTTTTGCCAGATATTCTGGGAATTGCCCCAGCAGTTAAAAATAGCCATTGCCCTTGCAGCGCTCGGGGTTTCGATGGAAATAGTACAAGGAATGGAAGGTTTTCGTGTTTTTGAGTATGCGGACATGCTGGCAAACACAATAGGTGTTCTGATAGGTTGGGGGCTTGGAAAAACGGTATTAAAGCAATCCCTGTGCCAATTTGAGCGAGTGATAGTACGTTAATTTTTTTGTAGTGATTTATGACAGTAATTGTAGAATCTTTAGATCAGGAAGGTCGCGGAGTTGCCCATGTGGAAGGCAAAGCGGTATTCATTGAAGGCGCGCTGCCAGGTGAACGCGTCACCTATTCCGTATTCAAAAAGAAGCCGAACTATGATCAGGCTACGGTAAAGGAAGTCCATCGGCCCAGTGCCATGCGTGCGGTACCAAAATGCAGCTATTTCGGTATATGCGGCGGCTGTAGTATGCAACATCTGGAGCCATCCGCTCAGGTTGCGGCCAAACAGCGGATTCTGGAAGACAATTTAAAGCATATCGGAAAAGTGTCACCAGAAATAATTTTCAGACCAACTTATGGTACGCCTTGGGGTTATCGCCACCGGGCGCGGATGTCCGTAAAGTTTGTTGAGAAAAAAGGCGGTGTGCTGGTTGGATTCCACGAAAAACGCAGTTCATTCATCGCCAATATGGACAGTTGCGAAGTGTTGCCTGCGCGCATTTCAGCGCTGATCAAGCCGCTTCGGGACATGTTCAGCGGGCTATCCATCCTGAACAGAATTCCTCAGGTAGAAGTAGCGCTTGGTGATCATGTTGATATTCTGGTTTTGCGCGTTCTTGATCCGCTCAGTGAGCAGGACGAAGTGATTTTGAAGGCGTTTGCAGATCAGCACCATATTCAGTTCTGGCTACAGCCACAAAAAGAAGATAGTGCTTATCCATTTTATCCGCTGGATGCACCAATGCTCTCATACAGCCTTCCTGAGTTCAATGTGACCATGCCCTATCGTCCCACTGAATTTACTCAGGTAAATGCGGGTATTAACCGCATTCTGGTCAGGCGAGGGCTGCAATTGCTTAACCCAAAAGCGGGCGAACGGATTGCTGATTTGTTTTGCGGCCTGGGTAATTTTACTTTGCCCATTGCGCGGAGTGGGGCCGAAGTGGTGGGCATAGAAGGCAGTCTTGAACTGGTGCGTCGAGCGCAATCCAATGCAGCTTACAATCACATCACCAATGCCTCCTTCATGCAGGCTAATTTGTTTGATGCAACACGGGAGAGTATTGCCGATCTTGGCCATTTGGATAAAATGCTGATTGATCCGCCAAGAGATGGCGCTTTTGCAGTGGTAAACGCGCTAAATGAAGCGCATCTTCCTCAACGTATTGTGTATGTTTCGTGCAGCCCCTCTACGTTGGCACGGGATGCAGAAGTGCTGGTGCACACCAAGGGTTATAAATTGAAGGGGGCTGGCGTCATTAACATGTTCCCGCATACCGCACATATAGAATCCATTGCATTGTTTGAACAATAAGCCATAAAAAAGGGCGAAACTGAGTTCGCCCTTTTGTTTCAGGTTGTTAGCCCGTCAATCACGCTCACCAGACAACGCCATCAGCAAGCTCAACAGATTTACGAAGATATTATAAATATCCAGATAAAGCGCTAAAGTAGCCATAACGTAGTTGGTTTCACCACCGTGAATAATTCTGCTTACATCATACAAAATGTAGCCAGAAAAAATCAGGATGGAAATGGCCGAAATCGCCAATGCAGCAGCCGGAACCTGGAAGAACATATTGGCAATGGAAGCGATAATCAGCAGTATCAAGCCAACAAACAGGAAGTTACCCAGGAAGCTGAAATCTTTTTTGGAAATAGTCGCAAAACCAGCCAGGCTAAAGAAGATAATGCCTGTACCACCAGCCGCCATCCCTACCAGTTGTGCGCCATTACGTAAATGCAATGCAGCTTGAAGGATCGGGCCCAGCATCAAACCCAGGAAAAAGGTTAAAGCGAGCAAAAGCGCTACGCCAACACCATTGTTACGATTTGCCTGAATACCGTAGAACAGCCCGAACATGACTGCCAACATACCAATCATACCCATGATCGGATGCTGCGCCATGAAAGAGAAATTCATGCTGAGCCCGATCATCGCACCAATGACGGTCGGGATCATGGTTAGCCCAAGCATCATGTATGTATTGCGCAACACCCTGTGCGTGCCAACAGCAATCTGTGAAGATTGAGAGGTCATTTGAATATCAGGTTGCATGTAGAAACTCCTTCTATGGTTTAACAACTACTCTTAAGACTACCCAACAATACAAAAAGTTTCAACCCTAGCCAAAAAGCTTATAAAAGGGTATGATGCGCATCACTGGAGGTGTGGCCGAGCGGTTGAAGGCACCAGTCTTGAAAACTGGCGACGGGGTGACTCGTTCGTGAGTTCGAATCTCACCGCCTCCGCCAGATATAGTTCCTAGCAGTACCTAAAAAGCCCGTTAAACCCAATATTCACAAGGTTTACGGGCTTTTTTCATTCCTAGTTGTTCCTGTCGTTTCCTGTTGGTTCTTCCTAATTGTGTTGGTTCTTTTGTTGGTTCTTGCTAGACTCAGTAAAAAAAGACCAACACTTTTTAACAAAGATAGGCAGGATATGGCACTAGATGACTTAACCTTCAAGAAGAAAAAGCCAACAAAGAACCAACAAAAGCTATCGGATGGCGGCGGCCTGTATCTGCTAATCAAACCAGAAAGTGCCGACCCCACTATTAACGCTAAGAAGTTAGTCGAGCGTAAATACTGGAAAATGGCGTATAGATTCGACAACAAACAGAAAACGCTTTCTATAGGCGTATATCCAACAGTAACATTAGCACATGCGCGGATTAAGCGTGATGAAGCTAAAAAGCTGTTAGCTGATGGTATTGACCCAAGTGAGCAATTAACCAAGAAAGCAAAAAAAGCAGATAAAGTAAAAGCTGAAAAAATATCAATAAATACATTTTCAAGTATTGCGCGAGAATATCACGGCATTAAATCGCCATCCTGGACGGTAGGCCACTCGAAACAATGGCTGTTAAATATGGAGCGTTATGCTTTCGGAAAGTTTGGGGATAAATCCATAACTGAAATTGACTCTATGGATGTGCTGCTTGCTATACGGGTTTTAGAAACTAACCAGACTTACGAAACGCGTGACCGATTAGCGCAGTCAATCAATGCCGTTTTTCGTTTTGCATTTGCAACTGGGCGCATCAGATCAAACCCAGCGGCTGACGTTAAATTTGCTTTTGCTGAACGCCCTGCAGTAACAAATTTTCCATGTATCAATCAAAACGAATTACCAGAGTTTTTGCGCAAGTTATCTGACAGCGAAAGCGTGGCGAAAGTGTCTATTATTTCAGTAACTGCATTGCATTTGCTTATGTTGACAGCTACACGCACAAGTGAAGTGCGTTTTGCTAAATGGTGCGATTTTGATTTAGATGCAGGGCTTTGGGTAATCCCTGCGGAACAGGTAGGGCGCAAGGGTAAGCTAGGTAAGCGCAAGTCGCATACTGTACCGTTATGTACTCAAGCAGTCGATTTGTTGCGTAAGCTATATCCTGTCACTGGCAGTCGTGAATATGTATTTCCTAACCGAAACACTCACGGCAAAGTAATAAGCGAAAACACAGTATTAAAATTGATTGAGTTAATCGGTTACAAAGGCAGAATGACAGGCCACGGATTTAGAAGCCTTGCACGTACAATTCTTGGTGAAATGGGGCATAGGCGCGAAGTGTTGGAAGCGATGCTATCTCATGCTATCGATAATCAAACAGAAGCGGCTTATGTGCGGACTGATTACCTAAAAGAGAGATCAGCAATCATGCAACAATGGGCTGATTATCTGGACGGATTGAAGAAAGGCGCGGATGTGATAGCGATTAAAAGAGCGCGATAAGTTAAGAGCGGAATGAAAAAGAGTTGCGCGGAATCTATTCTAGGTATAGAATTTTTTCTGATGGAGAAATTGCGCCCGAAAGATTTAACTTGGTAGGAATCCGAAACAGGCAAGCATAGCCCATTGTTGAGTGTAGCTAGATTCGACGATGCCAATGCAAAACTAAAGTAATAAGGCTAATCAGAAATGCCCTGATGATTGGGGAAAATTGACTTCAGAATAAACCGAGCCCGCAAATGTGGGTTTTTTTTCGCCTGAAGAAAGTAGTACAACAAGCCCGTTTATTCGGGTTTTTTTTCGCCTGTAGCAAACACAGCCTGCCAAAAGCGGGTTTTTTTTCGCCTGTAGCAAACGTAAAGGAGAAACAGCAAATGCTTGATATCGAAGCCAATAACATAGGTTTAACCGTACATCGTTTACTTCGTAGAAAAGAACTTGAACAATCTATTGGGTTATCACGATCAGCCATCTATGCAAGGCTGGATAAAAACTCACCGCACTACGACCCCACATTTCCGCGCCCAGTAAATTTGGGAAGTAAGGCGGTTGCTTGGGTATTGGCTGACGTTGAAGGATGGATAAACGCCCGTATTGCTGAACGCAAGGGAGCTTAAGCCCATGCCAAAAACAATACAAAAAAATAGCGGCATTGGGGGGAAAGCCCAAGCCGCTTGCACAACAACATCCAGTCCATATTCTAACATAAATGACCATGAAGGTTTTTTGTGGATTAAGAAGCTAAAAGGTAAGCGGATTGTATTGATAGCAGCAAAGCATAATTTGCGTGAATTAGTGCATGAGCTTGGTGCTGATAGTCATATCAATGTTGAGCGCATATCTAATAATTACATCATTCATGGTGCTGACACTGCGGCGGTTGTTGCAGGTTACGAAAGCAGTTTGTTGGCTGATGCTGAATTTCCGCACCCACTACGGAAAAATACCGTTAGAGCTATAGAGCTTTTATTTAGCTTGCCGCCTGATTCAGATATAGATCATCGTAAATATTTTGAAGATGCTGCTGCTTGGGCTGATAGGTGCTTTGCTGCACCGATATTATCTGCCGTGGTTCATTTGGACGAATCAGCTCCACATTGTCACGTACTGATATTGCCATTGGTTGATAGTCGAATGATTGGGAGTGATCTTGTTGGCGATAAAAAGCGATTTAATGCGATTATGGACGCTTTCTATAAGGAAGTAGCAGGTAAATACGGATTGTCCCGTCCTAAGCCACAGAAACGCCTAAGCGCGGCTGTAAGGTATGACCTAGCCGCTAAGGTGCTGGTGCGGATTAAATCTAATCCTGACATACTAAACGAGTCTAATATCAAAGATGCATTGATTGACGCAATCGCGGCTAATCCAGCATTAATAGCGGCGGCATTGGGTATTGATATACCGCAGCCAAAGCCACCCCAAAAGAAAACATTTGTTGGAACAATGACGAAGCCGCAGAAGCCTGAGAAACCATCAAAACCTATAGGGAATGGATTGTTAAAACCTATAGGGAATGAGTTTAATCAGCGACCTGAAAATGCCCGTTCCCTATCCTGTGTAGGGAATGAAATTAATCCGCCTGTAATTGATACCACCGAACCAGAGCAAGACACCTATCAACGCATACACGAAAATGATCAAAATGCAGGTGATTGGGATAGAGACCTGGGCGAGTTTATTCAGGCCACCAGCAAGCCGCGTACATCATCACCAGCGATAGAGCAGACACGCGCCCAAATAATCCAGCTACAAGCTAGGCGGTTTGCATGAGTGCGCCTAGCAACTTTAACGCTGATTTAAACCTAAGTGACTCACCTGAAGCGGTTGCAGGTATCACGGCGGCATGTTTCGAATATTTCCCAGACTTGCTGGAAGTGAGACAGGCGCATAAAGAGCTAGACAAGCTGGGAGCCGATTACGTTTTAACTTTCCAGCGTGGCAGGTTCGAGACCGTGGATGTAAAAATACGGCGCGTGGATTATTGGACACCGGACGAGATGCGCAATTGTTGCATTGAATTATTGGCAAACATCCAAACCAACAAACCTGGATGGACGATAGACTCAGACAAAATTAATCACTGGGTATGCTTCTACTATCTCGACACCAAGAAAGCATATTTCTACGATGCACGACTATTACGCAAGACGGTTATTAAACATTTACCAGAATTACGCAAACATGGGAAAAAGTGGATTCAGCGCACTGGCGGTTATGAGTCTGAAAGCCTTTTCGTTGATCACAGAGAGCTAGGCAAATATATTTATCTGGATTCGCATGTAAACACTAACAGGACGCTTGCAGCATGAAGTTAAGGCTGTCTATGATTAGACAGGCAATAACTCACTGGCGGCGTTTCTGGCAAGCCTTAGTGTGGTTGATGCTAATTGTTGCCAAACTAAGTTTTAGTTGTTTCTTTTGAAAGGTTGAATTTATGGCGGCTAGAATTTGGACACCAGAGCAGAAAGCCAGGCAAGCGGCTTTAATTCATGGATGGAAACCATGGCGACACAGTACAGGCGCAAAGACACCCGGCGGTAAGGCTAGAAGCGCAATGAACGCATGCAGGGGCTATCATCGGCGGCGGTATCGGTTTGCTTGCTGGGTACTATGGGCGGTTAATCACACTGACAGACTGACACTTGAGCTAATCAATGAGACAAAGCGACGAGCCGATAAATTAAACATTTTTACCAATGGCGAATTAGATCATTGCACTAAAGTAGTGAAAAGTAGTGAACAATAAAACGGTTCTCGAATGAAAAAATACTAAGGAATGCTAAGGTTTCCTAAGGTAGTCAGTTCATTACCACCCTGATTTATTAGTGACTTACGGCCTTTTAAAAACGCAGGAAAAGGCAAACAGTAGCGGAAATTAGCACAATAAAGCAGTTGCTTATCATGCTGAATATTAGATACTAACGCGCAATAGATCAGCGCATAAAACAAGTGTGCAAGCACGCTGAACAATACGCGCGTGCGTGCGCGCGCGAGAGAAACCGATATTTACGTGATAATACGGCAAGTTTCATTTAATCTAATGTGGCGTATATGTTAAGGAATGTTAAGCTTTGCTAAGGTAGTCAGTTCATTACCACCCTGATTTATTAATGACTTATGGCCTTTAAGAAAGGCGGGAAAAGGCAAATATGGGGGTGAGCTAAAGAAGCTGTACACGCGCGAATCAATCAGATCAATAATCGGCACACTCTTTAGCCAGTACCTTGCAAAACTATCAGGTTGGATTCATATTCGCGACTTTCCAAGCAGACGTATTTTGTTGGTTCTTTTGTTGGTTCTTTTTTTAAATCGTTAAACACTAACTAATGTTTGTGCTTGTTTATAAGCGAATTCGAATCTCACTGCCCGCCATAATGAAAAACAAAACGCTCCTTTAGGGGCGTTTTGTTTTTATACGCACAAATTAAACATTGATTCGCAAGGTGGGCTATCAACCCAATTTCTGTTGTAATTATTTCCTGTAAGCGATTGCAAATATAAATAGCTTAAGTTTATGCTGGATTGTTTTTGCCACTTGAAAAGTTAGGCCGAATGTCCGACAAGACCAATAATCCAAAATTCTATGGTCGTGCTACCTCTTTGCGCGAGAGTGCCATAATTTTTTTGCTCTGCAATGTTAGCAAATGACAAATTGAATGCCATCGCTTTGCTGTATGCCGCGATTAGAGGAGATCATATTGCACTTTGAGTTTTTACATGTAAAGGACTAAGGTGTAGCCATCTCCTATGTATCTCGATGAAACTACCTCATTATTATTCCTTGCACTCTACGAACATTGAGTTTGGGCCGCGCACAGTCATAATCGAGCTTCCAACTGGAGCCAATAACCCATTAGGGTTGGCTTGCCGATCTACCATGTTATAGCCTTTTGGACATACTTTGGCAGCTTCTTCGTAACAAGCATCGATAACTGCACTGCCGCACTTTATGAAGAATGCTTGGGTACCATTTGGACCTTGAATTGGTTTTGATGTTGCGCAACTTGCCAAAGATATTGTTAACAGGCTAATGCTGAGAAATACTTTCATAAATGCTTTCCTTGCGGTGTCATCGCCGCGCGATTGGCTGGTGCAGCACAACCGGTAAGTTCAAGAGTAAATAAAATCAAGGTGGCAAGCATTCCGTAACGTATGGGTGAATTAATCATTTATTTTGCTCCTTTATAAATATTATCAACGACTTCATTAGCCATCTCTTTTGGGGAGAGGCGAGTCAGGGATGTATGGAAAGAATTGCCGCTGGCCAATGGGAAATCGGTTTTCGGGTCACGAATCGTAATTGTCAGTTCGAGCATGTACATCGTAATGTCCCACATCCACTTGTCGACATAGGTAACCACAGCATCAACGTCGCTCGGTGGTGCTTCGCTTCCGGTAGTGACGCTGACACCCTTGCTACGCAGTTTGTCGGCAATCAAAACATTCGTGTTGGCATTGTCATCCGCAAATTTTTTGACATACATGGTTTTCATTGTCGACAGATTGGCAGATGGGTCAACGGTAGCGGTTGCCCGGTTAATTGCGCACCCGGCAGTTAACGACGTAACGAACCCAAGAATAACGCACAGCTTTAAAAATTTGGTCATGAACCCCCCTTAGATTTGAGATTTTTTTCAAGATAGAAGCGCTTGCTATTCGAGTTTTTCTCGATTTTGTGTTTTCTATCCCGCCAGTATTGTGTCACCAATCCCTTATCTTTTCTAGCGCATCCTTAAGAAGTAAGTGCTGAATTCATTCAAATAAATTATTTTATGGGGATTACAGGGGAGGTAGAATAGCATCTGGCTGCAGTGTCAGATGCAAGTCGGTTTGGAATAAATTGGCTTGCGGGAGTTACAGGGAGGCTAGATGCTTATATGGTGAAAGCTAATCTCTCACCAGCAGTACCAGCGTTGGTGCAATTCGTGCTACTTCTTCAGTAATGCTTTCCATTAGCAAACGAACAAAACCCCGCCGGTAGTGTTTGGCGGGGTTTATGAACTGAATTCGTTGTGATTATTTTGCAGCTTTGCGTCTTACAGCTAGCATAGCCAGGCCTAATCCCATCAGTACCAAGGTTGCCGGCTCTGGCACTGCTGAAGGACGCGCGTTGCCACCAAATGAATGATTATCTAAGGCAAAACCAAAGAAGCTGTTATTGCCGCTGATTACCACAGACTGGATATCGGCAGCATTGCTTTGAAAGCCAAAAAATTTCATGGAAGAAATACCCGAGAAGTTGTTGATGTAACTAGGGCCAGACAAAAAATTAATCGTAATGTCAAAATTTGGCATTAAGTTATTCGTATCAAAACCAAATGCTGAAATGATTGGGTTGTAGGTGATTGTTAAATCACGATCGCTAGGATTAAAGCCATCAAGAAAACCACCGCTAAATCCACCGCCTGCATCTATATTGAAATAATTTCCTGAGCCAGTTGGTGTTGTGTAAGTAACACCACTCTTGATGCTACCAGCAGCCAAGGTGCCGAAAGCAGTTGTGGAACTCAAACTTCCACCGGGAATTGGAAAGTTAGAGGTGTTGGTGAAATCTTCTAAAGTGGTTGAACCAACGGCTGAGTCAAATGTTGTTCTGTCCGAAAATGTGGTAATAACGCCGGCATTTGCCCCTGTTGTAACGGCAAATAAAAAGTACGCTAAAAATTTCTTCATTATATTTTTTCCGATTATATTAAAATTGCTGCATATTCCACAAAGCATAAACCGTGCCACATTATCAATTGTTATATAACCAATTGATAATGTACGCTGTTGTTTGTCATTGAAAATACGGTTTGCGAAAAATAGTAAAAAATTCCGACAAAATTAGGTTGTAAAGTCATTTATTTGGTGAGTGTATTTTTTATTATGATGTTTTTGATGGTAAATTTTAAAATAATTAATGTAAATATTTTCGACATTTTTATTTTACCGGGTGTAATTATGCTGTTTTGAGTGTTGTGGGACTGAAGGATTTATTTTTTTGGTAAGCCTGATCACAAGAGATGGTAATGACATAAAAAAAGCGATGAGTTGGAGATGTCAGATTGTCATCGTGTTTTATGAGTATCTATCAGTTGCTGAAATTGATTTAATTAACGACGACTATGAAAAATGTGGTTGTTATGCAATCAGACTTTTGCTATTCATGCGATGTCGCTTCTATAGGCTGTGGCATTGCGGTTTCTTAAGTACCCATTTGCTCTTGAAAATGAGTCGTTTTCAACTGAACGTATTTTTTTAAAGAAGCTAATCTCTCACCAGCAGTACCGGCGTTGGTGCAATTCGAGCTACTCCCTCAGCAATGCTTCCCATTAGCAAACGATCAAAACCACTTCTGCCATGGGTGCCCAAGACAATAAGGTCGGCAGCCCAGCGTTTGGCTTCATCGGTGATTGTTGAGGCAATCCGCTCACCAGTGGTATTGAGTTGGGCTGTTTCAGCATCCACTCCGCCAGTTTTAGCGGTATCAGCAGCTTTAGTGAGTAAGCTCTTGCTGGATTCCTGTAAGGCTTTTCGCAAGGCGGTGATATCTATAAAGCCTTCGACATCACTGTAGAGAACTGCTTCATCCACTACGTGGACTATTCTGAGTTGGGAGTGTTGTTCACTGGCAAGCTTTATCCCTTCCCGCAAAGCGTTATTTGAGGTGGCGCTACCATCTACAGGAACGAGGATTCGTTTATACAATCTGTAATCTCCGATTATTGAATCAGAACTAGATTTTATTTCTTACCGCATCTGCCCAGTTGTTTGGGGTTTCATATAGCCTGACTTGTTCCAGTCGCAAATTGTTGCCGTAAGTATCCTGGTAAGCTTTATCCAGAATACGAAAGGCTTCGGCAGCAAGGTTTTCTGCAGTGGGAATAAAGGGCAGTGCTACTGTTTTATGTTCTGGTAAGGTTTTCAAAAAATCGATCACTTGCGTATCGCCCGTATAAACCAGAAAAGCATGGTCCCAAACCCCTGCAATATGAGTATAGGCAATATTTTTCACATCGGTGAAATCCATCACCATGCCTTGCTCGGAAATACCTTCTATTTCGATAATGGCACCAGAAAGGGTGATCTCAATTGCGTAACGGTGACCATGCATATGCCTGCATTGGCTTTTGTGGTGAGGGATGCGGTGTCCTGCATCAAATTCAAGTCTGCGTGTGATTTGCATGGTCTAAGGTGGTGAGGGAAAATAACCAATTATATCATTGTTGTCGAATCCGTATTTAGTCAGTTAAAACCGTTACAATTCATATTTGACTCATTGCTTAAGGAATGTTCGTGCCTACTCATACCAATGTGCTGACAACAGGTGATCATAGTCGTGATAGCGCAGACATGACTTATGTTTATCCTGTTATTTCCAGGCGGGCGGGTGGTGTTTCGGTTGGGGTTAATTTGAATCCCAATAATGCCTGTAATTGGCATTGTGTGTATTGTCAGGTACCTGATTTGAAGCGGGGTGCCGCCCCTGAAATTGATCTTAAGAAGCTGGAAATCGAACTGCGCGGGTTTTTGCATGAACTGCTGCATGGTGACTTTATGGTGCAGAGGGTTCCATTGGAAGCCAGGCGCATTAATGATATCGCATTGTCTGGTAATGGTGAGCCGACGAGTGCCAAAGAATTTGCAAATGTAATTTCGCTCATTGGCAAATTAATGAAAGAGTTTGATCTTATTGGCAAAATAAAGTTGGTGCTGATTACTAATGGCAGTCTGGTAAATCGTGGTTATGTTCAGCAGGGTTTAAAGCAGATGGCAGGCTTAAACGGTGAGGTCTGGT
The DNA here is from genome assembly GCA_043759595.1 of Sulfurirhabdus sp. Taxonomy (GTDB): domain Bacteria; phylum Pseudomonadota; class Gammaproteobacteria; order Burkholderiales; family SMCO01; genus Sulfurirhabdus. Next base: position 3,502 of record JAYVLG010000045.1, on the reverse strand, counting down.
TTAAATTGGACAGCGCGACTGCTGAAGGCATGCGCAGACTAAATGGTTCCAGAATAGGATTGCAACGGGTGCAGGAAAATTTGCGAGTGGCAGCGGCGCTATGTCCTACATGGTTGCAAACTTGTGTGTTTAGTATGGACGGGCATGCGCCAACAAATGAAGAGCAACAGGCTTATTTGGAACTGATAAAAAAATTGGTGAGTGAAAAAGTGGGGGTGAAGGGGGTGTTACTCTATGGATTGGCGAGACCTTCAATGCAGAAAGAAGCGAGCAGGTTAACCCCATTGCCAGAAGAATGGCTGTTGAGTTATGCGAATAAAATCCGTGAAGCAGGGCTGGAAGTAAGAGAGAGCCTTTAGCCGTGTTATCTAATAGATAACACGGCTAAGTATCTGTACACAACCAAGAAAAAACTTAGTGTTCTTCTTTTTTCTTGTTGGTGCGAACCGCTTTCTTCAGGCTCTTGTAAAGATCGGGATGGCTACCCTTCAGGTAATCGATGATTTCAAAGTCTTCGTGCTTGACTTTGGAAAGATCAACCTGCTCCACATGCACCAGGCGCAACAGTTCGCGCACAGGCTTAGGCATGGAGCGACCGCTCTCATAGCGGGAACCACCGCTTTGTGTTACACCGATCTGGGTCCAGAACTCTTGTTGGTTCAAACCGAGTTTGCGTCTGATATCCCGAGGATTTACGATTTTTTCGAATAGTTTCATATTCTCTACACTTTAAATTATCTAAGGAGATTATGGAATTGACATTACATGCCACTCAATTAAGTACTACTGATACTATGATAGCATAAAATTAGAAAAGTTCCAGATCATATGCATTATTGACTTTATGCAAAATCATGTGTATGAAAAAAATTTATCGATGAGCTTGTTGAAGTTCCTGGGATTTCACATGTCATTAATTGATGATGCGGATGGAAAAAATTGGCAGTTACAACTGATTCATTTAAACGTATCAGAAAAAAACAGGGTAGGATTGTGGGGTAAGCTAAGGTTTATAAATTGTAAATTCCACTTTTGTGCTCGTTTTATTTGCCTGTTTGGGTTAAAATTCCCGCCAGGCGAAAACTGCGTTAACATGCGCAATTTTTTTGAGAAATAGTCATTTTATTGTTTTTTTTCAAGGTCTTCGATGGCGCTGATAGTACAGAAATATGGTGGCACTTCCGTTGGAAATGTTGATCGTATAAAAAACGTTGCACAACGTGTAGCAAAATTCAAAATGCTTGGACATCAAGTAGTAGTTGTGCTCTCTGCAATGAGTGGGGAGACCAATAAACTGATTGAACTTGCTAAAAGTATTCAAAAAAATCCTGATCCCCGTGAAATGGACGTGCTCGTTTCTACGGGTGAACAGGTAACTATTTCACTGTTGGCCATGGCACTGAAGGACTTAGGCCTGAAGGCAAAAAGCTACACAGGCTCCCAGGTCAGAATTCTTACCGATGATTCGTTCACAAAGGCACGTATTGTCAGTATAGATGAAGCCCGAATAAAGGCCGACCTTGATAGCGGCCATGTAGTGGTTGTGGCCGGCTTTCAGGGGGTGGATGAACAAGGCAATATAACCACCTTGGGTCGCGGTGGCTCTGATACCACAGGCGTTGCATTGGCCGCCGCCCTGAAAGCGGATGAGTGCCAGATTTATACTGATGTAGATGGCGTTTATACAACAGACCCACGTATCGTACCGGAAGCCAGAAGGCTCAAGTCCATAACATTTGAAGAAATGCTTGAAATGGCTAGTCTGGGTTCTAAAGTGTTGCAGATTCGTTCAGTTGAGTTTGCAGGGAAATACAAGGTCAAACTGCGCGTGCTATCCAGCTTCGAAGAAGGTGGTGATGGCACGTTGATTACCTTTGAGGATGATGAAATTATGGAACAAGCGATTATTTCGGGCATAGCTTTTAACCGCGATGAAGCAAAAATTACAGTAACGGGTGTGCCAGACAAGCCTGGTATCGCGTACCAGATTCTCGGGCCGGTAGCAGACGCCAATATTGATGTGGATATGATTATTCAGAACGTGGGTGCGGATGGCACAACGGATTTTACGTTCACAGTACACCGCAACGAGTTTACCAAAGCGCTGGACATACTTAAAAGTGCTCAATCACAAATCGGAGCGCGCGAAGTATCTGGCGATGACAAAATTGCCAAAGTATCTGTTGTGGGCGTTGGCATGCGTTCGCATGTAGGCATAGCAAGATCCATGTTCAAAGCTTTGGCAGAAGACGGAATCAACATACAAATGATCTCTACCTCAGAAATTAAGATTTCAGTTGTAATCGATGAAAAGTACCTGGAACTGGCCGTTCGTGTGCTACACAAAGCTTTTAATCTGGATCAGGAACCAGCATAAAGCAAGTTTTTTTGACCTTTTAGAGAGTTCGCGGTATTCTACCGCCTCTAAACGGAGAGATGGCCGAGTGGTCGAAGGTACTCCCCTGCTAAGGGAGCGTAGGGTTTATAGCCTTACCGAGGGTTCGAATCCCTCTCTCTCCGCCAGTACAAATTAAAGGCTAATAATTCATAATAAACAACATTTTATGTTTTATTAGCCTTTTCTCATTTACCACACGCCTTTACCACACAAACTAAGCTCAATAGTTTTCTTCTTTTTTGGTCGGTTTTCACCCTCAAGACTCAATCCCAGCAAGGCTTTCAGAGGCGCTAAAATCGCTAGGGTGTAACATTGTTACAAGATAAGGGTTAATCCTATGATTTATATAGGTTTTCCTTAGTCCCTCCAAAGTGCCTTAAACCTCAGAAGTAAACCTCAGCATACTCAAGTTTCATCATAGCCTCTAAGTTGTCCTGAGCCTGCTTAATGAGTTCTCCACGGCTGCTAGGGCTACTGAGTAGCTGATAATGATTCAAGCTGTCAGCTAAGCCCTGCAAGGCTTGTCCCAAGTATTCAGGGTCTTTATCACCTTTGGGAGCTGTAAAGGTTTCCCCTCTGCGTTCTGGGGGAGTACCCATGGCCCTAGAAATCTTAGGGTAATACTTGACCATCCATCTAGCAATACTCATGTGTGAAGCAATACCGCCCAGCTCCTGAGCTATGGCCCGATAAGTTTTGAACTTCTTACCATCCTTATACTGTTCACTCTTAACGTAAGCTCTAAACACAGCCAGCTTATCGGCACCCGTGAGAGGCAGTCCATGAGTGAGGTTTGCTTTAGCTGCCTCCCAAGTAGCCTCCATGTGTGTCATTGGTTCCACTATAGCTTCAATCTGAAATTCCCCAATGATCCACATGGCTTCTATCCGATGCCATCCATCAACTAGAAAATACTTACCATCAATCAGCGCCACGCGCACAGGGGGAAAGCTTAAGCCATTCTGAAGGGCTAAGGCATACCGCTTAACTGTGGCCTGATCTGTTTGTTGTGGTCTAATTTACACGGACACCTCAATAGGTGCAATATTCACCTAAAAGAGGAAAACGATGATAAAAGAACGCAGAAGTTTTACAGCTGAATTC
>JAYVLG010000044.1:0-3153 GCA_043759595.1 Sulfurirhabdus sp. | reverse complement strand
GAACATCGCCGCCTTCATGCCCGAGCCGCACATTTTGGACAGCGTCACCGCCCCCGCACTGATGGGCAGCCCGCCCTTGAGCGCCGCCTGCCGCGCCGGGGCCTGGCCCTGCCCTGCCATCAGGCAGTTGCCAAACAGCACCTCGCCGACCAGAGCGGGCGCAACACCAGAGCGCTCCATGGCGGCCTTGATGGCTGCGCCGCCCAGGTCATGGGCTGAGAGTGAGGCGAAGTCGCCCTGGAATGCGCCCATGGGGGTGCGGGCTGCGCCTACGATGACGATTGAATCTGCGATTGGGGCGGACATGAATCTCTCCAGTGAATTGCGTTGTCGCTATTTTGCCGTGAAAAATTTTCGGCATGGTGTTAACCACAACGTCATCACCGACCCCATCGCATCCCTTGCGCAAGCAACTCAACATTATTCGCCACACAAGTATTTGGCATTTACTCGTCAAACGCATAACGTTGACTGGAGTCCTCTTGCAGGGTTACGGTGTTTGCTTGTAAATTTTTGGCCCAGGATAGAAGGCCGAGGTGGTCACAAACTGTGACCACCTCCAGCAACTGAAATTTTCCAAAGCCCTACCGTTCAAGCGACTGTCAGAGCTTGCCCCTTACGCAGCCAACGGCATCGCACGCGTCAAATCACCCACGCCTGCCAGCAAACCCGCCACGGAGATATCCTCGTCCAGCGCGTCCCAGTGCAGGCCTTTGGCGCTCAACTCAAACTGCTGGCGTTGCTCGGCGGTGGCATGAAGCAGGCGAGGAAACCAGGCCAAAGGCACGGCCAAGATGCGCCCGTCAGACAAACTGACCCACATGCTGTCATCGTCGAAACGTACCGATTTAGGCGAAGTGTTCATTCCAAATCCTTTCGATCAATTCGGTGTTTTGCTCAATCACATCCGCAATTTCATGCAGTGATCTTGCATCCAACCCATCGTTCTCAGCCAATCGCACCATGGGACGTAGCCAGAACTTTGCCTCAGCACCGCCACCTCGCACATGGATGTGGATCGGCTCGCGCGGATTTCCCTCATTCGAGTAGAAAAAGAAACGAAATCCACGGTAGCGCAACACGACAGGCATCGGCAAATTATGGCCTATCACCGGGATTGTCGGCAAGGCTCGTCAGGGCATATTCATCGAAGCAAGACCTTGCCCGACCAATGATTCCATGAACCAACTTGATGCAGTCAAGAAGGCCGAGGTGGTCACAAACTGTGACCACCTCCAGCAGTTGAAATTTTCCAAAACTTTGCCGCTTGCGTTCACCGAATACGGTGCGATGGCACTGGCCAACGTCCTGGCTTCAGCCCAGGCGGTAGAGATGGGGATTTATGTGGTTCGGGCTTTTGTGCGATTACGTCAGGCAGCCACGCTGCACGAAGACCTAGCCAAGAGGCTGTCAGAGCTTGGAATGAAGACTGAAGGACGGGCGTTGCCTCAGAACACACGATCCGCGCGACCAACTACGTCAAATATTCGAAGCCATTCGCAAATTCGTGTCGCACCCACAATATAGTGGCAGCAGCTAATTTTCACGTAGTCACCCACCAATTGGTGGATCAGTATGACAACCTTTATCTGTTACGTAAAAAATCATCGAAATTTTCAACCATCGCTTCACAGTAGACAAATCCATTTATTACACAGGGAGTACAGCAATGAAAAAAGTTCTCATCGGTTTGGTAATTTTGCTAGCCACGAGTGCCTTTGCAGATTTCAGCGGCGAATACATCAAGAAAAATGCAGGGGTTGATGTAAAGCAGAAAGGTGATTCCTTAAAATTTTCTATCAACTCATCCGTGGGGCAGAATTCTTGTAACTTAGAAGGCGCAGCAGTAATAATCGATGCAAATAGCGCCGCATATACGTCTGCTGATAAATCCGACAAATGTGTTGCGATCTTAAACTTCGCGGGTAGCGGACTCAAAGTGACAACGAAAGATTGCGATGGCTCATGCGGCGTAAATGCAGGTGGATCAATGGATGGCGCTTACAAGAAAAAAATTGTCAAAAAATAACTTTATTGCACATCGAAAACTAATTATCTTCCCTCTTGGAAGATTGGATTAAACAATTGCGCCGACAATTTTTTGAATTTAAGGAGTGATAAATGCGAAATAGTAGATTGTTGTTGATTCTATGTCTCGGGGGATTTTTACTTGGCTGCTCCAGCAAACCTGGTACAAGCGATATAATGACTGGCTTAAATGATTTTTGGGCAGGATGCGCAAAAATATCAGATGTAACGAAAACAAATGGCGTTGAAAACGTTAACTCCTATCGAGTTTCTTTTACTTACAAGCTCGAACTTCTCGAAGATGGGGCTGGAATGCTTGGTACCCCACCAGGTTGCTCGATATCTGGCGCAGCAAATCAAGCTGGCGTCTTGTTCAAAATAGCCGTCTTGAGCGCCTCCAGCGGAGGCGGCTCCTTAAAAAAGGGAGATGTATATACCGTTAGCAATGGAACAAATATGGTGAAATCCGAAAAAGGCTGGATTTTTCAATAAGGCAAATCAACGGAGGGCGATTATGGCTTACTACGCACGTTTTGATACTGTCGCTGATCACGTTTTCCGATTTGATACCCGAATTTATCTCGGAAATCACAATACTAATGAAGTCGGCGAATGCGTTGGCGCAATTGTTGGCAAGAATCCGGGATCCGCAAAACCAACACAGCTTGGCGTATTGGCTCCTTTGAAATTGGACGGGGACAAAATGCTCCCTAGTGTTCGAAATCGTTTTATCGCCGCCTACCAGAACACGAGCACACCCATTCCAAACAATGTGTTTGTTCAGGTTTGGAATCTTTTTTATCTCTGCAACCCCGACTTGGGGATGGCCTGCTCGGAAATGAGCAGCATAGCCAACCCGCCGTTCTGCCCCACCGAGAATAAAAACCCAATGATCGTTTGGTTTGCATGGGGTAACAGCAATGGCTATTTAAATCCATTCAAGAAGCGGTTCCTCTCAGGCAAGAAAAACGGTTTTTATTACAATCATCAATCCGGACTAGTAGTTTCCCGCCCCCCAACTATCACTGACTTTGCCAAGCATCCGCAAGGTATGCCTAAAATGCCAATCGTCAATCATTTGACCGGTTTGCTGCAACCACTCTAACCCGGAAAGTTGTTACCCCC
>JAYVLG010000043.1:0-16998 GCA_043759595.1 Sulfurirhabdus sp. | reverse complement strand
CTGTCCGATCTTTGCTAGAGGGTGAGTGACTGCTGCATAAATCTACGCTACAGGCTTAAGACCTAAGGGCGCAACCGGCATCCAGTCACTCGATCTTGAGGTGCCCCTCAAGAGTTACTGCACTTTTTTGATAGTGCGTGCTATTGCACAATACCGTCAAATTCGATACAAAGGAATAATACAAGGCTGGGCTGCCGAAGGAAGCTCAGCCTATCACCCCCCAACCATGTTGGTGTTGGGCTTCGGGAGCCTAACTCAACCTACCCAAACACCCCGCAGATTGAGTTCGGAAGAACCTTTTTTAATTGACTGCTTTGGCCGACTTGGAGACAGTCGCAGCCCTCAACGCGAACTTCCGCATATGGCACGCTGCTGCCGGATAGAGCAGCAATTCAATTTAATTCCGAGCATTGTAAAGTTTTCCGACAAAATTCCTGAGCTTCGCGGGAATGACCGCAATGGAGAACATTTCTGTATGGCCGCTTGTGGCACACGACTGCCTGTAGGTGCTGGCACCGTATAGGAGCCATTCACCAATTCGCGCATTTTCTCCATCGTCGGCTTTCGGCGAAATTGGTGAACCGCGGCTCCGTGCCATAACCGGTCATTGGCTAATTACAATATATCGCCCCCAATAACTGTTAGCCCTTTACGCTATGAATACAACTATCCGTCCCGAGACACCGTCAGACGAAGACGCAATTGAGCAAGTCACTCGACGAGCTTTCCCCTCTCATCCTTACAGCCATCAAACTGAGCAGTTCATCATCCGCGCCCTACGAGCAGATCATGCGCGCTGTCAGTCTCTCTTGTCGCGGAAGATGCCGGCCGCATCGTAGGGCAATTGCGCTTTCCCTTGTAACCATCAGTGATGGTGACCTAATGCGGGGTTAATTGTTGGTGCGCCAGCGCACAGACGCAACGAGACTCCCTCGATAGACTGGCCAACATTAATATTGCCGCGCCTTCGGTGCAATTCTGTGCAGAGCAGTCAGTCACGATAATCAACTCACAATAAGGAGACAAAAATGAACTGGGATCGAATCGAAGGAAACCGGAAACAATTAAAGGGCAATATCAAACAACAGCGGGGCAAACTTACCGACGACCAGTTGGATGTGATTGCAGGTAAACGCGAACACGAGATCAAAAAATAGTCAGTCATCTGCGCAACAGCTGCGCCCGCTCCCATTGATCAGGCGTGGCTGTATGCATGGAGTATGAATTTTATCAGCCAATCAATGCAGATTTGTATTTCGGCGATATGTAATGAATCCGGAAAGGAAGCTTAATGAAAGCGTTAGAAAATTTCAAATTATTCGGTATGTCGATACTGCTCGTTGCAGGGCTTGCCGCATGTGACAAACCGGGGCCGGCAGAGACCGCTGGTAAAAAAATAGACCAGACGGCTGATGAAGCCAGCAAGAAAATGGGTGCGGCGACTGATAAAGCCGGTGAAAAAATTGGCGAGCAACGCGAAAAAGCCGGCGCGGCCATAGATGATGCAGAGATTACAGCCAAGGTCAAAGCAGCCATTTTTGCCGAGCCCAGACTGGAATCGCTGCAAATCAGTGTTGATACCGTAAAGGGTGTGGTGACATTAAGCGGATCGGTTGATTCTATATCGAATAGCGATAAGGCCAAAACACTGGCGAGTGCGGTGGCTGGCGTAAAAGATGTTGAAAATCGGCTGGTGCTAAAGTAGAGCAGATGAGATTGAGTTGTCGCCAGCCACTTGGTTAATGAGTAAGCCAAGAAAATTCAAGACGCATATAAACAAAAAATGGCGGCGCAACTGAAAGTATGGAACGCCCAAATTAATTTGCAAGGCTGTTCAGATGCCCCGAGAACCAGGGCGCAACGAATTCAGGAGTTCGCTATGTCAATTTTCTCTCAAATCCGCTGGTTTCTCGTCGCATTGTCCGTCATGGCAGTTGCCAGCTGCGCGCTGACAGCTTCGGCCGCCGATGAAGGCTTCCCCACGTTGACAAAACGCCTTCAAACAGAGAAACCAAAGTTCGCGGAGCGCCAACAGGCTTTGCTCGCGAAGCGCTACGACCTCGCTGATAGGCGAGGCCAAGGGAACGGCTAACGAAATAAAATGATAGAGAAAAAAAGTGACTCGAAACTTCCTTACCGGCTAGCACGATGAAATTCACTACCATGGAACTGCTCCGTTTGATCTTGTCGCTGATAATCATCATCGCATCGGTTATTTTGTGCCAACAGATTATTTCAAATTCGCTTTCCAACCAGCAGAACAAAAACGATTATGCTGAGCTCAACAGTGCAAAATACGGTCTTCTCAGCATTGATGAATGGAAGCGCCAGGTTACAGAAATTCTTGCCGAGGAAATCAACAAGTTGTATTTATCAAAAGAGAACGAGCGGGTGCTGCGCAAGCACATCGAAGTTCTGCTGAATACTCTTATTGATGATGTCGACAAGAGAATCAGGGCAGAGAACGCAGCCACCGCAGGCGGCCGGATCACGCAATCCTTTATAAATATTTTTGTCAAATTGGACGTTATAAAAAAAGGCATTCCGGAATATGCGAATGCCGTCATTCATGAAATGACGAAACCGGAAACACGGCATCAGATAAAATCCGTGCTGAACAAACAGCTTGAACAGTATTCTGCCCAGACCTTTGATATACAGGATGCGCCTCTACTGAGCCGGATACTTCTCAGGACCGATTCCAAGGATATCGAAGGTGCGAGGATCGAGCTCATTGAGCAAATTTCTGCCAAGCATGGTCTGATTATCAGGGAGGCAGCCCTGTTGATCATGCTGTCGGTTGTCCTTTTCGCTTTGTCCGGTTTTAGCAAGCTGCCGCTGACCCCGTCCCGGTATATATTTCTGATACTGTCTCTTGTCATACTGCTGATAGCGGGCGTAACCACTCCCACGATCGATATGGAAGCAACAATCTCACAAATGAATTTTATGCTGATAGGGCATCCCATCCATTTTGAGAACCAGGTATTGTATTTCCAGAGCAAAAGCATTCTGGATGTGTTCTGGATCATGATCACTCACAAGGACATCCAGATGAAACTGGTCGGGATCTTGCTGATCACCTTCAGCATTGTTTTCCCGCTGTTAAAAATAGTCTCGTCGCTGGGATATTATTTCAATTATCACCAGGCAAGGGAAAACCCGGTGATCAAGTTCTTTGTCTTTAAATCCGGAAAATGGTCGATGGCTGATGTCATGGTGGTGGCCATATTCATGGCCTATATCGGATTCAATGGGATCATTACCAGCCAGCTTGGTCATTTACGCTCTAACAGCCAGGAACTGGTTATCCTGACTACGAATGCCACTGCCCTTCAGCCGGGGTTTTACCTGTTCCTGACATACACCCTGTTAGCATTGTTATTGACGGGATTCCTGACCAGAAAACCTCAGGCAGAAGAGCGTAAGCAAGCATAATTCATCTACAAGAGCTTCCCCATCAAGGTCAAGTCGAAAAAACTTAATAACTGTGGGCAGCATAATCGGGGGCAGCGCAAACCGGCAGGGCTTTCTGGAACAGGCGCTGGACTGGGTGAGCAAGGGCGATATCGGCGGCTACATGAGCGGCCATCGCACCAAAGACAATATTACCGAACTGAAAAACTACTTCAACAGCGTCATCGACTGGGCGTCAAGCGTTTTCATGGATGTAGAGAAGGAGATGCAAGGGCTTGAGTGGGGGCGGCTCTACGAGCAACACCACTCCAAGTCATTTGATCCGGCCAAAGTATCTGACGAGGTTAAGCGGCTTTATGGCGACCCTTACGTCAAGAACCGTCGCGGGGTCTTCGAATATATTCTCGGTGGTCTTAAAGATTTGAAGCTGTTGGATGTGCGGGTGTTCGACGATGCGACCAAGAAGACCGTCTACACCAAGCAAACCACGGATGCGAAAGCCAATAGCACATCCAATTGCCCGCTCTGCGCCGTGGGCCATAGTGCCAATAAGAGCAAGATATGGAGTTTCTCCGAGATGGACGCAGACCACGTTGCCGCATGGAGCAAGGGTGGCGGAAGCTCGGCGAAAAACTGCCAAATGCTTTGCATCACGCACAATCGGGCTAAAGGCAACCGTTAGTTATTGGCGACCCGCAATCCAATGTGGGAGCGAGTAGGGACGCCGTACAAGCGGTTGCAGAGGATAGCCCGCTGCATGGCTCGCCGCTTAACCGAAGTATTGAAGGTCTGCTTTTCGAACTACTGGTGGGCTGCTTAGGGTTATCAACATGCATTTAGGCTCGCATATTTTCCTTAGTTTGACGGTCTGTTGTCAGCAGTACAACAGTCGTTCCACTTCATACATTGATGGTCGGCTCAGGGTCGCGAACGGCTGTACGTCTTTCCAGTTAACCGACCTTGAGTTTTGCTTGCTGATGTTGTCAAACAAAGCCCCCACCCACAGTAAAATCTGGAATCTCCTTATTTGTTATGGCTGGATTGGTGGCGTTTTCTTGTCCATGTTAGGATATGTAACCTATTCTTTGTTGATACAGATTTTTTATGCGACCAAAAAAACGCGCTCATAAATCCGGTATGTCCCCCGGTTCTTTGGTTTATGTGGGTGATAAAACGGCTGCCAGTGATGCCCGCATTACTCTGTTCGATTTTGACGAGCAGCATGTAGTAGAAAAAACTGTCCACAAAATCGAGGAATGTTTGCCTTTTGCCAATGCGAAATCGGTGACATGGATTAATGTGGATAGTGTTTTGATGCCGGGTGTGCTGGAAGCTTTTGGCAGGGTGCTGAACTTTCATCCGCTGATGCTGGAAGATATTCTTCACACGGACCAGCGCCCTAAATACGAAGATTATGGTGATTACATTTTCTTTGTGCTGAAAATGCTGGAATTTGATGCCGTCAAAAATGAAATAACAGTTGAGCAGTTAAGTCTTGTGCTGGGGGAAAATTATCTGATTTCCTTTCAGGAGCGGCCTGGCGATGCATTTGAGCCTTTGCGCGAGCGCATTCGTAAGAGCGTGGGGCGGATTCGTAAATCGCAGACTGATTATATGGCTTATGCACTGATGGATTTGGTCGTTGATGGCTATTTTGATGTACTGGAAAAAATCGGCGATAAGATTGAATCGGTTGAGGCCATTCTTGCAAGCAATCCTAAACCGGATACGCTTCGCATGATTCATGAACTGCGCCGTGAATTGATCTTTCTGAGAAAGTCTGTTTGGCCGTTGCGGGAGGTGATTGCCTCCATGCAGCGTTCGGAATCTACCCTTATTCATGAAAGCACCGAGCTGTTTCTGCGGGATTTGCATGATCATGTGATACGGGTGGCTGATAGCATTGATACCTATCGGGATATGTTGTCCAGCATGCAGGATGTTTATCTTTCTAGTATCAGCAACCGCACGAACGAGATCATGAAAGTACTGACGTTATTTTCCAGCATTTTTCTGCCGCTCACCTTTATTACCGGCTTTTTTGGCATGAACTTTCATAACTTTCCGGAACTGGAATGGCGTTATGGTTTGCAGGTCACGCTTTCTCTCATGCTACTGCTGGGAATCGGAATGTTTTTGTTTTTCAAGCGGAAGAAATGGCTGTAGTGGTGTAGTTGGTGCAGAGCTTTGGAACTTGTGAACCTCAAAAAACTTGTCTTGCCGCAGAGGAGAACGAAGGCATGGTGAATGAGTATGCAGAGCCGCCAAGGAGGTGTTCAAGTTAACCAACATCACTGATGCGCCACGAAACGGCGTCTCCCAACTCTGCGTCTCCGCGCCTCAGTGGTGAATAGCCTTTTATGAGGTTCTGCTTAAAGATGGAAGAAGTGGTGCTTTAATCTGGCACAGTCAATTGAAAAGCACCATATTGGTTAATGTGAAGTTAACGATTTCAGAAAAGCAATATAGGCAGGCGCAGCCCAGTCCCGTCCACCCAGTGCCAGATAACGGAGTTTTCCTTCCGGGTCAACAATAAAGCTGGAAGGCAGGCCGCGGGGTTTCCAGAGATCAGTCACCAGGCCATCTCGGTCCATCAACGTATTTAACTCTGGAGCAACAGTCGGTAAAAAGGTAAATACTTCATCATCGGTTTCGGCCGTATTGACCAGTACGAGTTGAATTGGCACGTTCTTTAACTGTTGCCGCATGCTTTGCAGGGTGGGCATTTCGCGTCGGCAGGGGCCGCACCAGGTTGCCCAGAAATGAACCAGCACCCATTGACCACGAAGGGTTTTAAGGTCGGTTTTATTTCCGTCCATGTCGGACAGGATGAGCGCGGGCGCTACTCGGCCATCTAAAGCAACCAGGCCAGCAGGTTTTGGAACGTCATGTGCCAAAAGTGTTCCATGGGCAAAAAAAAGCGCTAACAGAAACGTCAAACGAGCGATCATTCTTTGTCTCCAGATGGCGAATGTATGCACTGCAGATTTTCTGCCTTAAAACGTATGCCAGGTCCCTTCTTGTCTGAACCTGTTTTAAAAAGCACATCCACTGAAAACGAAGTTTTGGGTGGTTCAATGGCAATATTGCCACCCGCTGATTCACCGGTAAGTAAGTCCCTGCTTTCCGGTAGTTGGGTCCAGCCAAATGTGGCGCGACTCGCTAAGGGAATATTTAGTTTGGCCCATCTGATATCCCATTCTTCCCGGCTAATGCGTCTGATATTGATGCCTTTTTCTGTAGTAAAGCGCCAGTTTGAAGGTTCAAGCCATACGATGTCTTCACGACTATTCTGGATGCCTGCTGTTAAAAGACACTTGTTTTCCAATTCCTTGATTGCTGCTTCTGGAAATCCCCGTCCGGAATAAAATGCACGAATTTGTTCCGGGGTACGGACCGAGATGGAAAATGTCACATCATCGCGCTTATAGGTATCACGTTCAGCGGCATGGCTGTTTGTCATGACTATGAACCCGATTGCCATCAGCGGATAAATGGTCGTGAATGGACGGTTAGATAATAGCTTAAGTAAGAAGGAATTGATTTTCATTTATTCAGTTTACATTTAAACAGCAAGGCTTTAAAGAAAGCACGGTTTTTTCAAATTGCAAAAGACCATAAAGGTTTAAAAATAATTGCCGATAAGTGAAATACATATTTGATTATTGTATTTTTAATACTTATGCGGTTTCCTACTACGATACCCCCACCCATTATAGTGGGTGATGAAGCGCCAGAAATCCCGGGGGTTGATGAACTCACGGTAGCTCGGCCTGTTGCCAGGCGCGAGCATACTTCGTTCGTGCAAGAGCGCATAGATAAGCCTCGTCCCAACATTAGAGCGCCAAACATGCGGCGCGCAGTGCCAAGGCCCGAGAGCGTCATTGATCAGGACCGTCGCAAAATGTGCCGTCGTATCTATAATAAGCCTGTCATGCTGGATACCCGTTCTGGTAAAGATCGGCGTGGAGAGCGCAGGCGCGAGGTGGATATAGCAACAAACATTACCATTAAAGCTTGATGATCACGATGCAAGGGCTGTTTTGCTTCGCTTTTCAATAACCCTTCCTTGATTGCTTCTGCTTGATTTGCAAGCGATATTTTAAAGTTTTTTTGCTAAAAAGAAGATCCGGGCGTTTTCAGAAATGCCTCTTCTTCAGCCGTGGATTGTCGCTCGAGTAGTTTGTTCCGGTGAGGGAAGCGGCCAAACTGCGCAATGATGTCGAAATGCCGCTGCGCGTATTTTATGGTTTCGGTCATTTCATGGTCATTCTGCATCTGATTAAATAGGGCAATAGAACGCTGCTGATCTTCTAGCTGTTCGCTGTGTTCAAATGGTAAATACATGAAAGTGCGCGCTATATGGGGTAGCAGCAAATCAAACCCTTGTGTAACGCCGAGTTGTGCAGCTGTCAGGGCAGCACTGTCCGTTGCGAAAGACTTTGCGTCACCGCGGAACAGGTTGCGCGGAAACTGGTCCAGCAAAATAATCAGGGCAAGGCAACCGAGAGGTGTTTGTTGCCAGTCTGAAAGTGCTCCCTGGGCAGCTTTTTCATAAATCACCAAAAACTTGCTGCGTATTTCCTCATCAAACTCCGGATTTTTAATAAACCAGGCTTTGCGCCTTTCCAGTCCATCGGTAAAGTCTGATGTCCCAAACCAGAACGTCAAAATTTCCTTTGCCTGCATATCCATTTCTTGGTTCTTCATAATGTTACTATAGCAGCATTGATTCGGAGAACGTCATGACAAAGCATTTTGATTTTATTGCAATTGGTGGAGGGAGTGGCGGTATTGCAGCTGCAAACCGCGCAGCGCTGCATGGCGCTAAATGTGCTGTAGTAGAAAGTGGCCGTCTTGGCGGTACTTGCGTCAATGTAGGGTGTGTTCCCAAGAAAGTCATGTGGAATGGCGCTGCCCTTGCGCATACTTTGGAGCACGCTGAAGACTATGGATTTGAAGTGTCGGGGCACACATTTCATTGGCAAAAACTCAAGAAGGCCCGGGATGACTATATTCTGAATTTGAACGGTCGTTATCAAACCTATCTCCAGGATAATAAAGTTACAGTGATTCGCGGGTTGGCAGGTTTTGTAGATGCCCACACTATTGAAGTAGAAGGAGAACGGTATACCGCTGATCATATCTTGATCGCTACCGGAGGCACACCGCTGGTGCCGCCGGTTCCTGGTGCGGAACTGGGTATAACATCGGATGGTTTTTTTGAGCTGGAAGATAGACCCAAACGTGTAGCAATTGTGGGTGCAGGTTATATTGCCGTGGAACTGGCAGGAATGCTGAATGCACTGGGAAGTGAAGTTTCACTCATGTTGCGGCGCGAACACTTCCTGGATAATTTTGATGCCATGCTGCGTGAAACGCTAATGGAAGAAATGGTTGAAGACGGCGTTGAAATTCTGCCTAAATCACAGGTGGCAGAAGTGGTAGAAGAATCTGGAAAGCTTACTTTGCGGTGTGAAGATGGGCGACAAAATGCGGGATTTGACACATTAATCTGGGCAATTGGTCGCGTTCCTAATTGTGAAGGTTTGAATCTTGAAGCAGCTGGTATCACTCCGGATAAGAAGGGATTTGTTCAGACTGACGAATATCAGAATACTCCCGTAAAAGGTATTTATGCTGTCGGGGATGTCACTGGTCGCATCGCGCTTACCCCTGTAGCTATTGCTGCCGGTCGCAGGTTAAGCGATAGACTGTTTGGCGGCATGAAAGATCGGAAGCTGGATTATGAAAATGTGGCAACTGTCATGTTCAGCCATCCGCCAATAGCGACGATAGGCTTGAGTGAAACCGAAGCACGCGATAAGCATGGCGATGCGGTAAAAGTTTATCAAACACGTTTCACGCCCATGTTTCATGCCATCACAAAACGTAAGGTAAAAACAGCCATGAAACTGGTGACAGTGGGCGTGGATGAGAAAATTGTGGGTTGTCATATTATCGGACATGGTGCGGATGAAATGATGCAGGGATTTGCAGTAGCGATAAAGATGGGAGCGACCAAAGCTGATTTTGATAATACAGTGGCGATACACCCTACGAGTTCAGAAGAATTGGTGACAATGCGCTGAGTGACGAGGAGAGGGCTGCCATGCAATTCCAAAAACTTTTCCCGTTTGAGCGTTATACTGGAATACACGCAATCAGGCAGGTAAAAATCTCCATGCGATACAGCTTTAGTGTGCTCATGATTATATTGTCGATTCTGACATTTTCGGGGTGTGCCACGCCACTCTTTCAAACCACGTACCGTTATGAACCACCAATCGGTGCGGATGGGCGCATGTGTCTGGGAAAATGCGAGCAAAAACTGGTTGCATGCCAAAAGCATTGTGCTATAAATAGTGAAATCTGCCTGAAGCAGATTGAGCCGCAAGCTGATGAACGCTACGCAGAAGCACTTAAACGTTACGATTCAGAAATGAATCTTTACCGATGGCAGTTGCAGCAGTACGAGTTTTCGCTAATGATGAGCAGAATGTATGTGCCTTACTGGGATGGACGCGGTTATTATCATCCTTACCCGGGGCCTGTTGTATTCCCGCCATATCGGCCAGCGAAGCCGAAGCGTGAGGAAATATTCAGTAAACTGCGGGCAGAAAAATGTGATGCGGATTGTGGTTGTCAGCCTTTATACGATGCCTGCTTTCTGACCTGCGGTGGCAAGAAAATTCCGGAAGTGAAATGTATTGCCAATTGCTCTAAGGAAAAGTAGGGGCAAATTGTTTAAGCCGTTTTCAGGGATGGGATGGGTAATTGAATCCATTTTGTCCGAATGATTAAAAATGAATGGGGAGTTATCATGAAAAGCATTATATTTTTTGTTTGCCTGGTTGCATCGATTGCTGCAGTGCCGTCATTTGCAGCTGAAAATGTAAAAAGATCTCAGCCGATGGTCACTGGCGCTATTAGCAAGACTGTAGTGAAAATGCCGATTTCGAAAGACATTTCTATGGATGATGCAGTGGACTCCATGAAATTGCGGGCTAACTTTCTGAACATGAAACTGGTAGCGGAATTGCCCTTGTCCAAGCAGGTTGAAGCGACAACCGGAAAACCGGAACGGCGCATGACCATTTATCAATTCTGTGATGCGATTACCGCTAAAAATATGGTGGATTACAGCATGGATTTTGCCGCTTATTTGCCGTGCCGTATTGCTTTGATTGAAGATGAAAAAGGACAGGGATGGCTAGTGATGATGGATCTGAATATTCTGATCAATAGTGCTAACCTTAATCCTAAACTCAAAGAGAAAGCCATTGAAGTACGCAATAATCTGGAAAGCATCATGAAAGCCGGCGCGAACGGGGAACTTTGATTTAACCAGTAACCGCAGTTGATCGGTTTTCTGTGATTTCCAGGGTTATCTGTTCAGACAGGTTTTGTAACGCATGTTCACGCGATTAGCAAACCATTCGGTTGTAAGTTTGCGATGGATTTTTGGGCTTTTCAGGTCGATACGGGGCATGGCTTCGCGAGGAAGCGTTTTTCCCGTAACTTGATCGGCCAGACCGAATAAGCGCTGATAAAGTGGGGTATTCGCAAATGCCGCGTTTTTTTCCTGTCTGAGATCTCGTAAAATTTCGGCTTCACTTAAATGCAGTTTTCTCGTTAATGAGGAAAGTGCCTGCTGTGTCGTGCTGCGCTCTGCTGATGGATCACCATTTGTATAACGAAGTAAATCGCCATCCAGGGCCAATGGATGGCCGGTAATTTTAACTATGGCATTTTGGAATGCAGCATTCCGTGAGCTATATCGACCCGCATTGAAATCCGCGAAGCGGTATATTGGCTGGCTATAGGGCGCAGGGTAATCCAGCAATATGGCGATACCGAAGTACAATCCCCCCTTGCGACTGAAAACCTCGTTTCTGAGGCTGTCTTTGCGTGGATAGGGATAAGGTTTTTCCCTGACATGATGTTCAGCAAACTCAACGCTGACTTGCATCGGGCCGCCAGTTCGTATCGGGTTATAACCACTGAGTAAAGTTTTACCGTATGGTAGTTCAGATATCATGTCGTCAAACAGCGCATTCATTTGTTTCTCTGTTTTCAAGGCATTGATTCTGGCTTTGTAGCTTCGACCATCCGGGGATGATTTTAATAAGGCGGCATCCAGCACTAATTCCGGAATGTTGTATTTTTTACGTCGTGTATCAATTTCCTTCAAGACAATGCCGGACAAACCGGGTACAACTGGATCTGACTGAAAGCTTGATTCCTGCTCTATGACTGCAATAGCCGCACAAAAATTTTCTTTGGTGGCTGGTATGTGAAGCGCGAAAAATGCCGAGAAAATATCTGTTGCCCAGCCTTTTTGGTCAGAAGTACGGGGCAGAAGTTTGGCAACAGCAATTTGTCCTTCTTTTGTGCCAGGATAGGCTGGCGAGGGCGAAGAAGGTGGTGCATTTGGGGGTAATGTTGTGGTGTAAGGTAAGTTGGCGTACGGTTTGATTATCCTCTCAATTACCGGTGCGCCCGTTGCTGTGCCGGTACCAAACGTGCTGGCATCTTGCGATGGAATTATCGGTTTTTCAGGTGCTGAAGGTGTTTCGTTGGTACCTGTTGAGGCGCAGCCATTGAGAAGCGATATAAAAGAGGCGATAAATAGTAAGTGTCTATACTGCATGAGATTCATAATTTGAATTGATGTCGGGGGCAACGTTATCTTTTCTCGATGCGGTGGTCAAGTGTTGTCAGGTTAAATGCCAATTGCCGAAAAGAAACGCTAACTATTTTTCAGCTTTGTTTTCTTGTATTTATCACCCTTGTGAGCTAATAAATCACATCGTTCCAGTAGCATTTAAAGCATTCAAAATGAAAAAAATATACTGGAAAAATCTAGCAAGTTCAGCATGCTATATCTCGTTGAATTACTAATGGAAAAGTGTGATATT
This sequence comes from Sulfurirhabdus sp., assembly GCA_043759595.1. Classification (GTDB taxonomy): domain Bacteria; phylum Pseudomonadota; class Gammaproteobacteria; order Burkholderiales; family SMCO01; genus Sulfurirhabdus. The sequence goes on along the minus strand of JAYVLG010000043.1, from coordinate 4,660 downwards.
TTTCGTATATCATTGTATGTCAATGTATTTTATACATAATTTCACTTGATCTTCATCTTGTCATTAACTATATTGACCGAAAGTTAAGTATGCGTATTTTTTGACCCATAAACATCCATAATCTCAACTTGGTTGCAATGTTTTAAAGAATTTTTGGCGTAATTTAAGGTTGCGTTATTCACCCAGGTTGAATGATTTAATGGAGCGCACATGACATCTAAAAACAATATTTTCAAAAATGTAAAAAGATTGCGCAGGGAATTTCCCTTGCAGGAAAGGATTGAGACTGCGGATACTGCCACCTGTGAAGCTTATACAACGGTATTGTTGGCGTGGCTGCAAAATGGCAACGCGCCGCAGCAGGATATCATCCCCGCCGGTGAGCTGGAAAAGCTATTGGCGATTGATGCAATAGTGTTGACTGGATCAAGTCTGGGATGCTATCCATTCAGTGCATCTAAAACTGGAATAAGTGTCGAGTATGATGCACGCACCGTTTACGCGATGTGCGCAATTGATGCATTTGCCATCCCATTTCTGGCTGGTTCTTCCGCGAATATTCATACACATTGCAGCAGTTGTGAAGAGCCGATAATGGTGAGAACGGATGAAGCAGGCCAGGTTAAAGATGCATCCCCTGCTGGTACACAAGTGGAATACCGCCAAATATCGGTACAGCACTCAGTTTGTTGCAATGATTTGTGCCCGGGCATTACATTCGTATGTCCTTCTTGTGCGTCTAATGCACATTTAAAGAACGATTTGATGTCTCTGGAAGATGCGGCCGTGATTGGGCGTGCTTTCTTTCACTTTCAGTCTTGCCTTGAAGTGTGCCTGGCTTGACCGCTTTCGGTTCAACACGCATCTTTCAGGTGTTTCAACTCATTAACGGCTTATACCGAATCCGCTTGGGTTTAGCCTCTTTTTCATCCAGACATTTATTTTCGGTCAGCTTTGTATTCCTGATATTTTCCATTAAAAACCTCCATTGAAAATCCCCTTGCACGCCAGTATGTGTGCGGCAATGCGGTTGAGAAACCAGCGGTCATGGGGAGATGATCATCACGTGATCATCACGCGGGTGGATGCAAAATACGGATTAACTCTATGGATTGCTCTGTTCTGTTTTCAGCAGCAATTACACCAACATGCTTTGACTTGCTTTTGTCATGATCTATAGTTAAAAAAACATTGCAAACGCATTCTGGACTTATGTGTAATACTTTTCTGCTTCTAGAGAAAATGACATCAAGTGCAATTGTATAGTGCAAATATTCATCACGTTAAGTTGATTTCAACGAGCCTGGCATCGTTAGGAAAGTGCTCGTCGTTCATTTCAAAAACGTTTATTGGTAAGCAGATTGGATGAAAAATGGTTCATTACCCACTCCATGCTTCGGGGTAACAATTCCTGCCATCCAGATTTAACTGCAGGAGGAAATATATGTCCGGTATTTTTTGCGAACTTTATAGAAAATTGGGATTTTCTTCATTATCTCTCCGTCGTTTGGAAGCGGATATTGATGATTTCGAAATTGCCTTTCATCGTTACAAACTCATCACTGAACAAGAAGGAAAAGATTGCAGCTGGATAGATAGTTGTAACGCCCATCTAAAAAATGCAAAAAAAGCATGCGAAAATTGTGAAGTTGATACGGGATACCAGAGTCTGCTAAATGCTGAACGCGATGCAATCTCCGGTATGCCTGCAGCAGAAAGGCAAGCCCGGGTTATTTCATTAAAAAGCGAAATCAAGAAAAAACTGGATGGTTCATGGCGTTGTGAAGCCGCGCTTGCCTTGCTTAACGAACAGCCAGAGACGGTAAATGCAGTATCCATCAAAAGCCTGCTAAACGCAGAACGCGATGCAATCTCCGGCATGCCAGCAGCGGAAAAGCAAGCCCGCGTTATTTCATTAAAAAGCGAAATCAAGAAAAAACTGGATGGTTCATGGCGTTGCGAAGCCGCGCTTACCTTGCTTCACGAACAGCTAGAGACGGTAAATGCAGAATCCATCAAAGAAGCGTTGTTTCACCGAAATACCTATTCTCAGAACATTTACCGGAAGATAGAGCTTCTTCGAAATCAACTGCTTTTTATCGGATTTCTCCTCATTGTGTTGCTCACGACAGCCATTATTTCTGCATTGCGCGAGGGCTTGGGTGTTCTTGCTCAGCCTCTGAGTGGGCAACTATTGCCTTACGCTCTTTATATGGGGATTCTGGGGGGGACGCTGAGTGCTGCCTTTTCAGTCACCAAGACCGAATCAAATGCTAAAATTCCTGATGCACAAAGAACGCGTATGATTACGTTAGCCAGAAGTGCAATTGGTGGTGCAGCGGCGATACCCGTATTTATTCTGATCCAGGGTAATTTAATCAAATTGATGGACACGCCATTTACACCTTGGGCCGCATTATTCTTTTGTTTCTTGGCAGGGTTTAGCGAACGCTGGTTTCTGGGAACACTTGAAACGTTTACCAAGGCGAAGAGCGCTGACGAAAAAGTAAAATAGGTTTAACGCATAATGGACACAAACGGTATTTTTTTTCGCGCCAATGTCGGCGCTGTGATAATCAATCGGAGTGGCGAAATTCTCGTATTCGAGAGAGCTGATGTCAAGGGTGCCTGGCAAATGCCACAAGGTGGACTGGAGTCTAACGAGCTGCCCCTTGATGCCGTGGTGCGGGAAATCAAAGAAGAAACCGCCATTCCACCAGAAAAACTGCAATTGTTAGCAGAAGCCTCGGAATGGCTGGCTTATGAATTGCCGGAACAATACCGTACAAGCAAGACAGGGCGCGGGCAAGTGCAAAAATGGTTCCTGTTTCGCTTCATAGGTACTGATGAAGACATCCAGCCAGATCAAACGGAATTCAATGCTTGGCAATGGGTAGAGGGTCCAGTCTTATTGCAAAGCACCGTAAGCTTTCGTCGGCCGATCTATCAACGGTTACTCAATGAATTTGAATCGTTTTTCAATAAATTGTCAAATGGAACCAACCCATCTCAGGCTGGGTCATAAAAGTTTCTGGCGTGTGGTGATAGTAGTACCGTATTTTTCAAACCACACTAGATTCTTTATTTTCCCACCCCTTGAGTGCAGTAACGTCTCTTGATATTAGCTCATTAATGGCTTATACCGAATCCGCTTGGGTTTCGCCCCTTCTTCACCCAAGCGTTTCTTTTTGTCTGCTTCATATTCCTGATAATTGCCGTTAAAGAAAACCCATTGGGAGTTACCTTCGCAGGCCAAGATGTGCGTGGCAATGCGGTCGAGGAACCAGCGGTCATGGGAAATAACCAGCACGCAACCGGCGAACTCCAGTAGCGCATCTTCCAGTGCACGCAAGGTTTCCACGTCCAGATCGTTGGATGGCTCATCCAGCAGCAACACATTGCCGCCCGCGATCAGGGTTTTTGCCAAGTGCAAACGGCCACGTTCACCGCCGGAAAGGTTGCTGACAATCTTTTGCTGGTCCGCGCCTTTAAAGTTGAAACGCCCCAGATAGGCGCGGGCAGGTGTTTCATATCTGCCTACGGTGAGAATGTCTGACCCATTGGAGACTTCTTCGAACACGGTTTTGTTGCCACCGAGGGCATCGCGGGATTGATCTACGTGGGCAATTTTAACGGTCGGCCCGATTTTGACTTCGCCGGAATCTGGCTGCTCCTTGCCAGTAATCATGCGGAAAAGTGTGGACTTACCTGCGCCGTTAGGGCCGATAATGCCGATAATCGCACCGGCGGGAACCTGGAAACTGAGATTGTCGATCAACAGACGGTCACCAAAGGATTTGGAAACGCCGTCGAACTCAATGACGTTGTCACCTAAACGCTCGGCTACAGGGATAAAAATCTCCTGAGTTTCATTGCGTTTTTGGTATTCTTGCGAGTTCAGTTCTTCAAAGCGCGCCAAGCGGGCCTTGCTTTTGGCCTGGCGGCCTTTGGGGTTTTGCCGAACCCATTCCAGTTCTTTGTGCAGTGCTTTCTGACGGGCTGATTCAGTGGATTCTTCCTGTTTAAGACGTTCTTCTTTCTGCTCTAGCCAGGAAGAATAATTGCCTTTCCAGGGAATACCGTGGCCACGGTCCAGTTCAAGTATCCATTCAGCGGCATTGTCCAGGAAATAGCGGTCGTGGGTCACGGCGACAACGGTACCCGGAAAACGGGTGAGGAATTGCTCCAGCCAGTCGACGCTTTCTGCGTCCAGATGGTTGGTAGGTTCGTCCAGTAACAACATATCCGGTTTTGACAGCAACAAACGACATAACGCGACACGACGTTTTTCACCGCCGGAGAGGTTGCCGATTTTGGCTTCCCAAGGGGGCAGGCGCAATGCATCAGCAGCGATTTCCAATTGCTGGTCGGCACTGTGGCCGTCGGAAGCTGAAATGATTGCTTCCAGGCGCGCTTGTTCCGTGGCGAGTGCATCAAAATCCGCATCCGGTTCGGCATAGGCAGCGTACACCGCCTCCAGCTCTTGCTGGGCTTCAAACACTTCGCCCAAACCCTGCTCCACGGCTTCACGCACTGTCTGCTCGGGGTCAAGTTGCGGTTCTTGCGGTAAATAGCCAATAGACAGGTTAGGCATCGGCGTGGCTTCGCCTTCGATGTCTTTATCCAAGCCCGCCATGATTTTGAGTACGCTGGATTTACC